>NZ_CP163435.1:2523529-2838970 GCF_041051975.1 Streptomyces sp. R21 | reverse complement strand
TTGGGTACCGGCTCCCGGAGATGTACGCGGGTGAGCAGCGCACCGAAGGGAGCGCTCCCCTGCCCCATCCCGCCGCCTGTCGGCCCGCGGCCACCGCCGCGGCCGCGGGAGTGCTGCTCCTTGCCACGCTCGCGGGGATCCGCCCCGACGCTCCGGCCGGGACGGTGACCTTGCGCCCGGTACGCAGTGCGCCGCTGGGCGCGATCGGACTGACGGGGCTGCGGATCGCCGGTGCCCCCTTCTCCGTACGGGTCAGCAGGCTCGGTCTCGCCATGGTCGAGGAGGCGACCGACGGACTGCGACTGGGAGCGTGACCTTGCAGGATGTGGCCCGGAACGGTCATCGACGGCAGCGGTGATGTTCGTAGCGGACGGAAAAGGATCAGCCGTGGATGCGGCCGACGAAGGGAGTGTTTATCGTCAGGCAGACGACTATGATCGCCGCATGCCCTACGACCCGTCAGCCTTTCCGCCCTTCGCTGTCACCGTGGATCTGGTCGTGCTGACCGTGCGCCGCCACGCCCTGTGCGCGTTGGCGGTACGGAGGGGCGAGCAGCCGTTCCAGGGGCGGTGGGCGCTCCCCGGCGGCTTCGTACGGACGGACGAGGACCTGGGGCAGGCGGCGGCGCGGGAGCTGGTCGAGGAGACCGGGCTGCGCGCCCACGACCCGGCCGCCCCCGCCCAGGACAACGGCGCGCACCTGGAGCAGCTCGCGACCTACGGCGACCCCAAGCGCGATCCCCGGATGCGGGTGGTCAGCGTCGCCCATCTTGCGCTGGCCCCCGATCTGCCCGCACCCAGAGCGGGAGGCGACGCCAACAGCGCGCGCTGGGCGCCCGTCGAGGAACTGCTCCAGCAGGGCGGGTACGGCCGCGACGGCGAGCAGGCGGCACCGCTCGCCTTCGACCATGCGCAGATCCTCTCGGACGGCGTGGAGCGCGCCCGGTCCAAGATCGAGTACTCGTCCCTGGCCACCGCCTTCTGCCCGACCGAGTTCACCGTCGGCGAGCTGCGCCGTGTGTACGAGGCGGTGTGGGCCGTCGCGCTCGACCCGCGCAACTTCCACCGCAAGGTGACGGGCACGCCGGGCTTCCTCGTGCCCACGGGCGGTACCACTACACGCCAGGGCGGCCGCCCCGCCCAGCTCTTCCGTGCGGGTGGCGCCACGCTGCTCAATCCGCCGATGCTGCGCCCCGAGGTCTGACGAGACGAGTTCCAAGGTGCCCGGAAAACCGGAAATGTCGCGCTATCTTGCTTCGGGTGATCCAGGCCATCGGACTGACCAGCAACCCCCGCAAGGAGCTTCCGCCCGCCGTGGACGATGTGTCCTTCGAGGCACACGCGGGTCGTGTCACCGCGCTCCTCGGGGCCACGGGCGCCGGCAAGACGACAGCGCTGAAGCTCATGCTCGAACTCCAACAGGGCCGCGGAATCACCTACTTCAGAGGTCGCCCGCTGCACCGGATCGCCCATCCGTCGCGCGAGATCGGCGTGCTGCTGGGTGAGGTTCCCGGGCATCCGGCACGCACCGTCCGGGGCCAACTCCGCATGCTGTGCGCCGCCGCGGGAGTACCCGTGCGGCGCGCGGACGAAGTCCTCGAAGTGGTGGGTCTGGTCAGCCTGCGGGACGAACGACTGGGCACCCTCTCGCGCGGGATGGACCGCCGCCTCGGCCTGGCCTGCGCACTGCTGTCGGACCCGCACACCCTCGTGCTCGACGACCCCGCAGACGGGCTCTCCACACGTGAAGGCCGCTGGCTGCACGGGATCCTGCGCGCGCATGCCACCCAGGGCGGCACCGTGCTGTTCACCACGGACGACGCCAAGGAGGCCGCACGATCCGCCGACCGGATCGTCGCGCTGGAGGAGGGCAGGCTCGCCGCCGACCAGGAGGCCGCCGACTTCGCCCGCACACGACTGCGCCCCAGGGTCGCTGTCCGCAGCCCGCACGCCGCCCGTCTCGGCGCTCTGCTCACCAAGGAAGCCCGGGCCGCACAGCGCTCGGTGGAGGTCGTACGAGAGGACGGCAACCGCCTCTCGGTGTACGGCAGCACGTGCGCCGACGTCGGCGAGACGGCCTTCCGGCACAGCATCCTCGTACACCAACTAGCCGACGAGATCGGCGACATGGGGTCGGCCGCCGTGCAGCCGACCGGGAGCGGAGCACCCGAAGCAGGCGCGCCCGGCCCGGCCCGGAAGCCGACAGACGACGCGCTGCCGCCGCTCCCGCCCCCCATCGCCGTACGGCAGGCTCCCAGCCCACTGCGACCGCTGCGCTACGAACTGCGTCGCGCCGCCGGGGTCGGCACCGGCTACCTGGTCGTGGCCGCCGTGCTCGTCACCTCCGCACTCCTGTCCGTACTCCTCGCCAGAATCGGGCACACGCCCCAGCCGTACCTCCTGGCGGCGTGGCCGCAGGATTTCCCGCTGCCGCCCGCCGCGCTCGGCGCGGGGCTGCTCGGGGCGATCGCCTTCGGCGAGGAGTTCCGCCACCCCGCCCTGGCCGCGGACCGCGGCACCGTGCCCCGCCGCCTGGGACTGCTCGCCGCCAAACTTCTCGTCTCCGGAGTCACCGCGCTGGTGCTGGCAGTCCTCACCGTGGGCTGCGACCTCGAAATGCTCTATCTCGTCTACGGACGGGAGCTCACCGGAGTTCCCGCGGACTGGCTCTCCCTGAGTGCCGGTTGGATCGGCCTCATGGTGGGCTGTGCCTGGGCGGGCGTACTGGCCGCGGGCATCTTCCGGTCCACGACCGCCGGGCTGGCCGCGGTGCTCGCCGTGCCGATCCTCGTCGTACCGCTCGTACAAAAGACCTTGGAGGGACCGTCCGTGCGGACGGCCGCCGGGTTTTCGGAGCGGCTGCGCGAGCTCGTGCTGATGCAGTGGCCATTCGGCGGGGAGCGCTATCTGGCGGCCGGGGTGCGGGTGATCGCCCAACCCGTGGGCGGCGCGCTGATGTTGTCGCTGACCGCCCTGCTCTGCGCATATCTGCTCATGACCCTGCGGAGCAGGGTCCGATGACGACCGTCCGCGCCCTTCCGTTCCTGTCGTGCTCACAACTCCCCGGAGAACGCCCATTTCTTTCCGATAAGGCGTCAATTGCGACGGTGTGAGCGATCACCCTTTCGTGTGCTTTTCACCAAAGACCTCAAGGGAGTTGAGGGCGACGCCGACAAAGGATCCGTGAGTACCCTTGCGCACACCATGATGACCGCCGCCCGCTCCGCAGACTCCGGCCTGGCCGGCCCGGGCGAACTCGACCGCTACCCCTATGCAGAGGCCCCTGGTGCCGACCGCGTCGGCGCCCCCGTGTGGGAGAGCGCGGACCCAGAGCTGGGCCGTATGGGCCGGCGCACCGCGGGCAGCCGCGGACGCGGGCTGCACGGCCAACTCGTCCAGCAGCTGGGCCAGATGATTGTCTCCGGCGACCTGGGCGCGGACCGCCCGCTCGTGCCCGAGGAGATCGGTCAGCGGTTCGAGGTCTCCCGCACCGTCGTCCGTGAGTCGCTCCGGGTCCTGGAGGCCAAGGGCCTGGTCAGCGCCCG
The DNA here is from genome assembly GCF_041051975.1 of Streptomyces sp. R21. Lineage (GTDB taxonomy): Bacteria > Actinomycetota > Actinomycetes > Streptomycetales > Streptomycetaceae > Streptomyces. Next base: position 2,835,426 of record NZ_CP163435.1, on the reverse strand, counting down.
TCCCAACGTCGGCACGCGCGTGCGCCCCGTCAGCGACTGGAACCTCCTCGACCCGGACATCATCGAGTGGCGGGCCTTCGGGCCGCAGCGCGACGACCAGCGGCGCGAGCTGAGCGAGCTGCGCTGGACGATCGAGCCGCTCGCCGCCCGCCTCGCCGCCGGGCACGGACGCGAGGACGTCCAGCAGCGCCTCGGCGACATGGTCGAGATCATGGGCCACGCCATGGCGCAGGGTGACGCGCTGACGTTCTCGCGAGCCGATGCGGAGTTCCACTCGCTGCTCATCCAGCTCGCGAGCAACCGCATGCTGGAGCACCTCTCCGGGATCGTGTCGGCTGCCCTCCAGGTCTCCGGAGGCCCCGTCACCGGGTGTGACCGGCCGACCGAGGTCTCTCTTGCGCATCACGGCCGGATCGCCGACGCGCTCGCGGCGGCCGACGGCGCGGCGGCCGAGGCGGCCATGCGCCAACTTCTCACCGTCCACCCCGAGGTGGAGCGCGTGGTGCCCGCGCCGCGCGAGCACTGACCGCGTACCGAGGGCGGCGCGGTCGGGGGCGTATGTCCTCTCGTGGCATCGCTCGGCCGGCGAACCATCTCCTGTCGGACCCCGCCGGACCCTCCTGGGATCCGGCGAGGTCCGGCGGCGCGATGGGGGGTGAACCCACCAGGTGACCTTCTCTGACCACATCTGTACGCTTTTGAGCGCTTACGGGGTGTGACTCGGGCCACGCAGATTGGGCGTAACGCTCCTCGGAACAGCGCGATGACTTAAGAGGTGACAGCCGCGGAGGGAATACGGACGCCGTTCATGGCGCTGTGCATCTTCCCGGCCCCCGCCCGCGCCGTCGACCAATCCCCAAGTCGGCGGTCGTCGGCTCCTGTCCATCCTGGACGGGGCCGGAAGCCGTTTTCCAACGTTCCGAGAGGTTGTTCGTGTCGGCCAGCACATCCCGTACGCTCCCGCCGGAGATCGCCGAGTCCGTCTCTGTCATGGCGCTCATTGAGCGGGGAAAGGCTGAGGGGCAGATCGCCGGCGATGACGTGCGTCGGGCCTTCGAAGCTGACCAGATTCCGGCCACTCAGTGGAAGAACGTACTGCGCAGCCTCAACCAGATCCTCGAGGAAGAGGGTGTGACGCTGATGGTCAGTGCCGCGGAGCCCAAGCGCACCCGAAAGAGCGTCGCAGCGAAGAGTCCGGCCAAGCGCACCGCCACCAAGACGGTCGCCGCCAAGACGGTGACTGCCAAGAAGGCCACCGCCGCCACCGCCGCCCCCGTCGTGCCCGCTTCCGACGATTCCACCGAGGACGCGTCCGCGCCGAAGGCCGCTGCCAAGAAGACGACCGCCAAGAAGGCAGTCGCGAAGAAGACGGTCGCCAAGAAGACGGCGGCCAAGAAGACCACCTCCAAGAAGGACGACGCCGAGCTCGTCGATGACGAGGCTTCCGAAGAAGGCGTGGCCGCGGGCAAGCCCGGCGAAGAGGAAGAGGAGGGGGCCGAGAACAAGGGCTTCGTTCTCTCCGACGACGACGAGGACGACGCGCCGGCCCAGCAGGTCGCCGTGGCCGGTGCCACCGCCGACCCGGTCAAGGACTACCTCAAGCAGATCGGCAAGGTCCCGCTGCTCAACGCCGAGCAGGAGGTCGAGCTCGCCAAGCGCATCGAGGCCGGTCTGTTCGCCGAGGACAAGCTGGCCAACGCCGACAAGCTCGCCCCCAAGCTCAAGCGCGAGCTGGAGATCATCGCCGAGGACGGCCGCCGCGCCAAGAACCACCTTCTGGAGGCCAACCTCCGTCTGGTGGTCTCCCTGGCCAAGCGTTACACCGGCCGCGGCATGCTCTTCCTGGACCTCATCCAGGAGGGCAACCTCGGTCTGATCCGCGCGGTCGAGAAGTTCGACTACACCAAGGGCTACAAGTTCTCCACGTACGCCACCTGGTGGATCCGTCAGGCGATCACCCGAGCGATGGCCGACCAGGCCCGCACCATCCGTATCCCGGTGCACATGGTCGAGGTCATCAACAAGCTCGCGCGCGTGCAGCGCCAGATGCTCCAGGACCTGGGCCGCGAGCCCACCCCGGAGGAGCTGGCCAAGGAACTCGACATGACCCCGGAGAAGGTCATCGAGGTCCAGAAGTACGGCCGCGAGCCCATCTCGCTGCACACCCCCCTGGGTGAGGACGGCGACAGCGAGTTCGGTGACCTCATCGAGGACTCCGAGGCTGTCGTCCCGGCCGACGCGGTCAGCTTCACGCTCCTCCAGGAGCAGCTGCACTCGGTGCTGGACACCCTGTCCGAGCGCGAGGCGGGCGTCGTCTCGATGCGCTTCGGTCTCACCGACGGTCAGCCGAAGACCCTCGACGAGATCGGCAAGGTCTACGGCGTCACGCGCGAGCGCATCCGTCAGATCGAGTCCAAGACGATGTCGAAGCTGCGTCACCCGTCGCGTTCGCAGGTGCTGCGCGACTACCTCGACTAGGTCTCGGCCTCACGTCACCGAGGGCCCGGCTCCTACAGGGGAGCCGGGCCCTCGGCGTATGTGCGGCGTGCGGGCCCACGCACGCTGGATCACTCTGGGTGTTCCATGACCATCCCAGAGTGAGGAGCGCGCATGCGCCGTCCTTTCGCCTCAGCGCTGGCCCTTGTGGCCGCGGCGGCAGCGATACCGCTGGTGTCCCCCGGCCGCGCGGCGGCCGACATCATCATCGGCGGCCATCCGGTCGAGATCTCCAGGAGCCCGTGGACGGTGGCGCTGTCCAGCCGTGACCGGTTCGGGGGTACGCGCGCGGGGCAGTTCTGCGGTGGCGTGGCGATCGACCGGGCGACCGTGCTGACCGCGGCCCACTGTGTGGGCGAGGACGTCCTGGGGGCGCCGCCGCGGCAGGCCCGGGACCTGAGGGTCATCACGGGCCGCGGCGATCTGCTCTCCGGAGAGGGCGCCGAGATCCCCGTGCGGGACATCTGGGTCAACCCCGTGTACGACCGCTACACGAACGCCGGGGACTTCGCGGTGCTCACCCTCGCCTCCCCGCTTCCGGGGGGCTCTGTCATCCGTATGGCGCCGTCCGGGGACCCCGCGTACGAGCCGGGCACGGCCGCCATGGTCTACGGCTGGGGCGATACGACGGGGAGCGGCGCCTATGCGCGAGGTCTGCGGGCCGCCCGTGTGAAGGTGCTGCCCGACGACGTCTGCCGCCAGGCGTATCCCGGCAGTGCGGACGGGAGGTACGAGTCCGCTTCCATGCTGTGCGCCGGCGAGATCGAGGGCGGTAGGGACGCCTGTCAGGGAGACAGTGGCGGACCGCTGGTCGCCCAGGGGCGGCTCATCGGTCTCGTCTCCTGGGGGAGCGGCTGTGGGCTGGCCGGAAACCCCGGCGTCTACACGCGGGTGTCGGAGGTCGTCCGGACGCTGAGGAGGAGCCGCTGAGAGCGAACTCGAACACGGTACGAGAGCGGGCGGCCACCCCCTGTGTCGAGGGGGTGGCCGCCCGCGCACCGGCCTGTGCCGGCACTCGCTCGTCGTTGATGCGAAGTGTCAGCGTTCTTCGTCGTTGACGCTCTCGGGAACGGTTGTCAGTCGCTCCGTCTCGTCCTGTATCTCAGCGGCGATCTTCTTGAGTTCCGGCTCGAACTTGCGACCGTGGTGGGCGCAGAAGAGCAGTTCTCCGCCGCTCAGGAGGACGACGCGCAGATATGCCTGGGCGCCGCAACGGTCGCAGCGGTCAGCGGCCGTCAGCGGGCTCGCGGGGGTCAGAACAGTAGTCACGTCGCCTCTTCTCTAGCTCGACGAGCTGTCGTACCAGGGTCAACATCCAACCAGGCCGAAAACGTTCCCGCTCGCGGCTTTTCCTCGAAAATTTCTTTCCGAGCCGGCTGTCAGCTGCCGGTTGGCGGCGAATGTGCCGTATTGCGTGTCTTTGTGTCTGTACGGGTTCGCGCTGTCTGTCAGGGCCGGTCCTCCCGGCTGGGTTGCCGGTTGTTCATGAGGACGTGCCCGGAGCCTAAATGGTTCATGCCTGGAAGGGAACGTGATATGTACTTCACTCCATCGAGGGATCGAACACCCATGCGACCCTGGACTAGTCTGAGTTCAGACGAGGGTGGCGTTACAACGGCTCTACCAGGCCTCGGTACCCTCTGAGCGGCAACCGAAGCCGGGCCCTTACCCAAAAGGGCCTCACCTGAAATTCAGCGAGGAGCGAACCGCGTGACCGCCGAGACGTCCGTGCCGTCCACAGCGCTGCTGGCAGGAGCAGACCGGGACGGTTCCAACTACACCGCGCGGCACCTGCTCGTCCTTGAGGGGCTCGAGGCCGTACGCAAGCGCCCGGGCATGTACATCGGCTCGACCGACAGTCGTGGCCTGATGCACTGCCTCTGGGAGATCATCGACAACTCCGTCGACGAGGCGCTGGGGGGGTACTGCGACCACATCGAGGTCATCCTGCACGATGACGCCTCGGTGGAGGTGCGGGACAACGGCCGCGGCATCCCGGTCGACGTCGAGCCCAAGACCGGCCTCTCCGGTGTCGAGGTCGTGATGACCAAGCTGCACGCCGGCGGCAAGTTCGGCGGCGGTTCGTACGCGGCCTCCGGCGGTCTGCACGGCGTGGGCGCCTCCGTGGTGAACGCGCTCTCCGCCCGCCTGGACATCGAGGTCGACCGCGCGGGGAACACTCATGCTGTCAGCTTCCGGCGCGGCACTCCCGGAGAGTTCAAGGCGGCCGGTCCCGATGCGGCCTTCGACGCCGCGAGCGGCCTGCGCAAGATCAAGCGGATCCCGAAGACCCGCACCGGCACGCGCGTGCGCTACTGGGCCGACCGTCAGATCTTCCTGAAGGACGCCAAGCTCTCCCTGGAGCACCTGCATCAGCGCGCCCGCCAGACGGCGTTCCTGGTGCCGGGTCTGACCATCGTGGTGCGGGACGAGTACGGGCTCGGCGAGGGTGGCAGCAAGGGCGAGGAGTCCTTCCGTTTCGACGGCGGTATCAGCGAGTTCTGCGAGTACCTGGCCTCCGACAAGCCCGTCTGCGACATCCTCCGCTTCTCCGGGCAGGGCATCTTCAAGGAGACCGTCCCGGTCCTGGACGACCACGGCCAGATGACGCCGACCGAGGTCACGCGCGAGCTGGGCGTCGACGTGGCGCTGCGCTGGGGCACCGGCTACGACACGACCCTGAAGTCGTTCGTGAACATCATCGCCACCCCCAAGGGCGGCACCCATGTCGCGGGCTTCGAGCAGGCTGTCGTCAAGACGGTCAACGAGGTGCTTCGTGCCAAGAAGCTGCTGCGTGTCGCCGAGGACGACATCGTCAAGGACGATGCCCTGGAGGGCCTGACGGCCGTGGTCACGGTGCGCCTCGCCGAGCCGCAGTTCGAGGGGCAGACCAAGGAGGTGCTCGGCACCTCGGCGGCCCGCCGTATCGTCACGAACGTGGTCTCCAAGGAGCTCAAGGCGTTCCTGACCTCCACGAAGCGGGACGCGGCCGCCCAGGCCCGGGTCGTCATGGAGAAGGCTGTCGCGGCCGCCCGTACGCGCATCGCGGCCCGCCAGCACAAGGATGCCCAGCGCCGGAAGACGGCTCTGGAGTCCTCCTCGCTGCCCGCCAAGCTCGCGGACTGCCGCAGCGACGACGTGGAGCGCAGCGAGCTGTTCATCGTGGAGGGCGACTCCGCGCTCGGCACCGCCAAGCTTGCCCGGAACTCCGAGTTCCAGGCGCTGCTGCCGATTCGCGGAAAGATCCTCAACGTTCAGAAGGCGTCCGTGACGGACATGCTCAAGAACGCCGAGTGCGGCGCGATCATCCAGGTCATAGGAGCCGGCTCCGGGCGGACCTTCGACATCGATGCGGCCCGCTACGGGAAGATCATTCTTCTCGTCGACGCCGATGTCGACGGCGCGCACATCCGGATCCTGCTGCTGACGCTGTTCCAGCGCTATATGCGACCGATGGTGGAGGCGGGGCGGGTGTTCGCCGCGGTTCCGCCGCTGCACCGGATCGAGCTGAGCCAGCCCAAGAAGGGGCAGGACAAGTACATCTACACGTACTCGGACCGGGAGCTGCGGGAGACGCTGCTCGAGTTGCAGCGCAAGAACGTGCGCTACAAGGACTCGATCCAGCGCTACAAGGGTCTGGGCGAGATGGACGCGGACCAGCTGGCCGAGACGACGATGGACCCGCGTCACCGTACGCTGCGGCGGATCAACATCTCCGACCTGGAGGCGTCCGAGCAGGTGTTCGACCTGCTGATGGGCAACGACGTCGCACCTCGCAAGGAGTTCATCTCGAGTTCGGCGGCGACCTTGGACCGGTCCCGCATCGACGCGTAGGCGTCGCGTCGGCCTGGGCGGGGTGTCTGGGATGCGTGGGGGTGCAGCGGCGCCCTGCCCCGGCCGTGTCTCCACCCGCGGGTGGAGACACCCGGGATGCGGGGATCCACCCACGGTCCACCCTGGCTCCGATTCGCTGACCTGCGAATTTCCGTAGCGTCGAAGGCGTTGGCAGCAGCCGCTGTCGGCACCCGCTCTTCCGCTCACGGAGGCCGTGATGTTCGGGCTCGTCCATGCCTTGGTGATCTTCGCCGTTGTCGCGCTGGTGCTCGTGCGCCAGTTCCGCACGAGCAGGATCGACCCGAGCAGGCGTTGGTGGCTGGTACCCGTCGTCATGGCCGTCGTGGCCCTGCGGGAGCCCGGGCTGATCGACTTCGACCATCGGACCGAGGCGATTCTCCTGCTCGGCGCCGAGCTGCTCATAGGCCTGGCCACGGGGGCGGGCTGGGCGTGGACCACACAGGTGTGGGCCGAGGAGGACGGCTCCGTGTGGGCCAGGAGCACCAAGGCCAGCGTCGTCGTCTGGATCGTCGGCGTGGGCCTGCGCGTGGCCCTGTTCGGAGTCGGTGTGCTGATCGGTGTGCACCAGGACTCCTCCGCCCTGCTGCTCGCGTTCGCGGCCACCCTGCTGGTCCGCTCGGGAACCCTGGTCTGGCGGTCGGGAAGTCTGCTCCCGGCGGGCGGACATCGTGCGGCGTACGGTGACGGCGTCCCCCAGCCCTCCTGGAAGGAGCGCGTGTGACGGAGAACGCGTGGACGCGCTGGCCTTCGCGTGAGGCGCTCTCCCGAGTCGGAGTGCCCAGGATGCGGCGCGTGCTTGCCTGGGGCACCCGTCTCTTCGCCCTCGGCATTCTGCTCGGGACGCTTTTCACGGACGGCCACCTGCATGGTTGGGGCGCCGCGGCGGCGCTTCCAGGAATTGCCCTCTGCGGACTCATGGCCTGGGCCTTCTTCCGGACCACGCTGCAGCACCGGCTGCTGCCTTCCCTGGGGCTGCTCGCCCTGCTGCTTGCCATGGCGACGGCGGCCGAGGCGGCGGGGTTCCGGGTTCCGGCCCTCGTGCTGTGGTGCGGGTGTGCCGTCAGCGCCATCGAGCGGCTGCCCATGGCGGCCGCGCTGCCGGCCACGTCCGTGGCACTGAGCGCGTATGCGGCGGTCAACAACGATGTCTGGCTGACGACCGCGGCCACGACTGCGGGGCTGGTGCTCGCCGGGTATGTGCTGCGCCTCGACGCGGAGGCGCGTGGCACCGCCCAACGGCTGCTTACCCAGGAGCGTGCGGCGCGAGCGGCCGAGGCGGAGTCGGCTGCGCTCGCGGAGCGGGCACGGATCGCACGGGAGATCCACGACGTGCTCGCGCACAGCCTCTCGGCGCAGCTCGTGCATCTGGAGGCGGCCCGGCTGCTCATCGAGCGGGGCGAGGACCGGGATCGGATTCTCGAGCGGGTTGTTGCGGCGCGGGGGATGGCCCGTGAAGGCCTTGCCGAGACTCGGCAGGCGCTGTCCGCGCTGCGGGGTGAGATGTCACCGGTGGAGGACTTCCTGAGCGAGCTCGTCGCCACGGACGAGGGAGCCGCGGTCACCGTGACGGGTGAACGGAAACCGATGCCCGCCGAGGCCTCACAGGCGGTGCGCAGAGTCGCGCAGGAGGCCCTGACCAACGTCCGCAAGCACGCGCCGGGCGCAAAGGTCCAGGTGCGGCTGGACTACGGCGCGTACGAAGTGACCTTGCACGTACGGGACTCGGGCGGGCCTCCGGGCGAACTCACCGGCTCCGGGGCCGGGTACGGTCTGCTGGGCATGCGGGAGCGTGCCGAGTTGCTGGGCGGCTCGTTGCAGGCCGGGCCGGACGAGGAGGGGTTCGTGGTGACGTTGAAGGTGCCCGTATGACGGAGGCCGAGGAGAGGAAGCCGGCGCGGGTCGTCGTGGCGGACGACCAGACTGTGGTGCGCGAGGGCATCGTGATGCTGTTGGGGCTGCTGCCCGGGATCGAGGTCGTGGGCGCCGCCGGCGACGGGGACGAGGCCGTGCAGCTGGTCGCCGAACTCGCCCCGGATGTCGTGCTGATGGATCTGCGCATGCCCCGCTGCGACGGTGTCGAGGCGACCAGGCGCATCCGGGCCGAGCACCCGGGAACGCAGGTCGTCGTGCTCACGACGTACGCGGACGATGAGTCACTCTTCCCCGCTCTCAGGGCGGGAGCCCGCGGCTATCTCACCAAGGACGCGGGCGGGGACGAGATCGTGCGGGCGGTGGAGAGCGTGCTGTCCGGGGACGCGGGACTCTCGCCGAGTGTCCAACGGCGGCTGCTGGAGCGGCTGTCGGAGCCGGAGCCGGTCGCGCCCGTCGAGGCGCCGGACGGGCTCACCGCGCGTGAGACCGAGGTGCTCCTGCTGATCGCCGAGGGCTTCAGCAACCAGGAGATCGCCCGCAAGCTGCATGTCTCCACCGCGACCGTGAAGACCCACATCAACAACCTCTTCTCCAAGACAGGGCTCAAGGATCGTGCTCAGGCGGTCCGTTACGCCTTCGGGAAGGGTCTTGTACGGCCACCGGCGGGCTGAGTCACCTGATGGGGTGAAGAGCGCGGGGAGAAGAGTCCGGGATCTTCCCGATCTGCCCATCCTTGGGCACGCGGCCGAAACGGGTCGCGGACAAGGAGAGTTCGGTGGAGAAGCACGACGGTCGCGATACCGGGGAGGTTCGGTTCGACGACCCCTGGTACGACGCGCTCGCCTCCGGCTGGGGTGAGATGGACGGTACGGGCGCACCCGCTCCCGTGGTGCCGCCCGCGCGTCGGGAGCACGAGGGCCGTTCCGGCGGCGCGGCCGACGTCTATCTGGAAGTGCAGCGCAGTGCGGCCTTCCAGGAGGTCCGCAGCCGGTACCGGAGGTTCGTGGTCCCGGGTGTCGCCGTCTTCTTCACCTGGTACGTCGGTTATGTGGTGACCGCGACGACGGCGCCCGCGCTCATGGCCCGGCCGGTCGCCGGTGCGGTGAACGTGGCGATGCTCGCGGGGCTCGGGCAGTTCCTCACCACCTTTCTGTTCACCTGGGCGTACGCGCGGCACGCCCGGCTGCGCAGGGACCGGGCCGCGCTCGATCTGCGCTGGGACACCCAGGAGTTGACGCGAAGCGTCCGAGGTGGCGAGCGGTGACCGGCAACCATCAGACCCTCGCGCTGCTGCTGTTCAGCGCGTTCGTGGCGGTGACGTTGGCGATCACGACGTGGGTGAGCCGCAACAGGCATGGTTCGGCGGAGGAGTTCTACGCCGGCGGGCGGCTGTTCTCGCCGATGGAGAATGGTTTTGCCATCGCCGGTGACTACATGTCGGCGGCGTCCTTCCTCGGCGTCACGGGTCTCATCGCCCTCTTCGGCTACGACGGACTGCTGTACGTGGTGGGCTTCCTCGTCGCCTGGCTCGTGGTGCTGTTCCTGGTGGCCGAACTGGTGCGCAACTGCGGGCGGTTCACGATCGCGGACGTCGTGGCGGCCCGGATGAGCGAGCGCCCGGTGCGGATCGCGATGGGCACGTCCTCGGTCACGGTGTCCGTTCTCTATCTGGTGGCACAGATGGTGGGAGCCGGCAGTCTGGTCGCGCTGCTGGTGGGAAGCACGAGCGAGGTCGCGCGGACCTGGGCCGTGATCGGCGTCGGCGCGCTCATGGTGATCTACGTGTCGATGGGCGGAATGCGGGCCACCACGTGGATTCAGATCGTCAAGGCGGTGCTGCTGCTGGCGGGCGCGATGGCCCTGACCGTGCTCGTCCTCCTGCGCTTCCACGGGGACTTCGACCAGCTGCTGCGTGCGGCGGCGCAGCGCAGCGGGCACGGTGACGCGTTCCTCGTGCCCGGACTGAAGTACGGCGGCGACTGGACGGCACGCTTCGACTTCATCAGCCTGGGCCTCGCGCTGGTGCTGGGCACGGCCGGGCTGCCGCACATCCTGTCGCGCTTCTACACCGTGCCGACCGCGAGGGCCGCGCGCCGCTCGGCAGTGTGGTCGATCGGGCTCATCGGCAGCTTCTACCTGATGACGATCGTGCTGGGTTTCGGCGCGGCCGCGATCGTCGGCCCGGAGGCGGTCCGTAGGTCGAACGCCGCCGGGAACACCGCGGTCCCGCTGCTGGCGCTCGACCTGGGCGGCGGAGCGGATTCCACGGGAGGAACGGTTCTGTTCGCGTTCGTCGCGGCCATCGCCTTCGCCACGATCCTCGCGGTCGTCGCCGGAATCACGCTCGCCTCCTCGGCCTCCGTGGCACATGATCTGTACGCGTCGTTGCGACGCCGGCACGCGAAGCCGCGCAGTGAGGTCGCCGTGGCGCGCATGGCCGCGGTCGGGATCGGGGTCGTCGCCATCGCGCTCGGGCTGCTTGCCCGCGACCTGAACGTGGCCTTTCTGGTGGGCCTCGCCTTCGCGGTCGCGGCCTCCGCGAACCTGCCGGCGCTGCTGTACTCGTTGTTCTGGCGGAGCTTCACGACCCGCGGAGCGGTGTGGGCCGTCTACGGAGGCCTGGTGCCCGCGCTGGTGCTCGTGGTGCTGTCGCCAGTGGTGTCGGGAAGCCCCACTTCGCTCTTCCCGGGCGTGGACTTCCAGTACTTCCCGCTGCAGAACCCGGGCCTCGTCTCGATCCCCCTCGGATTCCTGGCGGGCTGGCTCGGCACGGTCACCTCGGCGGAGCCGCCTGACGAGGCCAGGCACGCCGAGACCGAGGTGCGGTCGCTCACCGGGGCCGGGGCGGTCTGAGGACGCCCCGGCGCCTCCCATCGGGGCGTCCTTGTCGGCGTACGGCGCCCCCGTCGGCGTACGAATGCATACGGGGGCGTACGAACAACGACGCGCGCCGTCCCCGCGCAGGAACCGCCGGACTACGGCCCTACGGCCCTACGGCGCCACCCACGCATACCGATGCTCCGGCCGCCCCGTGTCGCCGTACCGGAGGGAGAGGCGCAGGCGTCCCGCCTGTTCGAGGTGGCGCAGATAGCGCTGGGCGGTGGAGCGGCTGAGGCCTGTCTCGGTGGCCACCTCGTGGGCGGACAGCGGATGGTCCGCATGGTGCAGCACTGCGCAGATCAGGTCCGTGGTCGGTTCCGAATGGCCGCTCGGCAGCCCAGGGGACGAGGGTGTGGGCGAGGTGCGCAGTGCGCCGAAGATCCGGTCGACCTGCTCCTGACCCGCCACTCCTCGGCCGCCCACGCGCTCGACGGTGCGGCGCAGGGCGGCGTAGGAGTCGAGGCGGGTGCGCAGGGCGGCGAACGTGAACGGTTTGACCAGGTAGTGCAGGGCGCCCAGGCGCATCGCGGCCTGCACGGTCGCCACGTCGCTGGCTGCCGTGATCATGATGACGTCGGTGCCGTGGCCGCGCTCCCGCATCCTGTGCACCAGTTCGAGGCCGGTCTGGTCGGGCAGATAGTGGTCGAGCAGCACCAGGTCGATGGGCGCGCGCTCCACGGCGGCCAGAGCCTGGGCGGCGCTGTGTGCGCGGGCGGCCACCCGGAAACCGGGAACCTTTCCCACGTACTTGGCGTTGATCTCGGCAACGCGGAAGTCGTCGTCCACGACCAGGACGTCAATCATCGGGCCTCTTTCTCCCAAGGCCAGGCGAGCGTTAAGCCCGTGTTTCGGCTCCGCAGTTGTAACGCGAGCAAAACGAGCACAACAGGCTCTTGCAAGCAAAAGAACAGCATGTGCCCAGAAGGCTGATGCTGTGGCCCGCGCCACATCTACGGTCCCGGGCCATGAGCACAGACACCAGCCCCGCCATCGAGCTACGGGGCGCCAGCAAGATCTTCAGGACCCCGTCGGGGGGTTTGCACACGGCCGTCAGGGAGCTGGACCTGACCGTCGGCCGCGGCGAGTTCGTGGCCGTCGTCGGCCCCACCGGCTGCGGCAAGTCCACCACCCTGACCCTGGTCAGCGGCCTGGAAGAGCCCACCGAGGGCGAGGTACTGGTGGCCGGAACGCCGGTCGCGGGCGTCGGCGACAAGGTCGGTTTCGTCTTCCAGCAGGACGCCACCTTCCCCTGGCGCACGGTCCTGTCCAACGTCATGGCGGGCCCGCGCTTTCGCGGCGTACCCAAGGCCGAGGCCAAGCAGAAGGCGCGCGAGTGGCTGGCCCGGGTCGGGCTCTCCGCCTTCGAGGACCGCTATCCGCACCAGCTCTCCGGCGGTCAGCGCAAGCGCGTCGCCCTCGCCGCGACCTTCGTCAACGACCCCGAGATCCTGCTGATGGACGAGCCTTTCTCGGCGCTCGACGTGCAGACCAGGGCCCTGATGTCGGACGAGCTGCTTGAGCTGTGGGAGGGCACCGGCGCCTCGGTCGTCTTCGTCACCCACGACCTGGAGGAGTCCATCGCGCTGGCCGACAAGGTCGTCGTGATGACGGCGGGCCCCGCCACCGTGAAGCACGTCTTCGACATCGATCTGCCGCGACCGCGCAAGGTCGAATCGGTGCGCCTGGAGCCGCGGTTCATCGAGATCTACCGCGAGATCTGGGAGTCCCTCGGCGAAGAGGTCCGCATCACTCGTGAGAGGGGCGCGGCCAATGTCGCCTGACATCATGCCCAAGACCGTCGCGGCGCCGACCGCCACCGAGCCTGTCGGCAAGCAGGGAGTTCGCGCCCACTCGCGGGCCCGCGCCGCGCGTAGACGCAAGGTGCTGGTCGTGGCCGTCCGCGCGCTGCTCCTGGTCGCCGTGCTCGGGTTGTGGGAAGTCCTTGCGCGGACGAAGACCATCGACCCGTTCAACTTCTCCATGCCCTCGAAGATCTGGGACCAGATCCACCAGTGGGTCATGCACGGCACAGCACTCGGTTCCCTCGGCGAGCAGATCTGGTTCACGCTCCAGGAGGCCCTGCTCGGCTGGGTCATCGGAGTCGTGGCCGGTGTGGTCTTCGGGATCGCCCTGGGGCGCATCGCCTTCCTCGCCGATGTCCTTGGTCCATACATCAAGGTGCTCAACTCCATACCCAGGATCGTCCTCGCGCCGATCTTCATGATCTGGTTCGGGCTGGGACCCGCCTCCAAGGTCGCGTCGGCCGTGGTCCTGGTGTTCTTCCCGGTCTTCTTCAACGCCTTCCAGGGCGCCAGGGAAGTCGACCGCAACCTCGTGGCCAACGCCCGGATCCTGGGGGCGAGCGATCGCCGGGTGACGCTCCAGGTCGTCATTCCGTCCGCGACCTCGTGGATCTTCACCAGCCTCCATGTCAGCTTCGGCTTCGCGCTGATCGGCGCCATCGTCGGCGAGTACATCGGTGCGACCAAGGGCATCGGCCTGCTCGTCGCGCAGTCGCAGGGCACCTTCAACGCGGCCGGTGTGTACGCCGCGATGGTCATCCTCGCGGTCGTCGCCCTGCTCGCGGAGGGACTGCTCACCTTCGCCGAGCGCCGCATCTTCCGCTGGAAGACGTCCGACTCGGACCGCTGATCCCTTCCCAGGGACCCCCTGTTTCCCAGGGACCTCTTTTCGCTGAACGCCCTCTCCAAGGCGCCCGTTTCCTCCCGCACAGCCCTCTCACAAGGACGTGAACCACCATGCGCAAGACCGCCAGATACTCCGCCCTGGCAGCCGCCGGTCTGCTCGCCCTCTCCTCGCTCACCGCCTGTGCCAACGACGCCGCAAGCTCCACGGCCGACTCCGGAAGCAACGGAGGCGGTGGCAAGGGCGAGCGCGTCAAGATCATGGTCGGCGGCCTGGACAAGGTCATCTACCTCCCGGCGATGCTCACCCAGCGCCTCGGCTACTTCACCGACGAGGGTTTGAATGTCCAACTCCTCAGCGAGCCGGCCGGTGTGCAGGCCGAGACCGCGCTCGTCTCGGGCCAGGTCCAAGGAGCCGTCGGTTTCTACGACCACACGCTCGACCTGCAGACCAAGGGCAAGAGCGTGGAGTCCGTCGTGCAGTTCTCGCAGGCACCCGGCGAGGTGGAGGTCGTCTCCAAGAAGCGGCTGGACGACATCAAGTCGCCCAAGGACTTCAAGGGCAAGAAGCTCGGCATCACGGGACTCGGCTCCTCCACCGACTTCCTCACCAAGTACCTCGCCGTCAAGAACGGGGTGAAGATCAGCGAGTTCACGCCGGTCGCCGTGGGTGCCGGGCCGACGTTCGTCTCCGCCCTCCAGAACGGCGCCATCGACGGCGGCATGACGACGGACCCGACCGTCGCCACGGTCCTGGACAAGGGCCTCGGTGACGTCCTCATCGACATGCGTACGCCGGAGGGCTCGCAGGCGGCGCTCGGCGGGCCGTACCCCTCCTCCAGCCTCTACATGCAGACGGACTGGGTGAACAGCCACAAGGAGACGGTCCAGAAGCTGACCAACGCCCTGGTGAAGACCCTCAAGTGGATGTCCACGCACAGCGCCTACGAGATAGCGGCCAAGATGCCCGCCGACTACTCCCAGGGCAACAAGATGATCTACGCCGGGGCGATCAAGAGCACCCTGCCGATGTTCACCAAGGACGGCGTCATGCCCAAGGACGGCCCCGAGACCGTGGAGAGGGTCCTCAAGGCGTTCAACCCCAACATCAAGAACGCCGACGTCGACCTGAGCAAGACGTACACCACGGAGTTCGTGAAGAACGCCACCGGCTGAGCGGAGCGCCCTCCCGGTGCAGGCCGGGCCGGTACCGCGATTCCGCGTACGGCTGTACTCCCCTGACAGCCGTACGCCGGTCGGGGCGCGGTCGCCTTCCCCTTCCGTCCGTGCTCTCAGGCGCGGGTCGCCCAGACGTAGCGATGCTCCGGGCGGCCCGCGTCGCCGTATTTGAGGGTCAGCCTGGCCCGCCCGGTGCGCTCCAGGAGCTTCAGATAGCGCTGGGCGGTCTGCCGGCTCAGCCCCGTCCGGTCCGCGATCTCCTGGGCCGACAGCGGGCCCTGGGCGTCCACCAGGGCGCGCCGCACCAGTTCCGCGGTGGTGGGGGAGTGGCCCTTGGGCAGATCCGGCTCCGCGCTCGCGGACAGGGCGCCGAAGATCCGGTCCACCTCGGCCTGCTCGGCCTCGCCGCCGCCGTCGAGGGTGCGGCGCAGATCCGCGTACGCCTCGAGCTTGGCGCGCAGGCCCGCGAAGGCGAACGGCTTGACCAGGTACTGCAGCGCGCCGTGCCGCATCGCCGCCTGGACCGTCGAGATGTCCCGGGCCGCGGTCACCATGATCACGTCGGTCTGGTGGCCGCGCCGCCGCATCTCCTGGACGACGGCGAGTCCCGTGTCGTCCGGCAGATAGTGGTCCATGAGAACGAGATCCAGCTGGGGCAGCGTCTCCAGCAGGCGCAGCGCCTCGGCCGCGCTGTGCGCCTCGCCCGCGACATGGAAGCCCGGCACCTTCTCCACGTAGGCGGCGTTGACCCGTGCGACCCGGGTGTCGTCGTCCACGACCAGGACCTCGATCATCGCGACTCCTCCTTGACGGCCGTACCGGCACTCTCCATGGGACTGCTCGGCTCCGGCACACCTGTCGCGGGCGCGAGTCCGGGCTCGGTGAGTGCCTCCGGCAGTACGACGGTGAACTCCGCGCCTCCGCCGACCGCTTCGGCCACCCGCGCGCTGCCGCCCTGTCGCTCGGCGAGCCGGCGGACCAGAGGGAGCCCCAGGCCGCGCTTGCCGTGCGCCGGCGGCTTCTTGGTGGACCAGCCGTCCGTGAAGATCAGCTCCTGCTGTTCCGCGGGAACTCCGGGTCCGGTGTCGCGCACCCGCAGCACGGCGGTACGGCCCTCGGCGCGCAACTCGACCTCCACGCGCGCGTGGGGCGTGCCCGCGACGGCGTCGAGCGCGTTGTCGACCAGATTGCCGACGACGGTGACCAGGCCCCGGGGGTCGATCAGCCGGTCGGGCAGCAGGGTCCTGTCCGAGATCCACAGCGCCACGCCGCGTTCGGCCGCGACAGTGGCCTTGCCGACCAGCAGGGCGGCGAGCAGCGGATCGTGGATCTTCTCCGTGACCTGCTCCGCCGTGGCCCTGTGGTCTCCGACCACCTCGTCGACGAACTCCATGGCGTCGTCGTACATCTCCAGTTCGAGGAACCCCAGAAGCGTGTGCATCCGGTTGGCGTGTTCGTGGTCCTGGGCGCGCAGCGCGTCGATCAGGCCGCGCGTGGAGTCCAGCTCGCGGCCGAGCTGCTCCAGCTCGGTGCGGTCGCGCAGGGTCGCCACGGCGCCGCCGTCGTCGGTGGGCATGCGGTTGGCGACCAGGACGCGCTGGCCGCGCACCGTGAGCAGATCGGTGCCGGTGACGCGGCCGGCCAGCACATCGGTCGTACGACCCGGTCCGAGGACGTCGTCGAGCGGCTGCCCGATGGCCTCGGCGCCGAGCCCGAGCAGCCGCTGCGCCTCGTCGTTGAGCAGGCGCACGCGGCCCGCGCGGTCCAGGGCGACGACGCCCTCCCGGATGCCGTGCAGCATCGCCTCGCGCTCCGCGAGGAGGGCCGAGATGTCCGAGAAGGCGAGGTCCCGGGTCTGCCGCTGCACCCTGCGGGAGATGAAATAGGCGGCCAGCGCACCGATCGCGAGGGCGGCGCCCGCGTACGCGAGGAGGCCGGGGATCGCGTGCAGCAGCCGGGCGCGCACGCTGTTGTACTCGATGCCGACCGACACCGCGCCGATGATGTCGCCGTCGGCGTCGCGCAGCGGCACCTTGCCGCGGGCCGAGCGGCCCAGGGTGCCGGTGTCGATCTCCATGACGTCCTTGCCGGCCAGCGCCTCCTTGGGGCTGGTCGAGACGATCCCGCCGATCTCCGTGGGCTCGGTGTGCGACCAGCGCACACCGTGCATGTTCATCACCACGATGTACTCGGCATCGGTGGCCTTGCGGATCCGCTCGGCCTCGGCCTGAACGGGCCCCCTCGCCGACGGCAGCGTCGTCTGCAGATCCTTGGCGATCTGCGGCTGGGCCGCGGTGGTCTGCGCGATCGCGAGCGCACGGCGCATGGCCTGGTCGTCCAGCTGGTTGCTGAGCGGCGCGAGGAACAGCCCGGTCGCGAGCACCGCAACTCCGGCGGCGATCGCCACCTGCATCAGCAGCACCTGCGAGAACACCCGCCGCGGCAGACCGAGGCGCAGTCGTCGTGCGGGGGGAGTGGGGCTCATACCCACGACGGTACGGGGGCGAGCGCGAAACGCCGTAGGAACTGTGGCGTGGATCTCCTGGGCGCCAGGTGTGCGAGCGGTGCTCAGCAGGGTACGGGGAGCTCCGCCCGAGGCAGCTCCCGTACGGCCACCACGTCCATACGGGCGGGGGAACCGAGTGCGGAACCGCAACTCTCCTGGCGCGGCGGCAGCGAGGCGCCCTGCTCGACGACCACACGCCAGAGGCGGCCGTCGGCGTGGGCGACGGTCACCTCCCAGCGGGGCGCCGCGCCGTCCGTGCGGACGACGGTCAGGACACCCGCGGCGTACTCTCCCGCAGCCTCCCGCACAGCCAGCTCGGCGGCCTGTCCGGGGCGCTCCCAGGCGGACCCGCCACGGCAGCCGTGGGTGACGACGCGACCATCCCGGACGCCGTGCAGGATCTCCTTGACGGCGTGGGCCTCGGCTCGTCCGTACGCGTATCCGTACGGCAGGACGAGCACGGTCGGCGAGAAGCGGTGGCCGCCGAGATGGGTGACCTCCCAGACGCCCTCCACTCCGGAGGCGGCCAGCTCGGCGGCGAGGGGCCGGCCGAGGAGCGCGCAGCAGCGGTCGCGCTTGCCATTGGTGCAGACGAACGCGAGCGGGTCGCCCGTGTGGGTCCGGCCGCCGAGCGCCGTGTCGAAGGTGTGCGGGTCTCCCTGACCGAGCGCGGTGAAGTCGAGGTCGAGCAGCCGCTCGGGGTCGCGGGTCATGGTGCTGTGCAGCCACACGTTTCCGGGAGTTGTGTGGGCGGCGTACACCCGTCGCTCCTCGGGCGTCCCGCAGTCGGCGTGCCGGCCGGGGCGGCGGATGAGCGCGATCCGTACGCCGGTGTCCTGTGCGGCCGCTTCGAGGGCGCGGCCGAGCGCGGGGTCCAGGTGGCTCGAAGTGAGCGCCTTGGCACCCCAGGGACCGGGCTGCTCCAGCAGCAGCCAGGTCCTCGCGGTGGCCGCGGTCCCCGCAAGTGGCTCGTCGAGATGCCGGGACGCGGTCGAGCACGTACTCACAGAGGTGAGCCTAACCTGACTTGGGTCAGGATGACTTCCAGCCGCGTGAACGGGGGCGCATGGGGGCGCGCTCGATGCCCGAAAGGGGCGTGAATTACCTACTGGGGGAGCGGCTGCGGCGGACGCGCTCCCACGTAGTGCCCGCTCGGGCGCATCCGCAGCGGACGCTCCCCGTATTCCTCCAGTGTGTGGGCGATCCAGCCCGCCGTGCGGGCGACGGCGAAGACCGTCTCGCCCGCGGAGACGGGCATGCCCGAGCTGACCGTGAGGACGGCCAGGGCCAGGTCGACATTGGCGTGCAGCGGCGCGTGGCGGGCGGTGGTGGCCACGATGTCCCGGGCCGCCGCCAGGGCCGGCGCGGCGTGCGGAATGTCCTCCAGGAGGGCGAACAGGGCACGCGCGCGTGGATCCTCGCCCGGGTAGAGCCGGTGGCCGAGTCCGGGGATACGGCGCCCGGCGCGCAGCTCGTCCGCGACGACGGGGGCCGCGGTGCCCTGGTCCAGGACGTCGAGGAGCATCCGGTGCGCGAGCCCGCTGGCCGCGCCGTGCAGAGGGCCTTCGAGCACGCCGAGGCCGGCCGACACGGCGGCGTACGGGTGCGCCCGGGCCGAGGCCGCGACCCTCACCGCGAGGGTCGAGGCGGCCAGGTCGTGATCGACGAGCAGTGCGAGTGCCGTGTCCAGCGCGCGCAGTGACGCCTCGTCGGACGTCCGGCTCGTGAGCCGTGCCCACAGGCGGTTGGCCAGCGGGCCTTCGTCGCTCCGTTCGTGCCGCAGTGGTGGAAGCGCGGCGACGAGGGTCGGGATGAGCGTGCGCGCGGTGCCGAGGACCGCGCTCTCCGAGAGGTCGAAGCGCAACGGGTCGGCGGCCGCCGCGGCGATGGCGGCGACACGCAGCCGGTCCGTCGGGCCGCTGTGCTCGGGCAGGGAGTCGACCGCGCGGCGGGCGACTGTGGCGGACGCCTCCGGGGCGGTGAAGGTGATGCCGGGACGCAGCTGTCCGGTCCACAGCCACTCGGCGACCTCTTCGTAGGAGTGGCGGGCCGCCAGTTCGGCCGCGTCGACGCCGCGGAAGTAGTACCGGTCCTTGTCGATCAAGGTGATGCGCGTGCGCACCGACAGCTCGCCGCCGCTGGTCGAACCGCCGTTGCTGTCCCGCCTGTTGCGGCGGGCGAGCGCCTCGACCTCCTTGGCGTCGAAGGTGCTTCCGCGGCCGCTCGGCTCGCGCCGACTGCTGAGCTGGCCTCGGCTCACGTACGCGTACACCGTCTCGGGCTTCACGCCGAGGAGGTCGGCGGTCTCCTTGGTGCTCAGTCGTCGGCCCTCGGGCCCCGGGGCTGCCGCCGGATCTTGATCCCTCATGGATGTCACCGTATCCGCCCGTCCAGTCGCTCCAGCAATGCATTGATTCAATCAATATTGACAGAGATTCAGTCAAGCATGGACAGTTGAATCAAGTCCAGGGAGGAAACATGCCGATCAACCGGGCCGCCAGTGCACCCGTCGCTCCTGTCGACGTACCGCGAGGACTCGCAGGCGTCGTCGTCACCGACACCCGACTGGGTGACGTCAGGGGGCTGGAGGGCTTCTACCACTACCGCCAGTACTCGGCCGTCGAGCTCGCGCGGACCCGTGGGTTCGAGGACGTCTGGCATCTGCTGATCCATGGTGAACTGCCGGACGCGGCAGGCCGCGCCGTCTTCGTCGAGGAGACCGTGGCGCTGCGGCGGCTGCCGGAGGAGGTGCGGGCCGCACTGCCCGCGATCGCGGCGGCGAGCGGACGGTCCGGCCCCCTCGCCGGGCTGCGCACGGCACTGTCGTTGCTCGGTGCCTGCCTGGGATTCCGGCCGGTGTACGACCTCGATACCGACCGGCGGCGCGCGGACACCCTCGCGGCGGCCGCAGCCGTACCGACGTTGCTCACCGCGCTGTACCGGCTCGGGCAGGGCCTCGGTCCGGTCGAGCCGCGTGACGACCTGTCGTATGCCGCGAACTACCTCTACATGCTGACGGGTTCGGAGCCGGACGCCGCTCGGGCGCGGGCGGTCGAGCAGTACCTCATCTCAACCATTGACCACGGATTCAATGCAT
The DNA here is from genome assembly GCF_041051975.1 of Streptomyces sp. R21. Taxonomy (GTDB): domain Bacteria; phylum Actinomycetota; class Actinomycetes; order Streptomycetales; family Streptomycetaceae; genus Streptomyces. The sequence goes on along the minus strand of NZ_CP163435.1, from coordinate 2,814,896 downwards.
CAACCTTCACGGCCCGGGTGATCACGTCCACGGGGGCGGACGTGGCGGCCTGTCTCGTCGGCGCCGTGGGGGCCCTCTCGGGGCCGCTCCACGGCGGTGCGCCCAGCCGCGCTCTGGACACCCTCGACGCGATCGGCACCCCCGACCGTATCGACCCGTGGATCCGCGAACGGGTCCTCGCCGGTGACCGCATCATGGGCTTCGGGCATCCCGTCTACCGCACCGAGGACCCCCGCTCCCGCATGCTCCGAGGTATCGCCCAGGAGTTCGGCGGCTCCCAGGTGGACTTCGCCGTCGAGGTCGAGCGCAGGGTCGAGGCCATCCTCGCCGAGCTCAAGCCCGGCCGCGATCTCCACACGAACGTGGAGTTCTACGCCGGTGTGGTCATGGAGCTGTGCGGCCTTCCCCGCGAGATGTTCACCCCCACCTTCGCCGCCGCCCGCGTCGTCGGCTGGAGCGCCAACATCCTGGAGCAGGCGGAGGACTCGAAGATCATCCGGCCGGTGGCGCGGTATGTGGGGCCGGTTCCGCCGGTGGCGGTGCCGCGGGTGGCCTGACATGCGTGAGGTCCGCCACCGGTCTGGTGTCGGACCTCGGGAAGACCTTGCCGAGCGGCGGCGGACGGAGGTGGGAGCCTGCCTGCTCGGTGCAGCCCCGTGACGTCAAGGGGTGTTGCGCGGGGCTTGGTTGCTGCACGTGGATGTGGCCCGGGACGGGCGCCTTGGAAGAGAGCCTCAACGGGGTGACCGGTGGGCGTCGTAGGGCGACGGTTTTCCCTGGCGCGACCCGGAGGCGGCGTTACACGTCGGGGATGTCGGCTTTGGCCCGGACGAGCGTCTCGCGGCTGACGATCACGATGCGCTCATAGTCCGCGCGCGCCGCGTCGGCGGGCAGCTCACTCTCGAGCACAGCTGTTGCCTCGGTCCCGATGACGGCGAAATTGCCGTCGCTTAGCTCGAAGATGTCCGGGCAGGTATCGCCGGACAGACTGCCTCTTTCACGTGGGGACGCACCGATGCGACGCACGATCTTCAAGTTCCCTGTCCTCGTGTCTAGATGGTGAGGGCCCCGCGGGTCCTCACACAGCTGAACGGTCGAGGGCGGGGCCGGAAAGGGTCGAAGCCCTAGAGAGCGGGGACAGGGTATCTGCACTTTGTTACCGGCCCTGACAGGCTCGCTGTCGCCGGAGGTCGCTCAGGCGGCCGTGGGCCGACCGGACGCACCCGCCGGTCGGCCTCGCCTGTGCCGGCGCTCGGGTCAACTAGCCCTCTTCCGAGGGCGGTTCGCCCACCACCCACCATTCGTCGGTGTCGGCCTCGTCCAGATCGCGGATGAGTCCGTCCACCATTCGGCCGACGCGGGCCTCCTGTGAGGTGTCCTCCAGGCTGGCGCGGTGATCGTGGTGGGAGTGCCAGTAGTCGCGAAAGATCTCGTTGCGGCAGATGACCCGGAGATGCCCGTGCAGCTCCTCCCAATTGACGACCCCAACGCGGTAGGCGAGCAGGGCGTTGGTGTACATCGCGTGGGCGAACAGGTACTGGCGCCTCTGGGTGGGGGACTCGACCTGGACGGTGCTGTAGACGGAGGCCAGGTCGGGGTCCTCCATGGCCTGGCTGAGCAGGTAGAACTGCATGCGCTGCTGCTCCGTCAGCATGGCCTGCCGACTGTCGCTCCGCTCGGCGCGCAGACGCCGTTCCTCGTAGCGGAGCTGCTGGGCGGCCAGCGCCGTGAGCGCCCCCGCGGCGAAAGCGAGTCCCGCGGTGGCCGCGGAGCCCCATCCCCGTGCTCCAAAACTCTGTGTGACCATGTCAACCCCCGAATCAGGCGACCGTCCGCCGGTCGTCGGGTGCGGGTCGACAGGGAGCGGACCGGCGAGCGGTGGGCGGCGCGCTTGCCGCCCCCCAGTTTTGCCGAGCGGCTCTGATCGGCAGGGAGGCGGAGAGGAGGCGCACGGAGGGAAGTGCGGGTCGCGTTTCCCGGCGCCATGCCGTACGTGTGCCCCGCGAGCGCCGCTAACAATCGTTCACTTAGCTGGGTTTACTCCCGCTCGTATCCTGGGTCGGCATTGATTCCTCGTACGAGCGCCGGTCCCTGCGCCGCCCTCGTACACGAGCCGGTCACGAGCCGGTGCACGCGTCGGTGGGAAAGAGGTCGTCCGTTGAGCAGCCAGCCCAGTCCGCTCGGTGAGCCCGGTCCGCAGCAGATTCCGGTCGTCGTCCTGGCCGGTTTCCTCGGCTCAGGCAAGACCACCCTGCTCAACCATCTGCTGCACCGCAGCGGGGGCAGCAGGATCGGGGCCGTGGTCAACGACTTCGGGGCCATCGAGATCGATGCGATGGCGGTGGCGGGCGCGCTGGGGGACTCCACCGTCTCGCTCGGCAACGGCTGTCTGTGCTGCGCCGTCGACGCGAGCGAACTCGACGTCTATCTGGAGCGGCTCGCTCACCCCTCCGCCGGCATCGATGTCATCGTCATCGAGGCGAGCGGGCTGGCGGAGCCGCAGGAGCTGGTGCGCATGGTGCTGGCCAGTGAGAACCCGCGGATCGTGTACGGAGGGCTCGTCGAGGTCGTCGATGCCGCCGAGTTCGACGCCACGCGCGAGAAGCATCCCGAGATCGAGCGGCACCTGGGCATCGCCGACCTCGTCGTCGTCAACAAGGTCGACCGGGTGGCCGACGGCGAGCGCGTGCTCCGTGCGGTCAGGGGCCTCGTCGACCGCGCCGCCGTCGTCCCCGCCGCGTACGGCCGCGTCGATCCCGAGTTCCTGTTCGACTGCAGGCCGAGCGAGGAGCGCGTCGGGCAGCTGTCCTTCGACGACCTCCACTGGCACGACGGCAGCGATCCGCAGGATCATGATGGGAGAGATCCTCACGACCACCACGGCCACCTGCACTCCGCCTACGAAACGCTCTCCTTCGTCTGCGAAGTCCCTCTCGCCCCGCGCCGGTTGATGGAGTTCCTCGACAGCAGGCCGGAGGGGCTCTACCGCATCAAGGGGTACGTCGACTTCGGCGCCCACGACCACGGCAACCGGTACGCCGTACACGCCGTCGGTCGGTTCCTGCGCTTCTATCCGGAGCCCTGGGGCGCCGGCGCGGAGCGGCTGACTCAGCTCGTCCTCATCGGGTCGGGCATCGACACCGCCGCCCTAGGCAAGGAGCTGGAGGCATGCAAAGAGGACGCCCCACACGCCGACGAGCACAGCATGTGGGGCGTCCTCCGCTACGTCCAGGAACGCGCGGCCCAGCCTGATGCGGACCCGGACCCGGACCCTGACCTGGACCCGGCCCCCGCCCCGGACCCGGAAGGCTGACCCGGGGCTACATCGGCCCGGCCACCACCGCCACCGTCTTCGCCAGGGACACGCCCGAGCCGTCGCGGCGCGGATCCATCTCGGGCAGCTCGGCCGGTGTGCCGTTCTTCTGTGCGGCCCGCGCCGGCACGGGACCGGCCCAGCCCAGCGAGAGACAGTCCTCGCCCTTCAGGAACCGCTGGCAGCGCACGCCTCCCGTGGCCCGGCCCTTGCGCGGGTACTGGTCGAACGGGGTGAGCTTGGCCGTCGTCTGGACCGAGTCGTCCAGGGTGCCGCGCGAGCCCGCCACCGTGAACACCACCGCGTCCACCGCCGGGTCGACGGCGGTGAAGGAGATCACCTTGGCACCCTCGGTGAGCTTGATGCCCGCCATGCCGCCGGCCGGGCGGCCCTGCGGGCGGACCTGCGAGGCCTGGTAGCGCAGCAACTGGGCGTCGTCCGTGATGAAGACGAGGTCCTCCTCGCCGGTGCGCAGCTCGACCGCGCCGACGATCCGGTCACCGTCCTTGAGGGTGATGACCTCCAACTCGTCCTTGTTCGAGGGGTAGTCGGGCACCACACGCTTGACGACGCCCTGCTCGGTGCCGAGCGCCAGGCCCGGTGAGGACTCGTCGAGCGTCGTCAGGCAGATCACCGTCTCGTCCGCCTCCAGGGAGGACAGGAACTCCGAAATCGGCGCGCCTCCGGAGAGGTTGGGCGCCGACGCCGTCTCCGGCAGCTGCGGCAGGTCGATGACGTTGAGGCGCAGCAGGCGGCCCGAGGAGATGACCGCGCCGACCTCACCGCGGGCCGTCGCGGGCACCGCGGAGACGATCAGGTCGTGCTTGGTGCGTGTGGCGTCCTCGACCTCCCCGAAGGGGTCCCCGTTGGCCGTACGGGCCAGCAGCCCCGTCGACGACAGGAGCACCCGGCACGGGTCGTCCGCCACCTGCAGCGGGACCGACGCCACGGGGGCGCCCGCCGACTCCAGGAGTACCGTGCGCCGGTCGGTGCCGAACTTCTTGGCGACCGCGGCCAGTTCGCCCGAGACGAGCTTGCGCAGCTCGGAGTCCGAGTCGAGGATGCCGGTCAGCTCGTCGATCTCGCCGTTGAGCCGGTCGCGCTCCGACTCCAGCTCCATGCGGTCGAACTTGGTCAGTCGGCGCAGCGGCGTGTCCAGGATGTACTGCGTCTGGATCTCGCTCAGCGAGAAGTGCTCGATCAGCCGCTCCTTGGCCTGCGCCGAGTTCTCGCTGGAGCGGATGAGGCGGATGACCTCGTCGATGTCCAGAAGGGCGACGAGGAGGCCCTCGACCAGGTGCAGCCGGTCGCGCTTCTTGCCGCGCCGGAACTCCGACCGCCGCCGTACGACCTCGAAGCGGTGGTCGAGATAGACCTCCAGGAGCTCCTTGAGGCCCAGCGTGAGCGGCTGGCCGTCGACCAGTGCCACGTTGTTGATGCCGAAGGACTCCTCCATCGGCGTCAGCTTGTAGAGCTGCTCCAGGACCGCTTCCGGCACGAAGCCGTTCTTGATCTCGATGACCAGACGCAGGCCGTGCGCGCGGTCCGTGAGGTCCTTGACGTCGGCGATGCCCTGGAGCTTCTTGGCGCCGACCAGGTCCTTGATCTTGGCGATCACCTTCTCCGGGCCGACGGTGAAGGGCAGTTCGGTGACGATCAGGCCCTTGCGGCGCGCCGTCACGTTGTCCACGGCCACCGTGGCGCGGATCTTGAAGGTGCCGCGGCCCGTCTCGTACGCGTCGCGGATCCCGGTGAGGCCGACGATCCGGCCGCCCGTGGGCAGGTCGGGGCCCGGGACGAAGCGCATCAGCGTCTCGAGGTCCGCGGCCGGGTAGCGGATCAGGTGCCGGGCGGCGGCGATGACCTCGCCGAGGTTGTGCGGCGGCATGTTCGTCGCCATGCCGACGGCGATGCCCGACGAGCCGTTCACCAGGAGATTCGGGAACGCGGCCGGCAGCGCCACCGGCTCCTGTTCCTGGCCGTCGTAGTTGGGCGTGAAGTCGACCGTGTCCTCGTCGATGGACTCGGTCATCAGGGACGTCGCGTCGGCCATCCGGGCCTCGGTGTACCGCATGGCGGCCGGCGGGTCGTCGTTGCCGAGGGAGCCGAAGTTGCCGTGGCCGTCGACCAGCGGCAGGCGCATCGAGAAGGGCTGGGCCAGGCGCACCAGCGCGTCGTAGATCGACGCGTCGCCGTGCGGGTGGAGCTTGCCCATGACCTCGCCGACGACGCGGGCGCACTTCACATAGCCGCGGTCGGGGCGCAGGCCCATCTCGTTCATCTGGTAGACGATGCGGCGGTGCACGGGCTTGAGGCCGTCACGGGCGTCCGGCAGGGCTCGGGAGTAGATGACCGAGTACGCGTACTCGAGGAAGGAGCCCTGCATCTCGTCGACAACGTCAATGTCGAGGATGCGCTCCTCGAAGTCGTCGGGCGGCGGGGTCTTCGTGCTGCGGCGGGCCATCGCTGCTGCGGCTCCTTCACAGTCTCTGCCGGGGCATGAACGGGATCTGACGCGGACCATTGTGGACCGAGCCACTGACAACGCCGACCGCGACCCGTCCGTACGGGCCTGGCGGAGCATGTTTCGGCGCGCCCCGGGCGACGCTCTGAGCGAACGGGAAACCCGCTCCGTCCCGACGCGAGTCTCGCTGTGGGCGTACGCGGTGCGGGAACTTCGCCAGGGGTCGGCGCGCTTGCATACAGTGGCAGGACCGGCAGGGATTCTGCAGTTTCAACGAAAGCTTCCGCCACCGAAGGGACGTACATGCCCATGGGTCACACGGCCACAGCTGAGGCAGGCTCCGGCGGCCTGACAGCGACCGAGCACCGTCTGGCCAACGGCCTGCGCGTGGTGCTCTCCGAGGACCACCTGACCCCGGTCGCGGCGGTGTGCCTCTGGTACGACGTCGGCTCCCGTCACGAGGTCAAGGGCCGCACCGGCCTGGCCCACCTCTTCGAGCACCTGATGTTCCAGGGCTCGAAGCAGGTGCACGGCAACGGTCACTTCGAACTCGTCCAGGGCGCGGGCGGTTCGCTGAACGGCACGACCAGCTTCGAGCGCACCAACTACTTCGAGACCATGCCCACCCACCAGCTCGAGCTCGCCCTCTGGCTGGAGGCCGACCGCATGGGCTCGCTGCTCGCCGCGCTCGACGACGACTCCATGGAGAACCAGCGCGACGTCGTCAAGAACGAGCGCCGCCAGCGGTACGACAACGTTCCCTACGGGACGGCCTTCGAGAAGCTCACCGCCCTGGCGTACCCGGAGGGGCACCCCTACCACCACACCCCCATCGGGTCGATGGCGGACCTGGACGCGGCCACTCTCGAGGATGCGCGCGCCTTCTTCCGCACGTACTACGCGCCCAACAACGCCGTCCTGTCGGTCGTCGGTGACATCGACCCCGAGCAGACGCTCGCCTGGATCGAGAAGTACTTCGGCTCGGTGCAGGGGCACGACGGCAAGCCCGCGCCGCGCAGCGGAGCGCTGCCGGACGTCATCGGCGAGCAGCTGCGCGAGGTCGTCGTCGAAGAGGTCCCGGCGCGCGCCCTGATGGCCGCCTACCGGCTCCCGGAGGACGGCACGCGCGCGTGCGACGCGGCCGACCTGGCGCTGACCGTGCTCGGCGGCGGCGAGTCGTCCCGCCTCTACAACCGGCTCGTGCGCCGCGACCGCACCGCCGTAGCGGCCGGGTTCGGCCTGCTGCGCCTGGCCGGAGCACCCTCCCTGGGATGGCTCGACGTGAAGACGTCCGGTGACGTCGAGGTCCCGGTCATCGAGGCCGCCGTCGACGAGGAGCTCGCCCGGTTCGCCGAGGAGGGCCCCACCGCCGAGGAAATGGAGCGCGCCCAGGCCCAGTTGGAGCGCGAGTGGCTGGACCGCCTCGGCACGGTCGCGGGCCGCGCCGACGAACTGTGCCGGTACGCCGTCCTGTTCGGCGACCCGCAGCTCGCCCTGACCGCCGTGCAGCGGGTCCTGGACGTCACGGCCGAGGAGGTCCAGGAAGCCGCCAAGGCCCGTCTGCGCCCCGACAACCGCGCGGTGCTCGTCTACGAGCCGATCGCCGCCGAGGACACCGACGCGACCGCCGCTGAAGACACCGACGAGGAGGCGGCGAAGTGACCGAGCTCGCCACGATGGACTTCCACCCCCAGCCGCAGGCGGGCGAGCCCAAGCCCTGGGCCTTCCCCGCCCCCGAGCGCGACACGCTCGGTAACGGCCTGACCGTGCTGCGCTGCCACCGCCCCGGCCAGCAGGTCGTCGCCGTCGAGGTGATCCTCGACGCTCCGCTGGACGCCGAACCGGCCGGCCTCGACGGCGTCGCCACGATCATGGCGAGGGCCTTCTCCGAAGGCACCGACAAGCACTCCGCCGAGGAGTTCGCCGCCGAGCTGGAGCGCTGCGGCGCCACGCTCGACGCGCACGCCGACCACCCCGGCGTACGCCTGTCGCTCGAAGTCCCCGTCTCGCGCCTCCCCAAGGCTCTCGGTCTGGTCGCCGACGCCCTCAGGGCACCGGCGTTCGCGGACAGCGAGGTCGAGCGGCTGGTGCGCAACCGGCTCGACGAGATCCCGCACGAGAGCGCCAACCCGGCCCGCCGCGCCGCCAAGGAGCTCTCCAAGCAACTGTTCCCGGCGACCGCCCGTATGTCGCGCCCGCGCCAGGGCACCGAGGAGACGGTCACGGCCATCGACTCGGCCGCCGTACGCGCCTTCTACGAGAAGCATGTGCGCCCCGCCACGGCCACGGCCGTCGTCGTCGGCGATCTCACGGGTACGGACCTCGACGCGCTGCTCGCCGACACCCTCGGCTCCTGGACCGGTTCGACCGCCGAGCCGCGTCCCGTGCCGCCGGTGACCGCCGACGACGCCGGCCGCGTGATCATCGTGGACCGCCCCGGCGCCGTCCAGACGCAGCTGCTCATCGGCCGCGTCGGAGCCGACAGGCACGACCGCGTCTGGCCCGCCCAGGTGCTCGGGACGTACTGCCTCGGCGGCACCCTCACCTCCCGCCTGGACCGGGTCCTGCGCGAGGAAAAGGGATACACCTACGGTGTACGGGCGTTCGGTCAGGTACTGCGCTCCGCCGCGGACGGCACGGGCGCCGCGATGCTCGCGATCAGCGGCTCCGTCGACACGCCGAACACCGGCCCCGCGCTCGACGACCTCTGGAAGGTGCTGCGCACCCTGGCGGCCGAAGGCCTGACGGACGCCGAGCGCGACGTCGCCGTGCAGAACCTGGTGGGCGTCGCGCCCCTCAAGTTCGAGACCGCGGCGGCCGTCGCGAGCACGCTCGCCGACCAGGTCGAGCAGTTCCTGCCGGACGACTTCCAGGCCACGCTGTACCAGCAGCTCGCCGCGACGGGCACCGTGGAGGCCACCGCGGCCGCCGTGAACGCCTTCCCGGTGGACCGCCTGGTGACCGTCCTCGTGGGCGATGCCGCGCAGATCGAGGAGCCCGTCAAGGCGCTCGGCATCGGCGAAGTGAGCGTCGTATCTGCGGAGTAGCAGTGGAGAAGTAGCGGAGAAGTAGCGGAGTAGAAGCCGCACAGTCGGACATAAGGGCATGACCCCATGGGGGCCCAGGTGGCGAAAGAGTCACCTGGGCCCCCATTTGTCCATATTGATTGGGAGTTGATGGGGAGGTTGCCTGTCTGCCCTGTGGCATGCGCTACAAATGCCGTGATCCGTTTGTCGATTGAAAGACGTCCCCCTTAGCGTCGGTCCGGCTGTTCGTCAGGCAGTGCGCCGCGTCCGCGGCACCGGACAGTCATCGCCGAGTCCCCGTACGGCGCGAGCCAGGGGAGCCGGGGACCCATACGTAGTCCCTGGGGTGAATCGGACGCCCTTCGCGCAGCGAAGGGGGCCCGTAGGAGACCTTCCTGCTCCGAACCCGTCAGCTAACCCGGTAGGCGAGAAGGAAGGAAAGGACCAGCCACTTCATGGCGTTCACCCGCGCCACCGGGAAGCACCGTCGCCCGAGCCGAGTGAAGCGCACGACCACGCATGCCGTGGGCGTCGCCGCACTCACCACCACCGGTGTCATCGGCACTCTGGCCGCCCCGGCGTTCGCCGCGGACACCTCCGTCGAGGAGACGGGGCTGACCCAGGCCATCACCATCGGCGACTCGCTCGCCGACCAGATCGACGCACAGGCCGCCGCCCAGCAGCACGCCGCCGACGAGGCGGTCGCGCTGAAGAAGGCCCAGGAGGCCGCGCAGAAGCGTGCCGCCGAGAAGGCCAAGGAGGAGCGCGAGGCCAAGGCCCGCGCCGCCCGGGCCGCCGAGCGCAAGCGCCTCAACAGCTTCGTCCTGCCGATCACCGGCTCGTACATCTCCACCGGCTACAAGACCGGCGGCAGCCTCTGGTCCTCCGGCAGTCACACCGGCGTCGACTTCCACGCCGCCTCCGGCACGTCCGTGCACGCCGTCGGCTCCGGCACCGTCGTCGAGGCCGGCTGGGGCGGCGCCTACGGCAACAACGTGGTCATCAAGATGAACGACGGCACGTACACCCAGTACGGCCACCTGTCGTCCATCGGCGTCTCCGTCGGCCAGGCGGTCACCCCGGGCCAGCAGATAGGCCTCTCGGGCTCCACCGGCAACACCACCGGGCCGCACCTCCACTTCGAGGCCCGCACGACCGCTGAGTACGGCTCGGACATCGACCCCGTCGCCTACCTCCGCTCGCACGGCCTGAACGTCTGACGACCCGCTTCACCGCGTCATCGCTTCTCCGCACCGCTTCCGAAGCCCCGGTTCACCGAGCCGGGGCTTCGTCGCTTCGAACGGCCGTCTGTCCAAAAAATATCCATGGATTCCGGCCCGCCATCGGAAATTCCCGCCATCTGCAATAGAGTCACTGAACAAGCGTCAATCGATGGCGTTTCACGGGGATTAAAGCGGAGGTCCGGTCATGCGTATTCCGGCGCACTCGGTATGCACGGCGATCCGTGACGACATCATCGCGGGTGTCTACGAACGAGGCGGCCGGCTCACCGAGGAACTGCTCGCACGCCGCTACGGCGTCTCGCGCGTCCCCGTCCGCGAGGCCCTGCGCACGCTGGAGGCGGAGGGCTTCGTCGTGACGCGCCGGCACGCGGGCGCGTGCGTCGCGGAGCCGACCGAGCTGGAGGCCTCCGACCTGCTGGAGATGCGCATGCTGCTGGAGCCGCTGGGCGCCGCCAGGGCCGCGCAGCGGCGCACCGAGGCCCACCTCAAGGTGCTGCGAGGCCTGGTCAGGTTGGGTCAGGAGCGCGCCAGGAGGGGCCACAGCGAGGATCTGCGCTCGTTGGGCGGTTGGTTCCACGAGACGCTCGCGCAGGCCTCCGGAAGCCCCGCGCTGACCTCCACGCTGGCCCAGCTGCGGCACAAGATCGCCTGGATGTACGCGGTCGAGGTGCCGGCCAACCCCGCGGAGTCCTGGGGTGAGCATGGCGCGATCGTGGACGCCGTCGCGCGCGGCGACAGTGAGCGCGCCCGGTCGATCACGGCACTGCACACCGAGCGCGCCACGGCCGCGCACCGGCTTCGCTTTCCCGGCACGGGAGAGCGCCCGGAGCGTGTGAGGACTTCGCAACATCCCGTAAACATGACGAGCCTGCGTCATTAACAGAAGCACCGTATACAAAGAGGGATATTCGGCGGTGTGCTATTTCCGCTGCCCCTATTTCAGCGTGCCCGGAATTCTCGTGCGATCCATTTCCGTGCCTGTGTGAGACGGTGCACGAAAGGCCGTGCACTCAACGTAAGGCGTGAAAAACGGCGGAGCCGCGCCACCCGGAGAGGGTGGCGCGGCTCCGCCGTACGGTGTCCGAACTTCTCAGACGGTCTCGGGAAGCTCCTCGAGCCCCTCGGCGACCAGCTTCGCCAGACGGTCGAGGGCGGCGTCCGCACCCTCGGCGTCCGACGCGAGGACGATCTCCTCGCCGCCCTGGGCGCCCAGCCCGAGGACCGCGAGCATGGAGGCCGCGTTGACGGGGTTGCCGTCGGCCTTGGCGATCGTCACGGGGACCCCGGAGGCCGTGGCCGCCCGGACGAAGATGGAGGCGGGGCGGGCATGAAGGCCCTCGGCCCACCCGACGTTGACGCGGCGCTCAGCCATGTGATGCTGCCCTTCAGATGTCTCAGGGTTGTCTAGACCATTATCCCATACGGTGAAGCGTGCCCGGCGCGGCCCCGGGTCCCGGCTCGGGACCGGCTTGCGCCCCTCGGCCGCCCATGCTGCCCCATAGCCTGCCTCGCGCCGTTGTCGGACGCGAGCCGTACTCTGGGGCCCATGCAGACCTCGTCGGACCGGCACGAGTACCCCGCCCACTGGGAAGCCGACGTGGTGCTGCGCGACGGCGGCACCGCGCGCATCAGGCCCATCACCGTCGACGACGCCGAGCGCCTGGTCAGCTTCTACGAGCAGGTCTCCGACGAGTCGAAGTACTACCGCTTCTTCGCGCCGTACCCACGACTGTCCGCCAAGGACGTCCACCGCTTCACGCACCACGACTTTGTGGACCGGGTGGGTCTCGCGGCCACGGTCGGCGGCGAGTTCATCGCCACCGTACGCTATGACCGTATTAATCCCGATGGCCTGCCCGCCTCCTCGCCCGCCGACGAGGCCGAGGTCGCCTTCCTCGTGCAGGACGCCCACCAGGGCCGCGGTGTCGCCTCAGCCCTGCTCGAACACGTGGCGGCCGTCGCGCGCGAGCGCGGCATCCGGCGCTTCGCCGCCGAGGTGCTGCCCGCCAACAACAAGATGATCAAGGTGTTCACGGACGCCGGGTACACACAGAAGCGCAGCTTCGAGGACGGCGTCGTCCGCCTGGAGTTCGACCTGGAGCCCACCGACCGGTCGCTGGCCGTGCAGCGCGCGCGGGAGCAGCGCGCCGAGGCGCGGTCCGTGCAACGGCTGCTCGCACCCGGCTCGGTCGCCGTCATCGGCGCGGGCCGCACACCCGGCGGGGTGGGGCGCAGCGTCCTCGACAATCTGCGGGACGCCGGGTTCACCGGCCGTCTGTACGCCGTGAACAGGGCTGTTCAGGACAAGGAACTCGACGGCGTCCCCGCGTACCGCTCCGTCAGGGACATCCCCGAGCCCGTCGACCTCGCCGTCGTCGCCGTCCCCGAGCCGCTCGTGCCCGAGGTCGTCGCGGAGTGCGGCGAGCACGGTGTGCAGGGGCTCGTGGTCGTCTCCGCCGGATACGCCGAGAGCGGTCGGGCCGGGCGCGAACGCCAGCGCGAACTCGTGCGCCAGGCCCGTACGTACGGCATGCGCATCATCGGCCCCAACGCCTTCGGCGTCATCAACACGTCCCCCGACGTGCGGCTCAACGCCTCCCTGGCGCCCGAGATGCCGCGCCCCGGGCGGATCGGCCTCTTCGCGCAGTCCGGCGCGATCGGCATCGCCCTGCTCTCCCGGCTGCACCGGCGCGGCGGCGGCGTCACCGGGGTGACGGGTGTGTCGACCTTCGTCTCCTCGGGAAACCGGGCGGACGTGTCCGGCAACGACGTCGTCCAGTACTGGTACGACGACCCGGACACCGACGTCGCGCTGATGTACCTCGAATCCATCGGCAACCCCCGCAAGTTCACCCGGCTCGCACGGCGGACGGCCGCCTCGAAGCCGCTGGTCGTGGTCCAGGGAGCGCGGCACGGGGGAGCGGCCCCCCAGGGGCATGCCGTACAGGCCACCCGCCTCCCGCACGCGACGGTCTCGGCGCTGCTGCGGCAGGCCGGGGTCATCCGGGTGGACACGATCACCGAACTCGTCGACGCCGGTCTGCTGCTGGCCCGCCAGCCGCTCCCCGCCGGGCCCCGCGTGGCGATCCTCGGGAACTCCGAGTCACTGGGCCTGCTCACCTACGACGCCTGCCTCGCCCAGGGGCTGCGACCGCTGTCGCCGCTGGACCTGACGACGGCGGCCTCGGCCGAGGACTTCCACGCGGCGGTGTCGCGGGCGCTGGCCGACGACGCGTGCGACGCGGTCGTCGTCACCGCGATCCCCGCCCTGGGGGAGACGTCCGTGGCCGACGAGGCCCTCGCGGAAGCGCTCCGCTCCGCCGCGGCCGCGGCCCCCGCCAAGCCCGTGCTCGTGGTGCACGTGGAACTCGGCGGCCTCGCGGAGGCACTCTCCGCCGCTGCCAGCACTGCACCCCGGGCCGACGCGACGGCACCCGGCGTCGCCGGCGGTGCCCGCCCGTTCCGCCTTGAGGAACGCCTGCCCACCGAGGAAGCCGCTCCGGAAGACGCCCGCCTCATCCCCGCTTACCCCGCCGCCGAGCGTGCCGTCCGTGCGCTCGGTGAAGCCGTGAAGTACGCCCAGTGGCGGCGCGAGGCCGCCGAGCCCGGCAAGGTGCCCGAGTACGAGGACATCGACGAGAAGGGCGCCGCCGCCCTGATCGACTCACTGCTCGCACAGGGGCAGGGGCTGACGCTCGGCCCGGAGGACGCCTGCGAGCTGCTCGGGCGGTACGGCATCGACGTACGCCGTGCCCTGCCCGCGCCCACCCCCGACGACGCCGTGGCCGCCGCGCGCACCCTCGGCTACCCCGTGGCCCTCAAGACCACTGCCCCGCACCTGCGCCACCGCGCCGACCTCGGCGGCGTTCGCCTGGATCTGGCGGACGAGGAGCAACTGCGGCGCGCGTACGCCGAATTGACCAGCCTCTTCGGGAAGCCCGAGGAGCTGCGCCCGGTCGTGCAGGCGATGGCGCCGCGCGGTGTCGACACGGTCGTCCGCACGGTGATCGACCCGGCGGCCGGAGCGGTGCTCTCCTTCGGGCTCGCCGGGGCCGCCTCCGAGCTGCTCGGGGATACGGCGCACCGCCTGATCCCGGTCACCGACCGGGACGCGACCTCGCTGGTCCGATCGATCCGGACGGCACCGCTCCTCTTCGGCTGGCGCGGCTCGGCACCGGTGGACACCGCCGCGCTCGAAGAGCTGATGCTGCGGGTGTCGCGGCTCGTCGACGACCATCCGGAGGTCGTCGCCGTCTCCCTGGAGCCCGTGGTCGTGGCCCCGCACGGCCTGAGCGTGCTCGGCGCGACCGTGCGGCTGGCGCGTGCGCCCGTCCGCGACGACCTGGGGCCGCGCACGCTCCCGGCGTATTGAACAGATGTTCGCGGCGTGCCGATCACTCCGATCGCGTCTGATCAGTCCACGACAGAGAGCGCGAGCGGTGCCTCGCAGTCAGTGCACGCCCGTAAGATGGACATCATGGCCAAGACCAGTACGACGACCCAGGGGCTGCGAGCGGCGATCGAGCGCAGCGGCTACTACCCGGCCCTCGTGGCCGAGGCGGTGGAGGCCGCGATCGGCGGCGAGCCCATCCGGTCGTACCTGGTCCACCAGGAGACGACGTTCGACGCGAACGAGGTGCGCCGGCACGTGACCGTGCTGGTCCTCACGGGCAACCGTTTCATCGTCAGCCACACCGACGAGCAGAACGCGGACACCACCTCGCCGACGCCGTACGCCACGACGTCCACGGAGTCCGTGAAGATCGGCCGGATCTCGTCGGTCGTCGTCAGCAGGGTCGTCGCCAACCCCGAGTCGTACGCGCCGGGCACGCTGCCCCGCGAGGTCGTCCTGACCATCGGCTGGGGCGCGGTCTCCCGTATCGACCTGGAGCCCGCCGCCTGCGGCGACCCCAACTGCGAAGCGGACCACGGGTACACGGGAAGTTCGACGGCGGACGACCTGAGCCTGCGCGTCAGCGAGGCCGGGGACGGTCCGGAGACGGTGCGCCAGGCCCTCGCCTTCGCACAGTCGCTCTCCGAGGCGACCGCGGACGTCGC
Organism: Streptomyces sp. R21; assembly: GCF_041051975.1. Lineage (GTDB taxonomy): Bacteria > Actinomycetota > Actinomycetes > Streptomycetales > Streptomycetaceae > Streptomyces. The sequence continues at coordinate 2,799,791 of NZ_CP163435.1, read as the reverse complement.
CCGCTGATGGCTCTGCCCGCCTGGAACGACCCGGAGCCCCTCGCCGTCGACTCCGCTCCCGTCCCCGAGTACGGTTCCGGCTCGCTCGCCGACCTGCTGCCCACGCTCGCCGCGGGTATGGCGGTGCCCGGCATGACCGCCGCCATACCGGAACTGACCGAGGCCGACCGGAACTGCGTGTTTCTGATCGACGGTCTCGGCTGGGAGCAGCTGAAGGCACATCCCGACGAAGCCCCCTTCATGGCCTCGCTCCTCGCGAGCTCCCGCGGTGGCACCGGCCGCCCGATCACCGCGGGCTACCCGGCGACCACCGCGACCTCGCTCGCCTCCGTCGGCACGGGCCTGCCGCCCGGCGCCCACGGCCTGCCCGGCTACACCGCGCGCAACCCGGAGACCGGTGAGCTGATGAACCAGCTCCGCTGGAACCCGTGGACCTCGCCGCGCAAGTGGCAGCCGTACCCCACGGTCTTCCAGCTGGCCGACGCCGCCGGTGTGCACACCGCCCAGGTGTCCTCCCCGACCTTCCAGAACACGCCGCTCACCCAGGTCGCCCTCAGCGGCGGCACGTTCCACGGGCGGCTGTCCGGCGAGGAGCGGATGGACTTCGCCGCCGAGCAACTGGCCGAGGGCGACCGCTCCTTGGTCTACACGTACTACGCCGAGGTGGACGGCAAGGGCCACCGCTTCGGCGTCGACTCGGACCCGTGGCGCGGCCAGCTGATGTACGTGGACCGGCTGGTCCAGCGCCTCGCGGAGCAGCTCCCGCCGCGCTCCGCGCTGTACGTCACCGCCGACCACGGCATGATCGACATCCCCTTCGACGAGCAGCACCGCATCGACTTCGACGAGGACTGGGAGCTGCGCGCCGGCGTCGCCCTCCTCGGCGGAGAGGGCCGCGCCCGCCATGTCTACGCGGTGCCGGGCGCCGCGTCGGACGTCCTGACCTGCTGGCGCGAGGTGCTCGGCGAGCAGTTCTGGGTGGCGTCGCGGGACGAGGCGATAGCGGCGGGCTGGTTCGGTCCGCACGTCGACGAACGGGTGTACGGGCGCATCGGCGACGTGGTCGCGGCCGCGAAGGACGACGTCCTGATCATCGCGTCCGAGCGGGAGCCCAAGGAGTCGGCCATGGTCGGCAACCACGGTTCGATGACGCCGGTGGAGCAGCTGGTCCCCCTGCTCGAAGTACGTACCTGACCCACCCCCCGCCCGACACTCCTTTTCACCCGCTGCGAAAGGTCCTCAACTCCCCATGCCCGAGCTGGTGTTCTTCTCCGGAACGATGGACTGCGGGAAGTCGACGCTGGCCCTCCAGATCGAGCACAACCGCTCGGCGCGCGGCCTCCAGGGGATGATCTTCACGCGGGACGACCGCGCGGGCGAGGGCAAGCTCTCCTCGCGGCTCGGCCTGGTCACGGACGCCGTGGAGGTCGAGGACGACCAGGACCTGTACGCGTACGTGGTCGAGCACCTCTCCCAGGGCGGCCGCGCGGACTACGTGATCGCGGACGAGGCCCAGTTCCTGGCGCCCGAGCAGATCGAGCAGCTCGCCCGGGTGGTGGACGACCTCGGCATGGACGTCTTCGCCTTCGGCATCACCACCGACTTCCGCTCCAAGCTCTTCCCCGGCTCCCAGCGCCTCGTCGAACTCGCCGACCGCGTCGAGGTCCTCCAGGTCGAAGCCCTGTGCTGGTGCGGCGCCCGCGCCACGCACAACGCCCGCACGATAGGCGGCGAGATGGTCGTCGAGGGCGCCCAGGTGGTCGTCGGCGACGTCAATCAGCCCGAGGACATCGGCTACGAGGTGCTCTGCCGCCGCCACCACATCCGTCGCACCACAGCGGCCACGGCCCGCGCGGGCGCCCTGTCCCCGGACGTCCTGCCGATCGGCTCGGCCTGACGCCGGGGCACGGCCCGCTTCCCGGCGGCGCCGGTCAGTCGGCGCTGTGGATCACCGAGAACATCGCCCCCTCAGGGTCCGCCACCGTCGCCACGCGGCCGTGGGACGTGTCGTGGGCCGGTTTGAGGAGGCGGCCGCCCAGTCCGGTGATGTGGGTGATGGCGTCGTCGACGTCGGCGACCTCGAAGTACGTCATCCAGTGCGCGCCGCGGTCGCGGGGCAGGCCGTGGCCCACCCCGTGGATGCCGGCGACGGGGCGGCCCTCGACGTGCAGGGTCACGTAGTCGAAGTCGGCGGAGACCACGGCCTCCTCCTCGTAGCCGAAGACCGCCTGGTAGAACTTGGCGACGCTCTCGGTCTCGCGGGTCAGCAGTTCGTTCCAGGCGGGGGTGCCGGGCACGCCGGTGATGCCGGTGCCCAGGTGGGCGGCCGCCTGCCAGATGCCGAAGACGGCGCCGGAGGGGTCGGAGGCGATCACGAGGCGCCCGGCATTGTCGGCGTCCAGGGGGCCGACGCCGACGGTGCCGCCGCAGGCGCGTACCGTCTCGGCAGTCTGGTCCACGTCGTCCGAGGCGATGTAGGGCGTCCAGGCGACCGCCAGATGCCGGTCCGGCGGCATCTGGCCGATACCCGCCACCTCCTGGCCGTCGAGCAGCGCCCGCATGTACGGGCCCAGCTGCTGTGGGCCCGGCTGGAACTCCCAGCCGAACAGCTCTGCGTAGAAGTCCTGGGTCGCGGCCATCCCGTGCACCATCAGACTCACCCAGCAGGGTGTGCCGGGCGTGCGCCGAGTGTGCGTTGTGCCGTTCAGGCCGGTCGACCCCCGTGCCTCGGTCATCGTCACTCTCTTCTCGGCCCCTTGCGGTGGCCGTTCACCTTCCGCCTATGAACACGCGTACCGCTGTCGCGTGCGCGTACGCCCCGTGCCGATGCTCGCACCACCGCCGGTCGCGCGCGTCCCGGCCGCGTCGCGTGGCGCGGCCCCCGCCGGAGGATGCCCGATTTGCCGTTCCTCATCCGTTTCCGCGTCATTGCCATGTCATGACCATCAGCTGTACAGCATGTGCCCGATCCCGTACGCCTCGTGATCGGACCTGTCCGGCGGAGCAGAGTAGCGGGACCTTGGCGACGCGGCCACCCCGTACGCAAGGATGGGGCCATGAACGCCATCATCTCCGCATCCGAACTCGCGAACGCCCTGGCGGGACCGACCCCGCCGACGCTTCTGGACGTCCGCTGGCAGCTGAGCACGGCCAAGGCGGCGGGCGCCCCTCCCTTCGACGGCCGGGCGGAGTACGCGGCGGGACACATCCCGGGGGCCGTCTTCATCGATCTGGACGCCGATCTCGCGGGCCCCGCCGGTGCCGCCGGTCGGCATCCGCTGCCGGATCCCGAGCATTTCGGAGCGGCCATGCGGGCCGCTGGAGTCTCGGCGGACCGTCCGGTCGTCGTGTACGACGGCGGGCAGGGCTGGGCCGCCGCACGCACGTGGTGGCTGTTGCGCTGGACGGGTCATCCGGAGGTGCGCGTGCTTGACGGTGGCCTCGCGGCCTGGACCGGGACGCTGTCGCCGGAACTGCCCGCCCCCGCCCCCGGGACCTTCGCGCCCGCTCCCGGCGCCGCTGCGCTCCTCGACGCCGACGGGGCCGCGGCGCTCGCCCGCACCGGGCTGCTGCTGGACGCCCGGGCCGGTGAGCGTTACCGGGGAGAGGTCGAGCCCATCGATCCCGTCGGCGGTCACATCCCGGGGGCCCTCTCCGCGCCGACCACGGAGAACGTCGCCGCCGACGGCCGCTTCCTGCCCGCCGCCGAACTCGCCGACCGCTTCAAGGCCCTGGGTGCCTCGGACGCGCCCGAGGTCGGTGTCTACTGCGGCTCGGGCGTCTCCGGCGCCCATGAGGTGCTGGCCCTCGCCGTCGCGGGCATCCCGGCCGCGCTGTACGTCGGCTCCTGGTCGGAGTGGTCCCACGACAGCAGCCGCCCGGTCGCCGTGGGGCCCGACCCGCAGTAGCCCCGCGACTCCCGCAAAAGCCAACAGGGATCTCACCAGCCCGGTGAGATCCCTGTCGCCGTACACGTGCCTGCTACTCCTGCTTCTTGCGCCGCGTGCCGAACACGATCTCGTCCCAGCTCGGGACGGCCGCGCGGCGGCCCGGGCGGACCCCGTCGGCCTCGGCCTGGCGGTCGGTCGCGCCGACGAGGCGGTCGCGGTGGGCGCCGACCGAACGGGGCATGAGGACGTCCGCGTAGGCGGAACCGGCCCCGGCCGAGGCGGCGGGAGCCGGCGGCTCCTCCGACTCGGGCTCCACGGGAGGTTCCTCGGCCGCGGGGAGCTCCGTGGTGGAGGGCCGCTCGGGCACCACCATGTCGCCCCGGAAGCTGGGCACCGCTTCGAGGAGGCTGGTGAGGGAGTCCCGGTCGTTCGTGGTCTCCTCGACCGGCTCCGGGGGCGGGCTCGGCCGCTCCATCTGCCGGTCCAGGGCGCGGTCGAGCGGGCGGTCCCGGGGCAGCCGCGCGATCCGCGGCACGAACGGGAAGCTCGGCTCGGCCGTTGCCGCGAGATCCTCGGACTCGCCGATCAGCGAGCGCGCCTCCTCGTCGACGGCCTGGACGAGCCGCCGGGGCGGGTCGTACGTCCAGCTCGCCGAGTGCGGTTCACTCGCGACCCGGTAGACCAGCAGCACTTCCCATGTGCCGTCGTCGCGACGCCACGAGTCCCACTGGACGGTCTCCTTGTCGGCGCCGCGCAGCAGCAGCCGCTCCTGCACCGCCTCGCCGAGCTGGGGTCCGGCGTTCTCGCCGGGGCGGCGGACCGGAGTCTTCCGGGCCCGCTCGGCCATGAAGGCGCGCTCGGCCAGCACGGGGCCCTCGAAGCGGCGTACGCGATCGACGGGGATTCCGGCGAGCTGGGCGACTTCCTCCGCGGACGCGCCGGCACGTATACGCGCCTGGATGTCTCGGGGGCGGAGATGGCTCTCCACCTCGATCTCGATCTGGCCGAGGCGGGGACGGTCGCCGCGCACGGCGGCGCGGAGCCGTTCGTCAATCGGAAGCGTGTACTCCGTGCTGTCCGCAGCCTTCAGCACCAGCCGTGTGCCGTCGTTAGAGACGGCCACGACACGCAGTTCGGGCATGGGGACCTCCCGGGTGGTGCCTGCCGACGTCACGTGCGTCGCTGCTTCCGCTAGTCGAGTGTGGCCTGCCCGGGTGCAGCCTGCCACAACCTTGCCGAGTTGCCCGGCGTGTCGGGCAGGGGCCCGAACTCGCCGTTATGGCACGGTTACCTATTCGCAACGCTAAGTGACGAACTCCATCACCCTGTGCAACGAGCCCCCTCCCGGCGGTCCTGCAAGGCCCCGGACACCCTGGCGGGAGTCCGGACCCAGGGCTCGCAACAGTACTCCATTCGGGCCACGTGCGTGGATCGGCGCGCCGCCCAACTTCTAGTGGGGCGTGGTAGTTGGCCGTCCGAAGCGCCGTTTTCGTGACCATGAAAAGTGGCGCACTTCACGTAATCGGCAGAAACGGAACTAATCGTTTCGCCTGTACGTCCCTCTCTCGTGTGGTTGGTCGATCAAGTACGGGAAAGGCAGGCAAGGTCCGGGGATGCGTGGAAAGCCGGATGCCGGGGAAATGCCGGACGTCGACGCGGAGTCGAAGAAGAAACGGGTGGATCTGAGCCTCCCTCAAGTCGCTGGCAGCGCCGTGGCCGCGGTGGTGGCGGCGAAACTCGCCTCCTACTTCGGCGTCTACGGCACCATCCTGGGCGCCGGTCTGGTGAGTGTGGTCGCCACCTGCGGCGGCACGCTCTTCCAGCACTTCTTCAAGCGCACCGGTGAGCAGATCCGCGAGGTGACGGTGCCGCCCAAGCCGCGCTCCCGACAGGCGCCCGCCGAGGGGCAGTTCACCGAAGGGACCGTCTATCGCGCACGGGTCAGGAGCTGGAAGCGGCCGGTGGTCGCCGCGGCGCTCGTCTTCGGCGTCACCATGGCGGGCATCACCACGTACGAACTGGTGTCGGGGCAGAGCTTCAGCGGCGACGGCAGGAGCACGACCGTCGGTGACGCCTTCCAGGGCAGCGGCGGCTCGGGCTCCGACTCGGAGCCCGGCGGCACGCCTTCACCTTCGGTTTCGTCGCCTTCGTCGTCGTCCTCGGCCACGCCCTCGGGCGGATCGTCCGAGTCCGGGCAACCGTCCGGTGGTGGCACCGCCGACGATGACTCCGGCGCTACGACGCCCACGCCGACGCCGAGTTCCGGCGCGGACTCGGAGGCCGGGGACGACGACACCGTGTCCCCGACACCGAGCGCGACCGCTACGACCCCAGCACCCGACGCAAGTAGTCGTTCGCAAAGCGCCGATCAGGATCAAGCCGATCCCGCAGCGCGGTGAACTCCCCGAAGCGCGGATACACCTTCGAGAAGTACTCCGCGTCGCGCGTGTGCACCTTGCCCCAGTGCGGCCGTCCTTCGTGCGCGGTGAAGATCCGCTCGGCGGCGGTGAAGTACGCCTGGTACGGGGTGCCGCGGAACATGTGGACGGCGATGTAGGCGCTCTCGCGGCCGGACGCCGTGGAGAGCGTGATGTCGTCCGCGGGGGCCGTGCGCACCTCGACAGGGAAGCTGACCCGCAGGGGTGAGCGGTCGACCATCGTCTTCAGTTCGCGCAGCGTCTCGACCAGGGCCTCGCGCGGGACGGCGTACTCCATCTCCACGAAGCGCACCCGGCGCGGAGAAGTGAAGACCTTGTAGGGAATGTCGGTGTAGGTGCGGGCGGAGAGCGCGCGGCTGGACACCTTCGCGATCGTCGGGATGGTCGCGGGAACGGCCCGGCCCACCAGATTGGCCACCTGGAAGACGCCGTTGGAGAGGAACTCGTCCTCGATCCATCCGCTCACCGCGCTCACGGGCTTCTCGGGGCCCGCGCTGCGGTTGTTGCGCTTGGTGTTGCAGTTGCCGGTGTGCGGGAACCAGTAGAACTCGAAGTGCTCGTTCTCGGTGAAGAGTTCGTCGAAGTCGGCGGTGACCTTGTCGAAGGTCATCGGCTCCTCGCGGGCCGTGAGCAGGAAGATGGGCTCCACGGAGAAGGTGATCGCGGTGACGATCCCCAGGGCGCCGATGCCGATCCGGGCTGCCGCGAAGACCTCCGGATTCTCCTTCTCCGAGCAGCTCAGCACCGTACCGTCGGCCGTCATCAGCTCAAGGCCCTTGATCTGGGCGGCGATCGAGGCCGAGTCGCGGCCCGTGCCGTGCGTTCCGGTGCTGGTCGCGCCCGACACCGTCTGCTCCATGATGTCGCCCATGTTGGTGAGCGACAGGCCCTCGCGGGCGAGGGCGACATTGAGACGCTTGAGCGGGGTGCCCGCTTCGACCGTGACCGTGCCGGCCTCGCGATCAATGTTGCGAATGCCGGTCAACAGTTGAGGGCGGATCAAGACGCCGTCGGTCGCGGCGGCGGATGTGAAGGAGTGCCCGGTGCCCACGGCCTTCACTCGCAGGCCGTCCTCGGCCGCCTTCCGTACAGCCGCGGAGAGCTCCTCGACGGACGCGGGCGAGACCTCCCGTACCGGACGGGACGTCACGTTCCCCGCCCAGTTACGCCACGTTCCGCTCTTCCCGCTCGCTGTGCTGCTCATGGGTCCCTCCCCGCTGCGGAACCGGCCTGCTCAGCCGGCGATACCCGAGGAAACCCACCGCGACCGCGACGGCCCCGGACACCGCCGGAACCCCGTACCCGGCCTTCGCTCCGGCCGAGTCGATCACCCAGCCGGCCATGGAAGAACCGAGCGCGACGCCGACCGCGAGTCCGGTGCTCACCCAGGTCATGCCCTCGGTCAGCTTCGCGCGTGGTACGTGCTGCTCGATGAGGGACATCGTCGTGATCATCGTAGGAGCGATGGACAGACCCGCAACGAACAGCGCCACGGCCAGGAACGGCAAGTTTCCGACCAGTAGGAGGGGGATCATACTCACGGCCATCGTGCATATGCCCAGCAGCCACCGGCGTTCGGCGGCCCCCTTGAGGTGCAGCAGCCCGAACACGGCTCCTGCTACGCAGGAGCCCGCGGCATAGAGCGCGAGGACGACACTGGCCGCGCCCTTGTGGCCCTGCTCCTCCGCGAAGGCCACGGTGACCACGTCGACCGCTCCGAAGATGGTGCCGGTCGCCACGAACGTGGCCACCAGGACCTGGAGTCCGGGGGAGCGCAGTGCCGAACCGCCCGCGCCGTGCGTGCGTGGATGCGGTTCCGGTTCGGTGGCGCGCTGGGCCGTCAGCCAGAAGACGCCCGCCGCGAGGAAGCAGGCGGCGAGGAGCGGACCCGCTTCCGGGAACCAGACCGTGGACAGGCCGATGGAGATGATCGGCCCGAAGATGAAGCAGACCTCGTCCACCACGGACTCGAACGAGTACGCGGTGTGCAGCTGCGGAGTGTCCCGGTAGAGGGCCGCCCAGCGGGCCCTGATCATCGCGCCCAGGCTCGGCACCGAGCCGATGCCGGCGGCGCACACGAACAGCACCCAGTCCGGCCACTCGAAGTGCGCGGCGAGCAGCAGCCCGGCCGCCGCGGCGAGTGCGAAGAGCGTCGCCGGGCGCAGTATCCGCCGCTGCCCGTACTGGTCCACCAGGCGTGAGATCTGCGGCCCGATCGCCGCGGCGGCCAGCGCGATGGTGGCGGACAGCGCGCCCGCGAGCCCATAGCGCCCGGTGAGCTGGGAGATCATCGTGACGACGCCGATGCCCATCATCGACAGCGGCATACGGCCGAGGAGGCCGGCGGCGGAGAAGCCCTTGGAACCGGGGGCGTCGAACAGGGCGCGGTAGGGGCTGGGCACGGGGTCTCCGGTCGGCTCGGTCCGTCCGCGCGGTCGCCAGGCGCGGACGGGCTCCGGTAAGGCGTCAAGGCTGCCGATACAGCTTACGGGTTAGGTGACCCTAACGCACTCCTGTTCCCTCTGGTCACGTAGCCGTTGTCCGTCTGTCAGCGACGGGTGGCAGGATCGGAGTCATGCCAGATGCGCTCGATGCCACCCCCTACGACGCCCTGCTCCTGCTCTCGTTCGGCGGCCCCGAAGGCCCGGACGACGTGGTCCCGTTCCTGGAGAACGTGACGCGTGGGCGCGGCATCCCCAAGGAACGGCTCAAGGAGGTGGGGCAGCACTACTTCCTGTTCGGCGGGGTCAGCCCCATCAACGACCAGAACCGCGCCCTGCTCGACGCCCTCCGCAAGGACTTCGCGGACCACGGCCTGGACCTGCCCGTCTACTGGGGCAACCGCAACTGGGCGCCGTACCTGACGGACACCCTGCGCGAGATGGTCGCCGACGGCCGCCGCCGCATCCTGGTCCTCGCCACCAGCGCGTACGCGTCGTACTCGGGCTGCCGCCAGTACCGCGAGAACCTCGCGGAGTCGCTGGCGACGCTGGAGGCCGAGGGCCTGGAGCTGCCGAAGGTCGACAAGCTGCGGCACTACTTCAACCACCCCGGCTTCGTAGGGCCCATGGTGGAGGGCGTCCTGAAGTCCCTCGCCGAACTCCCCGAGGACGTACGGGAGGGCGCTCACCTCGCCTTCACGACGCACTCCATCCCGGACGCGGCGGCCGACACCTCCGGCCCGGTCGAGGGCCACGGCGACGGCGGTGCATACGTCGAGCAGCACCTGGACGTCGCCCAGCTGATCGCCGACGCCGTGCGCGAGGAGACCGGCATCGACCACCCCTGGCGGCTCGCCTACCAGTCGCGCTCCGGGGCCCCGCACATCCCCTGGCTGGAGCCCGACATCTGTGACCACCTGGAGGAGCTGCACGGCGCCGGGGTCCCGGCCGTCGTGATGGCGCCCATCGGGTTCGTCTCGGACCACATGGAGGTCCTGTACGACCTCGACACGGAGGCGAAGGCCAAGGCGGAGGAGCTCGGCCTGCCGGTGCGCCGCTCGGCCACCGTGGGCGCCGACCCCCGGTTCGCCGCCGCGGTCCGTGACCTCGTCCTGGAGCGTGCGGCGGCCGAGAGCGGGCGGCGGGTGACCCCGTGCGCGCTCGGCGCCCTGGGCGCCAGCCACGACCTCTGCCCGGTCGGCTGCTGCCCGTCCCGCGCCCCGAAGCCGGCCGCCGCGGGCGCCGACAGCCCGTACGCGTGACGCACGCGCGCGTACGGCCCGCCGACGCGCGGCCCGCGCGGTGGGCCGGCCGCGCCGCCGGGCTGCCGGTGAGGTGGCCTGCCCGCGCTGATGCGCTGCGTTCACCGCTGATTGCCGGTGCCGGTCGCTGCGCCCTTCGTCGCGTCCGTCCCCAACGCCCGTCCAAGGAGAACCGTGACCGAGCCCCTGCACGCCGAACTGCTCCAGCTCGCCCAGGAGGCCGCCCGCAGGGCCGGTGAACTGCTGCGGGACGGACGCCCGGCCGACCTCGCCGTCGCCGCGACGAAGTCCAGCCCGATCGACGTCGTGACCGAGATGGACATCGCCGCCGAGAAGCTGATCACCGACCTCATCTCCGAGCAGCGGCCCGACGACGGCTTCCTCGGTGAGGAGGGCGCCTCGTCGGAGGGCACCAGCGGCATCCGCTGGGTCATCGACCCGCTCGACGGCACGGTCAACTACCTGTACGGGCTGCCGACCTGGTCGGTGTCCATCGCGGCCGAGCAGGACGGCGAGCGGGTCGTAGGCGTCGTCGCGGTGCCGATGCGCGGCGAGACGTTCCACGCCGTGCGCGGCGGCGGTGCCTGGGCCACCGGGGCCTGGGAGGGGGAGCGCCGGCTGGCCTGCCGCCCGGCGCCGCCCCTGGACCAGGCCCTCGTCTCGACCGGCTTCAACTACGTCCACGAGGTCCGCGTCCACCAGGCCGACGTCGTCCAGCGGCTGATCCCCCTGCTGCGCGACATCCGGCGGGGCGGCTCGGCGGCGGTCGACCTGTGCGACGTGGCGGCGGGCCGCCTGGACGGCTACTACGAGCGGGGTCTCAACCCCTGGGACCTCGCGGCGGGCGACCTGATCGCCCGCGAGGCGGGCGCCCTGACCGGTGGACGCCCCGGAGAGCGCCCCGCACGCGATCTGGCGGTGGCAGCCACCCCGGGCGTCTTCGAACCCCTCCAGCGGCTCCTGGAGGAGTTCGGCGCCTGGCACGACTGACAGGCCGTAGAACAAGCCTGGACGAAGCCCGCACGACGAGCCCAGCAACACACGGCGAAACCAGCGGGGCCCCGGCACTGGATCGATGCCGGGGCCCCGCTTTCGTGCGAACTGCTCAGACGCGTGACGCGGCGCCGACCTCCACACCGTGCTCGGCGGCAAGGCGGTGCAGGTCGTCGAGCTCGGCCTGCTCGACCTCCGCGAGGAAGTCGTCGCCGGTTTCGCGAGCCCGCGTCAGGTCGGACTCGGTCGCCCTTATGCGCTGCAGAAGTCCTGCGGTGAATGCGTCCATGCTGCGCCCCCTCGTCCTGGGTCGTGGGTCGTTGGCACGGGGGTGTGCCGTTCGGAAGGGGCGATCACGTCTCCATCAAGGGGTGCCCAGCGCTGCCCTGCCGGGCGGCGACGGTGCCGGACACCCACGCCCGCTCTGCGGAAAGCGGACCGTGGCCCACCACAAGCAACATGTGGCGTGCCGCATGCAGAGCGTGATCGCGGGGTGTAAAGCCGTCCTCCCCGCGCTCCCTTCCGTGGAAACCTCAACCCGGCGAGAAAATCTGGCATTCCCGGGCCCCTCACCCGTCTTACAGCCGGTTTACGGCCGAAAAGGGCAGGATGGAGCCCTTACCCCCGACAGACCCTGCCCGCGTACGCCGAGAACGGCGCTACGCGAGTGGACAGAGGAAGGACAAGCGACGTGCGCGTACTCGTCGTCGAGGACGAGCAGCTGCTCGCCGATGCGGTGGCCACCGGACTGCGCCGGGAGGCCATGGCCGTCGACGTCGTGTACGACGGTGCGGCCGCCCTGGAGCGCATCGGCGTCAACGACTACGACGTGGTCGTCCTCGACCGAGACCTCCCCCTCGTCCACGGCGACGACGTCTGCCGCAAGATCGTCGAGCTCGGCATGCCCACCCGCGTCCTGATGCTCACGGCCTCCGGCGACGTCAGCGACCGTGTCGAGGGCCTGGAGATCGGTGCCGACGACTACCTCCCCAAGCCCTTCGCGTTCAGCGAGCTCACCGCGCGTGTCCGAGCCCTCGGACGCCGTACGAGCCTGCCGCTGCCGCCGGTCCTGGAGCGCGCCGGAATCAAGCTCGACCCCAACCGTCGCGAGGTCTTCCGCGACGGCAAGGAGGTCCAGCTCGCCCCGAAGGAGTTCGCGGTCCTGGAGGTGCTGCTGCGCAGCGAGGGCGCCGTCGTCTCCGCCGAGCAGCTCCTGGAGAAGGCCTGGGACGAGAACACGGACCCGTTCACGAACGTGGTGCGGGTGACCGTGATGACGCTGCGCCGCAAGCTCGGCGAGCCCCCGGTCATCGTCACCGTGCCCGGCTCCGGCTACCGGATCTGATCGACCGTGGCCACGACCCCAGCGCCGCCGACGGCGCCTCCGAAACCCACGTGGGACCCCAGGCGGCAGGAGCCTCCGTTCCCGTGGCTGCGTCCCACGATCCGGATAAGGCTCACGCTGCTCTACGGCGGCATGTTCCTCATCGCCGGCATCCTGCTGCTGTCGATCATCTACCTGCTCGCCGCGCAGGCCCTGAACACGGGCAACGAACCGCTCTTCAAGATCGTGGGCGGCCAGTCGATCAGGGTCACCAGCGAAAACTGCCCGGCTGTCAGCGCGAACGACCTCACGCTGTCCACGTTCAACGACGCCATCAGCGCGTGCACCGACGCGCAGCGCAAGGTCGCCCTGGACAACCTGCTGAGCCGCTCGCTCCTCGCGCTCCTCGGCCTCGCCGTGATCGCGTTCGCCTTCGGTTACGCGATGGCGGGCCGGGTGCTCTCGCCGCTCGGCCGGATCACCCGCACCGCGCGCGCGGTGGCGGGCTCGGACCTGTCCCGGCGTATCGAACTGGACGGTCCGGACGACGAGTTGAAGGAGCTGGCGGACACCTTCGACGAGATGCTGGAGCGCCTCCAGCGGGCCTTCACGGCGCAGCAGCGGTTCGTCGGCAACGCCTCGCACGAGCTGCGGACGCCGCTGGCGATCAACCGCACGCTTCTGGAGGTGCACCTCTCCGACCCGGGCGCACCGATGGAGCTGCAGCAGCTCGGCAAGACGCTGCTGGCCACCAACGAGCGCAGCGAGCAGCTCGTGGAGGGTCTGCTGCTGCTCGCCCGCAGCGACAACCAGATAGTGGAGCGCAAGCCCGTCGACCTCGCGGAGGTCGCCTCGCAGGCCGTCGACCAGGTGCACGCCGAGGCGGAGGCCAAGGGTGTGCTGATCCGCGGGAAACGGGCTCCCGTGGTCGTCCAGGGCAACGGCGTCCTGCTGGAGCGGATCGCCCTGAACCTCGTCCAGAACGCCGTGCGGTACAACGTGCCGGACGACGGCTGGGTGGAGGTCACCACGGAGGCGCAGCACGGGCAGGCGGTGCTGGTGGTGTCGAACACGGGGCCGGTCGTTCCCGCGTACGAGATCGACAATCTTTTCGAACCCTTCCGGCGGCTGCGCACGGAGCGCACGGGCAGCGACAAGGGAGTGGGCCTCGGCCTGTCCATCGTCCGGTCCGTGACCCGCGCCCACGGCGGACACATCGTCGCGGAGCCTCGCGAGGGGGGAGGTCTCGTGATGCGCGTCACCCTTCCCATCTGAGACCATGTCGCCGACAGGCGACGATGTTCGCTTTGAGCGGAATTTTCGGGTCACCCGGCTGGGAGGCTCATGTGTGATCGATCACAAGGGCGATTTTCGGGCCATCTACGCTCCGTGATCATGCAGGCTGTCGGAAAGCCGGGAAAATCCGGGTTTTCGAGGGTCTAGATCACGGGAAGTACACGGTGGGACGCCTTTGAAGTGCGGCCTTGAGACCGTGTACGGTCCGCATCGCCATCCAAGCCGATCACTCTTGAGGAGTCCGGTTGGGTGTCGATTGAGTAACAGACCTTGATGTGAGGCAAAATCTCCGCCTCGGGTCGGGCACAAGTCCGGCCTCTCACGCGTTACGTGCGCTGGAGACACCGCAGACACCCAGAGGGGGAGAGCGACATGGCAACGGATTACGACACCCCACGCAAGACCGACGACGACGTCGACTCGGACAGCCTTGAAGAACTGAAGGCTCGCCGGAACGACAAGTCGACGTCGGCCGTAGACGTGGACGAGTTCGAGGCCGCGGAAGGCCTCGAGCTGCCCGGCGCAGACCTCTCGAACGAGGAGCTGGCCGTCCGGGTGCTGCCCAAGCAGCAGGACGAGTTCACCTGCATGAGCTGCTTCCTGGTGCACCACCGCAGCCAGCTGGCCCGAGAGAAGAACGGTCAGCCGATCTGCCGCGACTGCGACTGAGGCAGGGTCGGCCGTGACTGGCTCGACCTCACCTTGGGAGCGCCGCCGCCCCGGACGGGCGGCGGACGAAGGGCCGTCAGACGGCTCTGAAGGCGTGCGTGACGACGAGCGGGGCTCTTCCGAACCAGGATCAGCCTCGCTCGAGCGGGCGCCCGCCACGAGGCACACAGGCGCTCCGGCGCCCATCGGTGCCACGGCGCCGGAGCAGAGTCCGGCGCCCGTCGCGCGGCGCCGCGCGGCCGCCGTCCGCGACGGGGTCAGAGAAGGCGTCCGCAAGGGCGGCAGCAAGGCCAGAGCGGGCCTTGCGTATCTCGCCGACCGGATCATCGACAACGCCCCGCGCATCCCCGTACGGGACCTCGAGACGCTGCGCAGACAGTTCCCCGGCCTGACGGCCGAGCAGCTCGCGGACAAGCTCGTCGCCGGTGCGGCCAACGCGACGTCCACCGTGGGCGCCGGGATCGGCGCCGCCGCCATGCTGCCGGTGCCGCCCGCGATGCCCACCGAGCTGGCCGCCGAGATCACCGGGGTCGCCGCGATCGAGCTGAAGATGATCGCCGAGCTCCATGAGGTCTACGGCCTGCGACCGCCCGGCAACCTCAAGCAGCGCAGCACCGCGTATCTGAACTCCTGGTCCGGAGAGCGCGGCATTGACGTGACCAAGCCGTCGACCGTCAGTTCGGCGCTGAACGGTCACATGAAGCGCGAGCTGCGCCAGCAGATCATGAAGCGTGTGGTCAGAGACCTGCCGAACCTGATGCCGTTCATGATCGGCGCGGCCGTCGGAGCGGTCATGAACCGCCGCGACACCAGACGCCTCGCGGAGCGCATCCGCAAGGACCTGCGCAAGGCCCAGGTCCCCTGGGACGCCCTTCCCGAGCTGCCCCCGCTGGAGAAGCCCGCCGATCCGCTGCGGATGGGGGAGATCCCCAAGGAGCTGGGGCGCTGACCCCCTCCGTGGCCGGTGCTACGCCGTGGTCCGCGCGGCCTTCAGTGCCTGCGCCAGCCGCTCGGGCTCCCGGGTCGACAGATACACGTACGGCGTCGGGTCCTCCGGATCGGTGACCTCCACGCGCAGAGCCGTCGGAATGTAGGCGCGCAGAAGCATGAAGGCGCGGGTGTCGGCCTTGTACGTGCGCCAGGCGCGCGCCTCGTCCTGGTCCAGGATCTCGGCCTCGCCCAGCGCCGTGACCGGGATCTTCGCCTCGCCCGCGATGAGCGAGCCGCCGACGACCCGGATGCGGATCGAGCCGTACGAACTGGCCACGACCGCCGAGACGGCGGTGCCGCCGACCAGGCCGGCCAGCAGCGGCAGCGTGCCGAACGGCAGCAGGATCAGGGCCATGGCGATCCCCACCAGGAAGCAGACCAGCCACCAGCTGCGGGGGGCGGTGAGGCGTTCTTCGTACGGCGAGGGCGAGAGCTGCATGGAGCCAAGCTTGGCACGGTGCGGAGACTTGGTGGACGCGCGGGTAAGGTCTGCGCCTGTGAGTGGTACTTCCGCAGCTCTGAAGCCTCCCGCCGACGCCGTCGCGCCGGTGCGGCACCCCGACGCGCCCGCCCCCGGCGAGCTCCTCGGGGCGCACTACGAACACTGTTTCGGCTGCGGCGGCGGACAGCCCCACGGGCTGCACCTGGAGGCCCGTGCGGCCGAGGGGGTCCGGATCACCGCGGAGTTCACCGTGCGGCCCGCCCACCAGGGTGCGCCCGGCCTCGCGCACGGCGGCGTTCTGGCCACCGCGCTCGACGAGACGCTCGGCTCGCTGAACTGGCTGCTGCGCACCATCGCCGTCACCGGCCGCCTGGAGACCGACTTCGTACGGCCCGTGCCCGTGGACACCGTGCTGTACCTGGAGGCCGAGGTCACCGCGGTGGCCGGGCGCAAGATCTACTCGACCGCCACCGGACGGATCGGCGGCCCCGAGGGGCCCGTCGCCGTCCGCGCCGACGCCCTCTTCATCGAGGTGAAGGTCGACCACTTCATCGACAACGGCCGCCCGGAGGAGATCCGGGCCGCCATGAACGACCCGGACCAGATCCGGCGCGCCCGCGCCTTCGAGGTGAACCCGTGAGCCGTAGTCCCCGTCGAGAACTGGACGTGCTGATCAGGCGCGTAGACCCGGAAGTCCCGCTTCCGCAATATGCGCATCCCGGTGACGCGGGAGCCGATCTGCGTACCACCGAAAGCTGTGAACTGGAGCCCGGCCAACGGGCGGTTCTGCCCACCGGGGTGTCCATCGCGCTTCCTGAGGGGTACGCGGCCTTCGTGCACCCGCGTTCCGGCCTCGCCGCCCGCTGCGGTGTCGCCCTGGTGAATGCCCCGGGGACGGTGGATGCCGGGTACCGTGGGGAGATCAAGGTGATCGTGGTGAATCTCGACCCGCGCGAGTCCGTGCGGTTCGAGCGCTTCGACCGGATTGCCCAACTGGTCGTCCAGCAGGTCGAGAAGGTCCGCTTCCAGGAGGTCGCGGAGCTTCCCGAATCGGTGCGGGCCGCAGGGGGCTTCGGGTCCACCGGCGGTCATGCCGCCGTGGACGCCACAACGGGTGGGAATCGATACGCTTCGGTCGTATCCGACCGGGAAGGACAGTGACGTGTTCGGACGTCGCAAGAAGGGCAGTGCCGCCGAGGACGCGGCGGGCGAGGCCGAGCAGGTCGTCGACAGCGTCGACACTGAGGCGGACGAGACGGAGCAGGAGCGCGTGAGGCTCGAGCCGGAGCCGCGCCCCGACGGTCCCTGGGACGACTCCGAGGTGCGTGAACCGGCCGAGGGCCGCGTGGACCTCGGGGGTCTCTTCGTGCCGGGAGTCGACGGCATGGAGCTGCGGGTCGAGGTCGCGGGCGACGCGATCGTCGCGGCCACCGTCGTCCTCAAGGACAGCGCCATCCAGCTGCAGGCCTTCGCCGCTCCCAAGCGCGAGGGCATCTGGGGCGAGGTGCGCGAGGAGATCGCCTCCGGCATCACCCAGCAGGGCGGTGTCATCGACGAGGTCGAGGGTCCGCTGGGCTGGGAGCTGCGCGCGCAGGTGCCGGTGCAGCTGCCGGACGGGACGGGCGGCTTCCAGGTCGTCCGGTTCGTCGGTGTCGACGGTCCCCGCTGGTTCCTGCGGGGCGTGATCTCCGGCCAGGGCGCGGTGCAGCCGCAGGCCGCGGGTCTGCTGGAGCAGATCTTCCGGGACACGGTCGTCGTGCGCGGTGAGGGCCCGATGGCGCCCCGCGACCCCATCGTCCTGAAGCTGCCGAACGACGCGCAGATGGTGCCCGAGGGTGTCCAGCAGGAGGAGCAGAGCGGTTCCCGCTTCTCCGGCGGCATGGGGCAGTTGCAGCGCGGACCGGAGATCACCGAGGTTCGCTAGGCGCAGGATTCTTCGAAGGGCCGCACCCCGCCGGGGGTGCGGCCCTTTGTCGTGTACGGGGTCATGTGCGGTCTCTTGACGCGCAGTTGGTCTGTACCTATGGTCTGCGGCCAGCGCCTCAGTTCACAAAGGCGCCCAGCGTTCACATACGAGAACGGATGGCCCCCACCATGCGCCGTACCGCTGCCCGTACCCCACGCCGTGCCGCCCTCCTCGCGACCGCCACCGCACTGCTCGCGGGCGCCCTCGCCTGGCCCGCCGCCCACCGGGCCGACGCCGCCCCCAGCACCTTCGCCCATCCCGGAGTCACCGTCTCCAGAGCGCAGTTGGACTTCGCGCGCACCAAGGTCAACGCCGGCGCCCAGCCCTGGAAGGGCGCGTACGACCAGATGATGGCGAGCAAGTACGCCGACCTGAACCGCACGCCCAAGCCCCGGGCCACCGTCGAGTGCGGCTCCTACTCGAACCCCGACTACGGCTGCACCGACGAGCGCCAGGACGCCATGGCCGCGTACACCGACGCCCTCGCCTGGTACATCACGCGCGACGAGCGGTACGCGAAGAAGTCCATCGCGCTGATGGACGCGTGGTCCGCCGTGATCAAGGAGCACACCAACAGCAACGCGCCGCTGCAGACCGGCTGGGCGGGCTCCTCCTGGCCCAAGGCCGCCGAGATCATCAAGTACACGTACACGGGGAGCTGGGCGAACTCCGGCCGCTTCGCGACCATGCTCCGCGACGTCTACCTCCCCGAGATCATCAACGGCTCGAACTCCAACGGCAATTGGGAGCTGTCGATGACGGAGGCCGCAGTCGGCATCTCCGTCTTCCTGGAGGACAAGACGTCGTACGACAAGGCCATGGCGAAGTTCCGGACGCGTACGGCCGCGTACGTCTATCTGTCCTCGGACGGCGAACTGCCGAAGACCGTGCCGAGCCAGCACCTCGACACCAAGGCGAAGGTCGTCAACTACTGGCAGGGGCAGTCCACTTTCGTCACCGGGCTCACTCAGGAGACCTGTCGCGACTTCACTCACACCGGGTACGGGATTTCGGCGATCTCGCACGTCGCCGAGACCAGTCGCATCCAGGGGCAGGACCTGTACGGCACCGACGTCGGCGAGCGGCTGCGGCAGGCACTCGGATTCCAGGCCAGGTACCAGCTGGGCGAGGCCGCACCGAGCTGGCTGTGCGGCGGATCGCTGAACCTGGGCCTCGGGCCCGTCACCGAGGTCGGCTACAACGCCCTGCACAACCGCCTCGGCATCGCGATGACCAACACCCAGAAGCTCACACTGCAGAGCCGCCCGGCCGGCACCAACAACCTGTTCGTCGCCTGGGAGACGCTCACGCACGGGGACAACCCGAGCTGACCCTTGCCCGGCCGGGTGTCCGGTGCCGATACTGGCGCCCGGCCCAAGGGGGAGGGACATGCACCAGACAGTCACCGAGACCATGGTGCGCGTGGAGAACGTGCACCGGTCCTACGGCACCGGAGCCGCCGCCGTCCATGCGCTGCGCGGCGTCTCCTTCGACATACCACGGGGTGAACTCGTCGCCCTCAAGGGACGCTCGGGCTCCGGCAAGACCACCCTGCTCAACCTCGTCGGAGGGCTCGACGAACCGGACCGGGGGCGGATCACCGTCGACGGGCTCGACATGTCCGGGCTCGGCGAGAACGGGCTCCTGGAGCTGCGCCGGGACCGGATCGGCTTCGTCTTCCAGTCCTTCGGGCTGATCCCCATCCTCACGGCCGCCGAGAACGTCGGCGTGCCGATGCGGCTGCGCCGGGCCGCGCCCCGGGAACGCGAGGAGCGCGTCGAGCTGCTGCTCTCCCTCGTCGGCCTCGCCGATCATGCCGAGCAGCGGCCGGGCGAGCTCTCCGGCGGCCAGCAGCAGCGGGTGGCCATCGCCCGCGCGCTCGCCAACAACCCCTCGCTCCTCATCGCCGACGAACCGACGGGGCAGCTCGACGCCGAGACCGGACTCGCCGTGATGGAGCTGCTGCGCGCGGTCGTCCGCAGCGAGCAGGTCACGGCGCTGGTCGCCACCCACGACGCGAACCTGCTCGGCCTCGCCGACCGCGTCCTCGAACTGAGCGACGGGGAGATCGTCGGGTCCTGACCCGGTCACCGTCCGGGGCCCGCCATGGTCACGGCCCGTCAGGGTTGCGTCAAATACGCCCTCCGACCAGCCGACTGTCCCTTTTGTCGAGATTATTGGCCGTAAGGTCGACGCAGCGTGCACGGCTGCGACAGGAAGACGGCTGTGCCGGGAAGACAATGGGGCCATGGGACGCGGCAAGCTTCGGATCTATCTCGGTGCGGCACCGGGCGTGGGCAAGACGTACGCGATGCTGTCGGAGGCGCATCGTCGTGTGGAGCGGGGTACGGACTGTGTGGTCGCTTTCGTGGAGCATCACCACCGGCCGCGTACCGAGGTGATGCTGCACGGTCTGGAGCAGGTGCCGCGCAAGGAGATCGACTACCGGGGTTCGGTGTTCACGGAGATGGACGTGGACGCGGTGCTGGCCCGGCGGCCCGCCGTTGCGCTGGTGGACGAGCTGGCGCACACGAACATTCCCGGGTCCCGTAATGACAAGCGGTGGCAGGACGTGGAGGAGTTGCTGGCGGCCGGTATCGATGTCGTGTCGACGGTCAATATCCAGCATCTGGAGTCGCTGGGTGACGTGGTGGAGTCGATCACCGGGGTGCGGCAGCGGGAGACGGTGCCGGACGAGGTGGTGCGGCGGGCGGATCAGATCGAGTTGGTCGACATGTCGCCGCCGGCGCTGCGTCGGCGGATGGCGCACGGCAACATCTACAAGCCGGACAAGGTCGATGCGGCGCTGTCGAACTATTTCCGGCCGGGGAATCTGACGGCGTTGCGGGAGTTGGCGCTGTTGTGGGTGGCCGACCGGGTGGACGAGTACCTGACGGAGTACCGCAGTGAGCACCGGGTGTCGAAGATCTGGGGTTCGCGGGAGCGGATCGTGGTCGGGCTGACCGGGGGTCCGGAGGGGCGGACGCTGATCCGGCGGGCCGCGCGGCTCGCGGAGAAGGGTGCGGGCGGTGAGGTGCTCGCCGTGTATATCGCCCGCAGTGACGGGCTGACGTCCGCTTCGCCGAAGGAGCTGGCTGTCCAGCGGACCCTGGTCGAGGACCTCGGCGGCACCTTCCACCACGTCGTCGGCGACGACATCCCGGCCGCGCTCCTCGACTTCGCACGCGGCGTCAACGCCACACAGATCGTCCTCGGCTCCTCGCGCCGCAAGACCTGGCAGTACGTCTTCGGGCCGGGCGTCGGCGCGACGGTGGCCCGCGACTCCGGCCCCGACCTCGACGTCCACATCGTCACGCACGAGGAGGTCGCCAAGGGGCGCGGCCTTCCGGTTACCCGGGGCGCGCGGCTCGGGCGGGCCCGGATCATCTGGGGCTGGCTGGTGGGGCTGGCCGGCCCGGTGGTACTCACGGTGCTGCTGAGCACTGTTCACCTCGGTCTGGCCAACGACGTGCTGCTGTTCCTGACGCTGACGGTGGCGGCGGCGCTGCTCGGCGGTCTCTTCCCGGCGCTGGCCTCGGCGGCGTTCGGTTCCCTGCTGCTGAACTGGTACTTCACGCCGCCGGTGCACCGCATCACGATCGCCGACCCGAAGAACGTGCTCGCGCTGGCGATCTTCGTGGGGGTCGGGGTGTCGGTCGCGTCGGTGGTGGACCTGGCGGCCCGGCGTACGCATCAGGCGGCCCGGCTGCGCGCCGAGTCGGAGATCCTCTCCTTCCTCGCGGGCAGCGTGCTGCGCGGCGAGACCAGCCTGGAGGCCCTCCTCGAGCGGGTCCGGGAGACCTTCGGGATGGAGTCGGTGGCCCTGCTGGAGCGGGTGAGCGACGTCGAGCCGTGGACCTGCGCGGGCAGCGTCGGCACACGCCCGCAGGTCGAGCGGCCCGAGGACGCCGACGTGGACATGCCCGTCGGCGACCACATGGCGCTCGCGCTGTCCGGCCGGGTGCTGCCGGCCTCGGACCGCCGGGTACTGGCCGCGTTCGCCGCCCAGGCCGCCGTGGTCCTGGACCGCCAGCGCCTCCAGCACGAGGCCGACCAGGCCCGCACGCTCGCCGAGGGCAACCGCATCCGCACGGCCCTGCTGGCCGCCGTGAGCCATGATCTGCGCACCCCGCTCGCGGGCATCAAGGCCGCCGTGTCCTCGCTGCGCTCCGACGACGTGTCCTGGTCGGAGGAGGACCAGGCGGAGCTGCTGGCCGGCATCGAGGACGGCGCCGACCGCCTCGACCACCTGGTGGGCAACCTGCTCGACATGTCCCGCCTCCAGACCGGCACGGTCAGTCCGCTGATCCGCGAGATCGACCTCGACGAGGTGGTGCCGATGGCGCTCGGCGGCGTACCCGAGGACAGCGTCGACCTGGAGATCCCGGAGACCCTGCCCATGGTGGCGGTGGACCCGGGGCTGCTGGAGCGGTCTGTCGCCAATCTCGTCGAGAACGCCGTCAAGTACAGCCCCGCCGGCGAACAGGTCCTGGTGGCGGCGAGCGCCATGGCCGATCGGGTGGAGGTGCGGGTCGTGGACCGCGGCCCCGGGGTTCCCGACGAGGCCAAGGACCGCATCTTCGCGCCCTTCCAGCGCTACGGCGACGCCCCGCGCGGCGCCGGCGTCGGCCTCGGCCTCGCGGTCGCCCGCGGCTTCGCCGAAGCCATGGGCGGCACACTGAACGCCGAGGACACCCCCGGCGGCGGACTCACCATGGTGCTCACGCTCCGCGCCGCGGGCGGCCGGCCGGACCTCGCCACCGCGGCAGAGACGGCAGCGACAGCAGTGACGGTAGGGACAGCAGGGACAGCAGGAACAGCAGAAAGGCACACCAGATGACCCGGGTGCTCGTGGTCGACGACGAGCCGCAGATCGTGCGCGCCCTCGTGATCAACCTGAAGGCACGCAAGTACGAGGTCGACTCGGCCGCCGACGGAGCCGGTGCGCTCCAGGCCGCCGCCGCTCGTCATCCCGACGTCGTCGTGCTCGACCTGGGACTGCCCGACATGGACGGCGTCGAGGTGATCAAGGGGCTGCGCGGCTGGACCCGGGTGCCGATCCTGGTGCTCTCCGCCCGTCACTCCTCCGACGAGAAGGTCGAGGCGCTCGACGCGGGCGCCGACGACTACGTCACCAAGCCGTTCGGCATGGACGAGCTGCTGGCCCGGCTGCGCGCCGCCGTCCGTCGCGCGGAGCCCACCGGGGGTGACGGGGACGACGTGATCGTGGACACCGAGGACTTCAGCGTCGACCTGGCCGCCAAGAAGGTCCACCGCGACGGACGCGACGTCCGCCTGACCCCCACGGAGTGGCACCTGCTGGAGGTGCTGGTGCGCAACACGGGCCGCCTGGTCAGCCAGAAGCAGCTGCTCCAGGAGGTGTGGGGGCCGTCGTACGGCACGGAGACGAACTATCTGCGCGTGTACATGGCACAGCTGCGCCGCAAGCTGGAGGCCGATCCTTCGCATCCGAAGCACTTCATCACGGAGGCGGGGATGGGGTACCGGTTCGAGAAGTGAGCCGGGCCGTCGGGCGGACCGGCACGGGGTAGTCGCACGCCGGTTCGGATCGGGCCCTGCGGGTACGTTCGTGTCAGCGCACCCCGGTACGCTTTCGGTATGAGTGCTGTTCCTCGTTCCGAAAAGCCGGTGGGCCGGTTCCGGCGCATGATGGACCGGCTCTCCTCGTCCCAGGAGGACCTGGAGTCCGAGGAGCTGCGTGAGGACGCCGAGACCGCGGGCTGTACGCGTATCGGCGACTGCCACGACCGCCAGATCGTCACGGTTACTGGTACCTTGCGCACGGTCACTCTGCGTCCACGGGCCGGAGTCCCGGCCCTGGAGGCCGAGTTGTTCGACGGCTCGGCAGCCCTGGACGTGGTGTGGCTCGGCCGCCGTTCCATCGTGGGCATAGAGCCCGGGCGCAAGCTGATCGCGTCCGGCCGCATCTCCATGAGCCGAGGCCGTAGGGTGCTGTTCAACCCGAAGTACGAACTGAGACCGCTTGGACGGGAGTAGCCGGTGACGTCGCTCGACAAGCCGACCGAAGACCCCCAGCAGGACGCCCGGGCGGTGACCGAGGCCGCGCTCTTCGAGGCGTTCGGCGGACTCCGCGGAATGGTCGAGACGGTGGTGCCCGGCCTCCTCTTCGTGACCATCTTCACGATCAACAAGGACCTGCACTGGTCGGCGATCGCCGCCCTCGCGGTGTCCCTGCTGCTCGTCGTCGTCCGGCTCGCCATGAAGGACACCGTCAAGCACGCCTTCAGCGGTGTCTTCGGTGTCGCCTTCGGTGTGGTCTTCGCGATGATGACCGGCAACGCCAAGGACTTCTACCTGCCGGGCATGCTCTACACGCTGGGCCTGGCGGTGGCGTACATCGTCACGACCCTGTGCGGTGTCCCGCTGATCGGACTGATCCTCGGCCCGGTCTTCAAGGAGAACCTCTCCTGGCGCACCCGCAACCCCGGCCGCAAGAAGGCGTACGCGAAGGCCAGTTGGGCCTGGGGCCTGATCCTGCTCGCCAAGTGCGCGATCCTCTTCCCGCTGTACTGGTGGGCCAACACCGCCCAACTCGGCTGGGTGCTCATCGCGTTGAAGATCCCGCCGTTCCTGCTCGCCGTCTGGCTCACCTGGGTCTTCCTGGCCAAGGCGCCCGCGCCGATCGACGTGTTCGCCGAGATGGAGGCCGAGGAGCAGGCCGAGAAGGAGCGCAAGGCCGCGCTCGCCGAGGAGCGCGGCGAGACCACGCCGGCCCGCCACCGCCGCGAGGCGTAACCACTTCCGTAGCTACGAGGAGGGGGCGCCCGGAGATCTCCGGGCGCCCCCTCCTCGTAGCGGAACCGTCTAGCTCGACGTGTCCTCGCGGCGCACCGACAGCAGGTCCTCCAGCTGCTCCTCGCGGGCCTGGGCGGCCACGAAGAGGAGCTCGTCGCCGGCCTCCAGGGAGTCCTCCTTGGAGGGCGTCAGGACGCGGGTGCCGCGGATGATGGTGACCAGTGACGTGTCCTCGGGCCACTCCACGTCGCCGACCTGGGTGCCGGCCAGCGCCGACTCCTCCGGCAGCGTCAGCTCGACCAGGTTGGCGTCGCCGTGGCTGAAGCGGAGCAGGCGGACGAGGTCGCCGACGCTGACGGCCTCCTCGACCAGGGCCGACATGAGGCGCGGGGTGGAGACGGCGACGTCCACGCCCCACGACTCGTTGAACAGCCATTCGTTCTTGGGGTTGTTGACGCGGGCGACGACCCGCGGGACCCCGTACTCGGTCTTCGCGAGCAGCGAGACGACGAGGTTGACCTTGTCGTCACCGGTGGCCGCGATGACCACGTTGCAGCGCTGGAGCGCCGCCTCGTCGAGCGAGGTGATCTCGCAGGCGTCGGCGAGCAGCCACTCCGCCTGCGGGACGCGCTCGACCGAGATGGCGGTCGGCGCCTTGTCGATCAGCAGGATCTCGTGGCCGTTCTCCAGCAGTTCGCCCGCGATCGAGCGGCCCACGGCGCCGGCGCCGGCAATGGCGACCCTCATCAGTGCCCGCCCTCCTCTTCAGGACCCTTGGCGAACGCCGCCTCGACCTTGTCCACGTCGTCCGTACGCATCATCACGTGCACGAGGTCGCCCTCCTGCAGCACCGTCTGGGACGAGGGCAGCATCGCCTCGCCCAGCCGGGTGAGGAACGCCACACGCACACCGGTCTCGTCCTGGAGCCGGCTGATCTTGTGGCCCACCCACGCCGCGGAGGCGTGCACCTCGGCGAGCTGGACGCCGCCCGTGGGGTCGCGCCACAGCGGCTCGGCCCCCGAGGGCAGCAGACGGCGCAGCATCTGGTCGGCCGTCCAGCGGACGGTGGCGACGGTCGGGATGCCCAGGCGCTGGTAGACCTCGGCGCGGCGGGGGTCGTAGATCCGCGCCGCCACGTTCTCGATGCCGAACATCTCGCGGGCCACCCGGGCGGCGATGATGTTCGAGTTGTCACCGCTGGAGACGGCCGCGAACGCGCCCGCCTCCTCGATGCCCGCTTCGCGCAGGGTGTCCTGGTCGAAGCCCACTCCAGTGACACGACGGCCGCCGAACCCGGAGCCCAGTCGTCGGAAGGCGGTGGGGTCCTGGTCGATCACGGCGACCGTGTGCCCCTGTTGCTCCAAGGTCTGGGCAAGAGCGGAACCTACTCTTCCGCAGCCCATGATGACGATGTGCACGACCGTCCTTCCGATCCGATGTCAAGAGACGTTGACTTGGTCTTAACAGGGTCTCAGACCGCCGCCCAAGGTACACACGCACGGTCCACGGCGGGCACCCCTGTGCACACTCGCCTGCAGCTTTCCGGTGTTGGGTCGATGGCCGGCCCCGACGATCAGCGGCGACTGATGCTGCGCACGCTGGCAAGTGTCAGGAATCCGAGGCCGACGAGTCCGGCGGCGGCGCCGATGAGCTCAGCAGTCGTGTGCATGGAACCTCCATCAGGGGAAAACGGGCGGGGTTTTGTCATATAGACATGCGGATCCGACCACCTGCGGAATCCGCAGCCGGACCCCTCCGCGATTTCACTCGGAGAGCAGACTCCGGGCCGCTAGGGCACTACTAGGGCGGGGAGGGTGGGCGACCCCTCGTTCGAACGCATACGATCCTCTGCGTGTCCAAACTGACCGACGTGCCCAAACGGATCCTGATCGGGCGCGCACTGCGCAGCGACCGGCTCGGGGAAACGCTTCTGCCGAAGCGCATCGCACTCCCCGTCTTCGCCTCCGACCCGCTCTCCTCCGTGGCGTACGCACCCGGAGAAGTGCTGCTGGTCCTCTCCATCGCGGGCGTGTCGGCCTACCACTTCAGCCCCTGGATCGCGGTCGCGGTCGTCGTGCTGATGTTCACGGTGGTCGCCTCCTACCGGCAGAACGTGCACGCCTACCCGAGCGGCGGCGGCGACTACGAGGTGGCCAACACCAACCTCGGCCCCAGGGCGGGTCTCACGGTCGCCAGTGCCCTGCTCGTCGACTACGTCCTCACCGTCGCCGTGTCGATCGCCTCCGGCATCGAGAACCTCGGCTCCGCGGTGCCCTTCGTCGTCGAGCACAAGGTGCTGTGCGCCGTCATAGTCATCGTGCTGCTCACGCTGATGAACCTGCGCGGAGTCAAGGAGTCCGGAAAGCTCTTCGCGATCCCGACGTACGTCTTCGTGGCGGGCGTCTTCATCATGATCGCCTGGGGTGCGTTCCGCGGACTCGTCCTCGATGACACCATGAAGGCGCCGACCGCCGACTATCACATCAAGGCCGAGCACCAGGGGCTCGCCGGGTTCGCCCTGGTCTTCCTGCTGCTGCGCGCCTTCTCCTCCGGCTGTGCCGCGCTCACCGGCGTCGAGGCGATCTCCAACGGCGTCCCGGCCTTCCGCAAGCCCAAGTCGAAGAACGCCGCGACCACGCTGGCCGCGATGGGCCTGCTCGCCGTCACCATGTTCTGCGGCATCATCGCGCTCGCCATGACGACCAAGGTCCGGATGGCCGAGAACCCGGCCACCGACCTGATCCACAACGGCGTCGCGATCGGTTCCGACTACGTGCAGAACCCGGTGATCTCACAGGTCGCCGAGGCCGTCTTCGGCAAGGGCAGCTTCCTGTTCATCGTCCTCGCCGCCGCCACCGCGCTGGTCCTGTTCCTCGCGGCCAACACGGCGTACAACGGCTTCCCGCTGCTCGGCTCGATCCTCGCCCAGGACCGCTACCTGCCCCGCCAGCTGCACACCCGCGGCGACCGCCTCGCCTTCTCCAACGGCATCGTGCTGCTCGCGGGCGCGGCGACCATGCTCGTCATCATCTACGGCGCCGACTCGACGCGGCTGATCCAGCTCTACATCGTCGGCGTGTTCGTCTCCTTCACGCTCAGCCAGACCGGCATGGTCCGGCACTGGAACCGCCACCTCGCGACGGAGAAGGACCAGGCCAAGCGCCGCCACATGGTCCGCTCGCGGGCGATCAACGCCTTCGGCGCGTTCTTCACGGGCCTGGTCCTGGTCGTCGTCCTCGTCACCAAGTTCACGCACGGCGCCTGGGTCGCCCTGCTCGGCATGGTGATCTTCTACGCGACGATGACCGCGATCCGTAAGCACTACGACCGGGTCGCCGAGGAGATCGCGGCCCCCGAGGGCCCGAGCGACGACAGCGTCCGGCCGTCCCGGGTCCACTCGGTCGTCCTGATCTCCAAGATCCACCGCCCCACCCTGCGCGCCCTGGCCTACGCCAAACTGATGCGCTCGGACACCCTGGAGGCGCTCACCGTCAACGTCGACCCGGCGGAGACCAAGCTGCTGCGCGAGGAGTGGGAGCGGCGCGGCATCGACGTACCCCTGAAGGTCCTCGACTCGCCCTACCGCGAGATCACGCGGCCGATCATCGAGTACGTGAAGGGGCTGCGCAAGGAGTCGCCGCGCGACGCGGTGTCCGTGATCATCCCCGAGTACGTGGTCGGCCACTGGTACGAGCACCTGCTGCACAACCAGAGCGCCCTGCGGCTCAAGGGGCGCCTGCTGTTCACCCCCGGCGTCATGGTGACCTCGGTGCCCTACCAGCTGGAGTCCTCCGAGCGCGCCAAGCTGCGGGCACGCCGGCGCCAGGAGTGGAACGCGCCGGGTGCGGTGCGCCGGGGGCCCGCGGAGGAGCGGGCGAAGGAGCACAGCGGCAAGAGCTGAGCGGCTCGTGGTGAGCGGCCGGGCCCTGTCCACGTAGACTGGTGGGCTGTTGTCCGGCCGTTCCCCCTTCTCTTTTCTGGAGTCACCCCACCATGCAGGCAGAACCGAAGAATTCGCTGGTGGGGGAGGAGTACGAGGTCGAGATCGGCCCCGTCGCCCATGGTGGGCACTGCATCGCCCGTACGGACGAGGGCCAGGTCCTCTTCGTACGGCACACGCTGCCCGGCGAGCGGGTCGTCGCGCGCGTGACCGAGGGCGAGGAGGGCGCGCGCTTCCTGCGCGCCGACGCGGTGACGATCCTCACGCCCTCCAAGGACCGGGTCGAGGCGCCCTGCCCGTACGCCGGCCCTGGCCGCTGCGGCGGCTGCGACTGGCAGCACGCGAAGCCCGGCGCGCAGCGCCGCCTCAAGGGCGAGGTCATCGCCGAGCAGCTCCAGCGGCTCGCGGGGCTCACCCCCGAGGAGGCGGGCTGGGACGGCACGGTGATGCCCGCCGAGGGCGACAAGCTCCCGGCCGGCGAGGTGCCCCAGTGGCGTACGCGTGTGCAGTACGCGGTGGACGCAGACGGCAACGCCGGACTGCGGCGCCACCGCTCGCACGAGGTCGAGCCGATCGAGCACTGCATGATCGCCGCGCCCGGCGTCAGCGAGCTGGGCATCGAGGAGCGCGACTGGTCCGGCATGCAGTCCGTCGAGGCGATCGCCGCGACGGGCTCCCAGGACCGCATGGTGATCCTGGAGCCCCGCCCGGGCGCCCGCCTGCCCCTCGTCGAGCTGAACAAGCCGGTCTCGGTGATGCGCGTCGAGGAGCACGACGGCGGCATCCACCGCGTCCACGGCCGCGGGTTCGTCCGCGAGCGTGCCGACGGCCGTACGCACCGGGTCGGCAGCGGCGGCTTCTGGCAGGTCCACCCGCAGTCCGCCGACACCCTCGTCAAGGCCGTCATGCAGGGCCTGCTGCCCCGCAAGGGCGACATGGCGCTCGACCTGTACTGCGGCGTCGGCCTCTTCGCCGGCGCCCTCGCCGACCGCCTCGGCGACAAGGGAGCGGTCCTCGGCATCGAGTCCGGCAAGCGCGCCGTGGAGGACGCCCGCCACAACCTCGCCGCCTTCGACCGCGTCCGCATCGAACAGGGCAAGGTCGAGACGGTCCTCCCGCGCACCGGCATCACCGAGGTCGACCTGATCGTCCTGGACCCGCCCCGCGCCGGCGCAGGCAAGAAGACGGTCGAGCACCTCTCGTCGCTGGGCGCCCGCAAGATCGCGTACGTCGCCTGCGACCCGGCGGCGCTGGCACGGGACCTGGCGTACTTCCGCGACGGCGGGTACAAGGTGCGGACGCTGCGCGCGTTCGACCTGTTCCCGATGACGCACCATGTGGAGTGCGTGGCGATTCTGGAGCCTGTAGCCAAGGGGGCCTGACCTGCGCTTCTGCGCGTGCGCATGAGGGTCACCGGCGCCGAGGACGGTGCGGGCCCAGTGCAGTTCGTCCGTCGTCGCCGCGAATCCGTCGGCCACGTACGGGAGTTGGTGCGGATGGATGCAGAGCTTGCCCGTGAAGCCCAGGCGTCGGGCGTGGGCGAGGTCGGCGTCGAGGGCTTCCGTGTCCCGTACGGCGGTGGTGACGCCGTCGACCGGCGGGCCGATGCCGAGCTGGCCGGTGAGGTCGACGTTGCCGAAGGCGGCCCGGACGACACGGGGCGTGGCGCACACCTCGTGGGCCCGCTCCATGCCGAGGGCCGTCTCGATAAATGGCCCTGACCGAACCAGGCGGCGGCTCGGACCTGCAGGCCATGCGCACCGTCGCTCGCGGGGACGGCGACGGCGGATACGTGGTCGACGGGGCGAAGACCTGGATCACCAACTCGCGGCGCTCCGGCCTGATCGCCCTGCTGTGCAAGACCGACCCGGACGCCACTCCGGCTTAGGCGGCACTTGCGCATGCCGGAGGGATTGACGCACCTGGCTTCCGGCACTTAGCGTCTGCCCGGCTCTGCGAACGTCGTTCGATAAATCGAACCGTGGATCGTCGTGCCACTGACGCCGCCCGATCATGGCACTCGCAGAACGACAGGAGACGTACATGGCCGCGCTTCGCGCCCGGCTGTCGGCGATACTGGTCGCCGCCTGCCTGCTCTTCACAGCCCAGGTCGTGACGGCACCGGAGCGGGCCGCCGCCGCTGACCCGGGCTACCTGATGGCGCACTTCATCGGGGAGGGGGCGACCGGCCAGCAGA
This sequence comes from Streptomyces sp. R21, assembly GCF_041051975.1. Taxonomy (GTDB): domain Bacteria; phylum Actinomycetota; class Actinomycetes; order Streptomycetales; family Streptomycetaceae; genus Streptomyces. Next base: position 2,769,166 of record NZ_CP163435.1, on the reverse strand, counting down.
TCTACTTCTCGCACAGCACGGACGGCCTGCACTGGACCGACCTCAACGGCGGAGGAGCGGTCCTGCGCTCCACGGTGGGCACACGCGGGGTGCGTGACCCCGCCCTGGTCCGCTCTCCGGACGGCAGCCGGTACTGGATCATCGCGACCGACCTGTGCATCGACTGCGGTCAGTCCTGGGACGACTCCACCTCCAACGGCAGCCGCAACCTCGTGGTCTGGGAGTCGAAGGACCTGGTCACCTGGTCGCAGCCGTGGCTGTTGAATGTCGCGGGCGCGATCCCCGACGGGCGCAACGCGTGGGCGCCGGAGGCGATCTGGGACCCGGAGACCAACGACTACGTCCTGTACTGGGCGACCAACGCCACCCTGAACGGCGTGCTGAAGCACCGCATCTACTACGCCCGCACCACGGACTTCCGCGGCATCACCACCCCGCAGCTCTACATCGACCGCCCCGGCACACAGGGCATCATCGACACCCAGATCGTCGAGGAACCGGCCGGCGTCGGCACATACCGCTACGTACGCGCCTCCGGCGACGGCCAGATCACGCTCGAAGGCAGCAACTCGATCCTCGGAACGTGGACCACCATCGGCAACCTCTCCGGCATCGGCCTCACCGGCTCCCAGGTCGAAGGCCCGATGTGGATGAAGTTCCGCGATCGCAGCGAGTGGGCGCTCTACCTCGACCAGTACGCCGCCGGAAAGGGGTACATGCCGGTCCTGACCACCGATCCGTCCACCGCCGGCACCTACAGGCTTCCGGCGTCGGGAAGTTACGCCATGGGCGGGACCAAGAAGCGGCACGGCGAGATCCTGAACCTGACAGCAGCCGAGGAGAGCCGGGTGCAGGCGCGCTTCGCCAACACCGCGGTCAACCGGCTCCAGTCGTACAACTTCCAGGACCGCTACGTACGGCACACGAACTTCGACGTACGCATCGACCCCGGCGTCAGCCCCGCCCAGGACGCCCAGTTCCGGCTGCGGTCCGGCCTGGCGGGCTCCGGCACCGTCTCCTTCGAGTCGGTGAACTTCCCCGGGTACTTCCTGCGGCACGACGGGTCCGACTTCCAACTGGTCCACAACGACGGCACCACCGCGTTCGCCGAGGACGCGACCTTCCGCCAGGTCGGCGGGCTCGCCGACTCGGCATGGTCGTCGTTCCAGTCGTACAACCACCCCGACCGCTACATCCGCCACTACGCGTACCAGCTGAAGCTCGCCCCGATCAGCACCGCGACGGAGCGCAGCGACGCCACCTTCCGTGTGACGAGCTGACCCGACGCGGGGGTGAGGGGGACTTCTGCCACGTCCGGGCCGCGGTTTCTGTGCCGCGGCCCGGACGTGTGCGTGGGCCGGTCAGCTCGGGAGGGTGATCTCCCGCTTGAGGATCTTGCCGCTGGCGCCCTTCGGGAGGGCGTCCAGGAAGACGATCTCGCGGGGGTACTTGTACGGTGCCACGCGGTCCTTGACGAACTGCTGGAGTTCCGTGGGGTCTTGACCGACTCCGGGGCGCAGGACCACGGCGGCGGCGATGTCCTCGCCGAGGGTGTCGTGGGGGATGCCCAGGACGGCGGCTTCCAGGACGTCGGGGTGCTCGTAGAGGACCTCTTCGATCTCGCGCGGGTAGACGTTGTAGCCGCCCCGGATGATCATGTCCTTCTTGCGGTCGACGACGAAGAGGTAGCCGTCCTCGTCCTCGCGGACCAGGTCGCCGGTGCGCAGCCAGCCGTCCACGATCGTCTCCGCCGTCGCCTCCGGAAGATTCCAGTAACCCTTCATCACGTTGTGCCCGCGGACGGCGAGTTCGCCCGTCTCGCCGCGCGGCACCGGTGTCCCGTCGGGGCCGAGGACCCGGACCTCGACGCCGTCGATGGGGGTGCCCACCGACCCGGGCTTGCGCGGCCGGTCGGGGTGGTTGAAGGAGACCACCGGCGAGCACTCGGACATGCCGAAGCCCTCCAGGATGGCGCAGTCGAACTGCTTCTCGAAGGCGTGCAGGACGGGGACGGGCAGGGAGGCGCCGCCGGACACGCACAGCCGCACCGAGGAGGTGTCCGTCCCGGAGGGCTGTTGCAGCAGGGCCGCGTACATGGTGGGAACGCCCTCGAAGATCGACACACGGTCCCGCTCGATCGCGCGCAGCACCTCGGCCGGGTCGAACCGCGGGACGAGCACCAGACAGGCGCCCTGTCTGAGGGCCGCGTTCATCGCGCAGCCCTGCCCGAAGATGTGGAAGAGCGGCAGACAGCCCAGCATCACGTCCTGCTCGCTGAGGTCGAAGAGCCGGGTGACCACCTCGACATTGCGCGCGAGGTTGTCGTGGGACAGCTCGGCGCCCTTGGGGCGGCCGGTCGTTCCCGAGGTGTAGAAGATGGCTGCCGTCGCGTCGCCGGTCCGGTCGGCCACCGCGGCCAGCGGCTCGAACGACCCCGCACCGGCGGTCACATCGGCCATGTCGACGCGGACGAGGCGGGTGCCGGTGGCCTGCGCGGCGGGCTCCGCCTCCGCCAGGGACAGGTCGGTCGTGAACAGGTGGCCGGCGCCCGAGTCGGACAGGTAGTACTCGATCTCCCGCGCCTTGAACAGCGGGTTGACGGGGACGACCGTGCCGCCGGCGCGCAGGATGCCGTAGTAGAGGACGACGAAGGCGGGCACGTTCGGCAGCATCAGCCCGACCCGGTCGCCGGGGCGCAGCCCGTCGGCGGTCAGGGACGCCGCGACCCGGGCGGACATGACGTCCACCTCGGCGTACGTCCAGGTCCGGTCGCCCAGCCGCAGAGCCGGCCGGTGTGGGTGACGTGCCGCGGTGAGCACGAGGTTGTGTGCCAGGTTTGCCATGATCTACAGCTCCTCGATGGGGCGGCGGCCAGGGTCCGTCCCGGGATCGTGACACGTCCTCTTGCAGGGATTCTTGTGCCGTGGTCCGGATCACATGCCTCGGGCTGAGTGCGGGGCCGGGGTGCCTTCCGTACCCACCCGTGACGGCCGTCGCCTGGATGCGAGGATGGGGCGCCATGACTGCTGGGTGGTGTTCTCGCACAGTACGGGCCGCGGTGTTCGCGGCCGTCTGTGTGCTGCTCGCCGCCCTGGCACACGTCGTCATGTCCGGTCACCACGTGCCCGGTTGGGCTCTGGCCGTCGGCGCCGTCGTGACCGGCACGGCGGGCTGGTGCCTGGCCGGCCGTGAGCGGGGGCTGCCGATCGTCGTCTCCGTGGTGGTCGCCGTGCAGACGGCTCTTCACTCCGCGTTCTCGCTTGCGGAGTCGGGATCCATGGGCGTGGGACCCATGGGCCTGGGATCCATGGGCGTTGGGCACATGGGCCGAGACGACATGAGTTCCGGGCACATGGACATGAGCCACATAGGCAGGAGCCACATGGGTTCCGGCCAAATGGACATGAGCCACATGGGTCCGGGCCATATGGATCACGCCGGGCAGGTGATGGGCGGCTCCTCGTCGTTCGGCATGCTCGGCGCCCACCTGCTGGCCGCCCTGTTGTGCGGGCTGTGGCTCGCGTACGGGGAGCGGGCCGCGTTCCGCATTCTGCGGGCCGTCGCCGGTCGGCTGGCCGCGCCGCTTCGGCTGCTGCTCGCTCTGCCCGTTCCGGCGGATCGCCCGCGCCTCCGTCCCCGCCGGCACCGCTCGGGCCGGACGCCGCGCCTTCTCCTTCTCGTCCACGCGATCACTTCTCGGGGTCCGCCCCCGGGGACCGCTGCCGCCTGACGGCAGCCGGTAGCCCCGAGGCAGCCCGTGTGCGGCCTCGGGCCTCGCCGTACGCCCACACCGCCCACGCACCGGCAGTCGGCACTCCGCACTCCGGTACGTCGATACGTCGGTGCAGGCGTCGTACGGCCGTACCCCACGTACCGGATCGCGGACCCGGCGTGCCCCGCGCGCGCCCTCGGTCCGGGCCCCGGACGACCCGAGAAGGACACCAGGTGATCACTCCTGCCCCGCCCGCCTCGCGCGACATCGGCGACGGAGGCGCAACCGATACGGGCCACCCCAGGGAAGCGATGGACGACTCCACGACCGCCTGGGCGCTCGCCGCCCGTGGCGGTGACGCGGACGCCGTCGAGCACTTCGTCCGCGCCCTCCACCGCGACGTCCGGCGCTACGTCGCCCATCTGTGCGCCGATCCACAGGCCGTCGACGACCTGGCCCAGGACACGTTCCTGCGCGCACTGGGCAGCCTGCACCGATTCGAGGGGCGTTCCTCGGCCCGCGCCTGGCTGCTGTCGATCGCCCGGCGCGCGGTGATCGACAGCTATCGGTACGCCGCCGCCCGGCCCCGCCTCTCCGACGCCCCGGACTGGCAGCTGGCCGTCGAGCTGGCCCAGCCATGCGGGCTGCCGGGTTTCGACGACGGCGTCGCGCTGCTCGATCTGCTGGCCGCGCTGCCCGAGGAGCGGCGCGAGGCGTTCGTCCTGACCCAACTCCTCGGCCTGCCCTACGCGGAGGCGGCCGAGGCGAGCAACTGCCCTGTCGGCACAGTGCGTTCGCGGGTGGCGCGAGCCCGCGCGACCCTCGCGGACCAGCTGACCGAAGTCGCCTGAAAAGCTGTCGCACCGCCGCCTGGGACACCGGCGGCGGTGCGACCGGCAAGAGCTCCGGCAAGCGCTTTCCGGCCATTGCGTGGGAGCGCTTCCATGGCTGCCGTGTCCATGCCACGATGCTTCGCAATTCCTCCTGCTGACGGAAGGGGCAAGGACGTGTCCACGACTGCCGGCAACACCGCACACGATGTCAGGAGAGCACTGCGCAAGGTGCTGGTGGCGCTGCTCGGAGCGCTGCCGTTACTCGCCGCAGTGCTCTGCGCGGCACCCGCGGCCTCAGCCTCGGTCGCCCCCGTGACCCCGGCCCGCCCCCAAGTCGCCGCCGCGGCCCTCACCGAGGTCACCGACTTCGGCACCAACCCCAGCAATCTGCAGATGTACCTGTACGTGCCGGCCAGTGTCACCGCGCACCCCGCGGTCGTGGTGGCCGTGCACTACTGCACGGGCTCCGGTCCGGCGATGTACTCCGGCACCGAGTACGCCTCGCTGGCCGACCAGTACGGCTTCATCGTCGTCTATCCGTCCGTCACCCGGGCCAGCAAGTGCTTCGACGTCTCCTCGCCGCAGGCACTGCACCGCGACGGCGGCAGCGACCCGGTGGGCATCAAGTCCATGGTCGACTGGGTCACCCGTACGTACAGCGCCGACACCAGCAGGATCTTCGCCACCGGGATCTCCTCCGGCGCGATGATGACCAACGTCCTGCTCGGCGACTACCCCGACGTGTTCGCGGCGGGCGCCGCGTTCTCGGGTGTGCCGTTCGGCTGCTTCGCCACCACCGACGGCTCCGAGTGGAACAGCGCGTGCTCGGGCGGCACGGTGATCCACACGCCGCAGGAGTGGGGCAACCTCGTGCGGGGCGCGTACCCCGGCTACTCCGGGCCCCGGCCGCGTATGCAGGTCTGGCACGGCACCGACGACGAGACCCTGCGCTACCCCAACTTCGGCGAAGAGATCAAACAGTGGACCAACGTGCTCGGCGTCAGCCAGACACCGGCCGCCACCGACTCGCCCCAGTCCGGCTGGACCCGTACCCGCTACGGCTCCACGGGTGACCGTGCTCCTGTGGAGGCGATCAGCCTTCAGGGCGTCGGCCACAACCTGTACACCTGGGGCATGGGGGCCCGCGTCCTCACGTTCTTCGGCCTCGACAGCGGGGGCTCCGTGCCCCAACCCCCGGCGGGCGCCTGCAAGGTGACGGCCACGACCAACGCCTGGAACACCGGTCTGACCGCCTCGGTGACCGTCACCAACACCAGCACCTCGGCCGTCAACGGCTGGAAACTCGGCTTCACCCTGCCCTCCGGCCAGACCATCACCAACGGCTGGGGTGCCACCTATGCCCCCGCGAGCGGCAACGTGACCGCCACCAACGCCGGTTACAACGGCGCGATCGCCCCGGGCGCGAGCGTCAGCATCGGCTATCAGGCGACGCACACCGGCAACAGCGCCGCGCCCACCGCCTTCACCCTCAACGGAACGGTCTGCACGGTCACATGATGCCGAAACTGCTGCCGAAGCGCTTGTCGCGCGAGGTGCCGCTCGTCCACCTCCTCACCGTCTGCGTCCTCGCCCTCGCCCTGGTCTGGACGTCGACCGCCGTCCAGGCCACGGGCGGGAAACCGGCGCCCGGCCGGAGCTGGGTGAACACCTGGACGGCGATGCCGCAACTCACCGAACCCGGCAACCTGCCGCCCGCCCCGTTCACCGGGAGCGCCTCGACGCTCGTCGACACGACGCTGCGTCAGACCGTGCACGTCGCCACCGGCGGCGCCCGCATCCGGCTCCGCTTCTCCAACGCCTTCGGTGGGACCCCGCTGCCGCTCACCGCGGTGACGGTGGCGCTGCCGGCGGAGGGGCGGGCCGGTGTCAGCGCCGTCGAGGCCGGTTCCGTACACCGGGTGACGTTCGCCGGGCGGGACTCGGCGACCGTGCCTGCGGGGGCCCAACTGGTCTCCGACGCCCTGGACTTCGACCTCCGGCCGGGCTCCAACCTGACGGTCACCGCCTACCTGGCCGAGGGGCAGGCGTCGCTCGCCCTCACCTCCCACCCCGGCTCCCGCACCACCTCGTACCTCCTCAAGGGCGGCGACCACACGCGGGACGCCGACCTGCCGCAGGCGACGCCGGTCGATCACTGGTACCTGCTCAGCGATGTCGAGGTCCTCTCCCGTCCCGGTACCGCAGCCGCCGCGGTACTGGGTGACTCCCTCACCGACGGCCGCGGCTCCACCACCAACGCCAACAACCGTTGGCCCGACCAGCTTCTGGACCGGCTCCGGGCGCACCCCGGCACCGACGACGTGGCCGTTCTGAACCAGGCGGCAGGCGGCAATCGCGTCCTCAACGACGGCCTCGGCCCCAATGTCCTCGCCCGCCTCGACCGCGATGTCCTGGCCCGCAGCGGCGTCGCCTGGCTGATCGTCTTCGAGGGCGTCAACGACATCGGCACCGCCGACGCCACCCCGGCCGCCCAGAGCCGCGTCGCCACCGAACTGACCGCCGCCTACGACCAGATCGTCGTCCGGGCGCACGCCCAGGGCATCCGCGTGTACGGCGCGACGCTGCTGCCCTTCGGCGGCAACTCGCCGTACGACGACGCCGACGGGCTGCGTGAATCGACGCGGCAGACGGTCAACACCTGGATCCGCACCAGCGGCCGCTTCGACGCCGTCATCGACTTCGACCGCGCGGTCCGCGACCCGGACAACCCCCGGCGCCTGCTCCCGTCCCTCCAGGTCGGTGACTGGCTCCACCTCAACCCCGACGGCTACCGGGCGCTGGCCGCCGCCGTACCCTTGGGGCTCTTCCCCGACCGAAAATGAGGCCGCGGCAGCGCCTCGGCAGGGTCGCGTGACAACCCACGGAGGGCCGGGCCATGAACGCCGTCACCGGATTCGAGCACGTACCCACGACGACTCTCGCCGTTCTCGTGGGACGAGCGCAGGTCATGGACATCGGTGTACGGCCGCTGTGGTCCCCGCCGCCGCGCGTGGCGGGCCCGGCGTTCACCGTGCGGTGCCCTCCCGGGGACAACCTCATGCTGCACGCGGCGATCCACCGCGCGGCGCCCGGCTCGATCCTCGTGGTCGAGTCGGGCGGCGACGTGGAATACGCGCTCGCCGGAGGAAACGTCTGCGCGATCGCCCAGCGCCGGGGGATCGTCGCCCTCGTGGCCGACGGAGTGATCCGCGACCTCGCCGAGGTGCGCGACATGGGCTTTCCCGTCTTCGCCCGCGGAGTCATCCCCGTCCCGGGGGAGAAGAAGGCCGTCGCACCGCTCAACACCCCGGTGCTGTGCGGCGGCGTGACCGTGCACCCCGGCGACATCGTCGTCGCCGACGAGGAGGGCGTCGCGGTCGCCCCCGGCGCCCGCCAGGAGGAGGTACTCCGCGCCGCGCGGGCCGCGTTGGCGAAGGAGGCCGACGAAACCCTCGACGAGTGGGAGGCGGCCCACCGGGCCCGCGTCGACAAGCTGCTCGCCGAGGGCGGCTTCGAGGGCTGAACTCAGCAACAGCGATGCCGAGTTGGGCGTCGCTCAGGCCCGGGTGCCTCGGTCCAGTCGTACGTCCGCGCTCGACAGTGTCATCGGCGTGGCGGTGAACGCCCTTACCCGGATGCGCACTCCGGGCCGCGGGAGCGGGAACCGGCCGTCGGGCGGCCGGAGTTCGTAGCGGGCCGAGGCGTGGCCGTCGAGTACGACCGGGCCTCGGACCAGGATCCAGAAGCGGTTCATGCCCTGGCCCGTGGTCAGCGTGAAGTGCGGGCGCAGGGCCGTGTCGTCGTTGTTCGTGATGCGCAGGGTGAGCTCGGTCAGGGCGCCGCGGGAGCGGTGCGCGTCGAGCACGTGCATGCGCAGCGGCGGCGTCCCCGTCGCCGCCACGGTCACGGCCGCGAGCGACGGGCACAGCAGGAGCACGGTCACCGCGAGCCGGGCCCGGCGACGCTGCGGCCCGCGCAGGAAGGCGGGCCGCGGCTGCCACGCGGTGGTGAACGACGGCGGCGGCGCGGTGACGGCCGCGGCCAGCCACAGCGGGGTCATCAGCAGGTAGTAGCCGTCCTGGGAACGCGTCGCCGCATAGAACGCGCACCATGGCAGCACGGTCGCCGCCGGGCCCAGCCGGCGGACGAAGAGCACGAAGAGCGCCAGCAGCCCGGCGGCCAGCAGCAGGCTCGCGTGGGAGTACCAGACGAGCCGGTCGCTGCCGTCGGTGAAGTAGAGCGAGAGGTCCACCAGGCCCTGGCCGTGGATGACGGCGCCCTGGGTGAGGGGGAGCGCGATGCCGGACAGCCAGGCGCTCGGTTCGTGCAGGATGAAGTAGGCGTTGATCAGCAGCCAGGTCGCCGCGGCGACGCCGACGATCCGCCCGACGGCCGCCGCGGCCCCGCGTGGCCCCAGCTCACCGCGGCGCAGCGCGTACACCCCGGCGAGCAGGAACGGCGCCAGGAACCACGGGAGTTGCTGCGCCGCGCAGGCGGCGCCCAGGCATGCCGCCCGCACCCAGTCGCCCCGCCCGCCGCCGCCCATCCGCGGCCAGCCCACCACCACCGGGATCAGCAGGGCGAGCGCGACGACCGCCGGATAGCCGAGGCGGGCGTAGGTCGGCAGCAGGCCGAAGCCGAGGCAGACCAGTGTGGCCGCCGAGCGCCACGGCGCAGGCAGCAGCCGCCACATCACGATCGTCCCCACGATCAGCGCGCCGGTGCTGACCAGCGTTGCCGCGGCCGCCCCGTGTCCCAGCCACAGCAGGGGCGAGGTGAGCAGCAGGGACAGTGGCGGATAGCCGTACGTGAAGTCGTAGCCGCCGGTCGCCGTCGGGGTGAGCGCGACGCCGTGGCCGAAGAGCCAGGGCCACGGCTGCCCGTAGACCGGGTGACCGGCGAGGAACTGATGGGCGGCCTGTGTGGTCAGGACCGCCTCGTCACTGCCCGCGTGCTTCATGGCGTACGCGCACAGGGTGAGCGTCACGGCCGTCACCAGTACGACGAGGTCGAGACGGGCCAGCGTACGGCTGCTGCGCACGACCAGCGCCAGCACGCCGGTCACCAGGATGGCGGCGTAGCAGAGGGAGATGGCCGCGGCCACGAGGGGGCGGTGGCTGGCGGCCTGCACCCAGACGTCGCGTGTGCCGATGAACAGGCTGATGTCGGCGAGCAGGGTCAGGACGCGGTGCCACTGAGGCGGGGTCTCGTCCGGTGTCCACGCCTGTGCGGGGGCCCGCCGACGGGTGGGCGGCGGGCTCGTTTCTGCCAAGTACACGGCGTTGAACGCTAATTCCCGCAGGTGAGCGGGGTGTCGCGGGATGTGAAAAGTCCGGTGTGAGGCGGGTAAGAAGCGGAGCCCGCGGGGACGTCGTTCGCGGGGCTGCCCCCGTCGGGCCGGGTGTCAGGCGTTGGAGAGGGACACCTCGGTCGACTTGATGAGTGCCACTACGGGGGTGCCGGAGGTCAGGCCGAGCTCTGTGACCGCGTCCTTGGTGATCGCGGAGGTCAGCTCTGAGCCCGTGACGTCGACCTTGACGCGGGCCATGGCGCCGCCGGTGGCGACGTCGGTGACCGTGCCCGGGAGCTGGTTGCGGATGCTCACCCCGTCCACCGGGCCGACGGCCAGGGACACCTCCGTCGACTTGACCAGGGCGCGGACCTTGGACCCCGGGGCGAGCCCCAGATCCTCGACGGCCTCCAGGGTGACGGCCGCGGTCAGGTTCTGGCCCCCGTCGAGACGGACCTTGACCGTCGCCATCACCTCGCCCGGGGTGACGGAGGTGACGGTGCCGGGGAGCTGGTTGCGGATGCTCAGGCTCATGAGGGACGCCTCGATTGCGTAGGAGGGTGACGGTTTTGCTCAATTATGTACACGTCTCACTACGTATCGCGGATGTACGGAGCGCGCGAGTACACGTCGCGCACGTACGCGTCTCAGTGCACGTCGCGCACGTAAAGGCACGTACACCTGTCAGTACACGTCGCGCACGTACCGCTTGTCGGCCGCGAGTTGCTTGACGTAGGCGGTGGCCTCCGCCTCGCCGAGGCCGCCATGCGCGACGGCGATGTCCCGCAGCGCCCGGTCGACGTCCTTGGCCATGCGGGAGGCGTCCCCGCAGACGTAGAAGCGGGCGCCGTCCTGGAGCCAGTGCCACAGCTCGGGCCCGTGCTCGCGCATCCGGTCCTGGACGTAGACCTTGGAGCGCTGGTCGCGGGAGAACGCCGTGTCCAACCGGCTGAGCGTGCCGTCCTGTTGAAAGGCCGTCAGCTCGTCCTCGTAGTAGAAGTCGGTGGCGCGGTGCTGCTCGCCGAAGAACAGCCAGTTGGGTGCCCGGTGCCCGAGCGCCCGCCGCTCCTCCAGGAACCCGACGAACGGCGCGACCCCGGTGCCCGGGCCGACCATGATCATAGGCGTCGAGGGGTCGGCCGGAGGCCTGAAGTGCGGCGACCGCTGGACGAAGACCGGGACGGCGATGTCCGGCTCGGCGTCGGCGAGAAAGGGCGAGCAGACCCCGTTCCTGGGGCGCCCGAGCAGGTTCTCGTACCGCACGACGGACACCGTCAGCGACACCCGGCTCGGGTCGACGAGCGGGCTCGACGATATGGAGTACAGCCTTGGCTGAAGCCGTTTGAACACCCCCGCCCACTCCTGCGCCGAGGCGCGCACGGGATGCTCGGCGACGGCGTCGACAGCCTGTCGCCCCCAGGACCACTGCGCCAGCCCGTCCTTGTTGTCCGGCCGCAGCAGCCGCTTCAACTCCCGGTTGTCCTGAGTGCGTTCGGACAGGAAGCGAAGCAGGTCCGGGGTGATACTGGTGATGTCGAGGTGCCGTTCCAGGGCCTTGGCGAAGGGCACTTCGCCAACTCCGTTGATGTCTACGGCAGTCGAGTGGCCGACGCCGGATATCGCGAGCCATTCCTCCACCAGCCGGGGCGAGTTGACCGGCCGTACGCCGAGCGCGTCACCCGTCTCGTACGTCAGCGGGGTCCCGGTCGTGTCGAAGGTGAACCGGCGGACCTCCTTGCCCGCGCCGGGCAGGCTGAGCAGCCGGTTGCCGGCGAGGCGGACGGTGGCGGGCGCGGCCTTCGGCGCCCGCGCGGCCGACGGGGCGGGCGCTGTCACCTGGGCCGGCACTGTCACCTGGGCCGGGATCACCTTCGGCGGTGCGGTCTCCGCGCTGCTCAGCGCGCCGAGGACCCGGTCGAGCCAGGCGTCAGCGGACGGCTCGTAGTCCGGCTCGCAGTCCGTGCGGGGCGCCAGGCGTACGGCGCCCAACTCGTCGAGGCGCGCGTCCAGTCGGCGTCCGTGGCCGCAGAAGTCGTCGTAGGAGGAGTCCCCGAAGGCCAGCACGGCGTAGCGCACGCCGTCGAGCCGCGGGGCCTCCTGTCCGGCGAGGGCGTCCCAGAAGCCGGAGCCGTTGTCGGGGGCGTCGCCGTCGCCGAACGTGCTGGTGATCAGCAACAGGTCGGCGCCGCGCGGGAGTCGGGCCAGGTCCGTGTCGTCCATGCCGGCGAGGGTCGTCCGATGCCCGGTCGAGGAGAGCCGCTCGGCGGTGGCCGCCGCGAACTCCTCGGCGGTGCCGGTCTGCGAGGCCCAGAGCACGACGACCTCACGCCCGCTCGGCTCCGGGGGCGCCGCCACGGTCCTGGAGTACATCCCGGCCAGCACACCGTTCACCCAGAGCGCGTGCTCGGGGCTGAAGGGCGCCTCCGGCGGAAGAACCGGAACACCGGGAAGCCCGGATTCGAGCCCGGCGAGGAACCCGGTGAGGTACTGGCGCTCCTGGGCGGAGAGCACGGGCGGCGAACTGGGGATGAGGCCGAAGGCCTCAGCCCGTCGTGGGGGTCCCCCCGCTCGAGCGAAGCCGAGAGTGGGGGAGTTCGAGGACGAGGCCGTCAGGCCGACAGGGGGGTCTGGGGGCGCAGCGCCCAGGGACGGGACGGGAAGGGGCGGAGGGGGCGAAGAAACCCGCGCAACGGACACCGCACACATCTTGAACCCCGGCTGGAACGACACCGGATCCACCGCATCACTGGTCACGGCGTTGATGCTCAGATACTCCCCGAACAGGTCGTTCCAGTGAAAGGGAGCGAACAGGCACCCTGGCCGCACCCGGTCCGTCACCACCGCGGACAGCACGGCCCGCCCCCGCCGCGAGGCGACCTCCACCGAGTCGCCGTCCGCGACGCCCAGCGCCGCCGCGTCCCGCGGATGCACCTCCACGAACGGCCCGGGGTTCAGCTTGTTGAGCTTGGCGACCTTGCCCGTCTTCGTCAGCGTGTGCCACTGGTGCTGCACCCGCCCGGTGTTGAGCACGAACGGGAAGTCGTCGTCCGGCATCTCCGCGTCGGGAAGGTGCGGTCGTGCGAAGAACACGGCCCGACCGCTCGGCGTGGGAAACGTCAACTCGCCTCCGCCGGCGTCCACATACCGGATCGGATTGCGCGACGGCCCGTCCTCCCGCGCCGCCGGCCACTGCACGGGCGTCTCCCGGAGCCGCTCGTAGGTGACACCCCGCAGGTCGTACCCGGTCTTCGGGTTCCAGGCCCGCTTGATCTCCTCGAAGACCTGCTCGGCGCTGTCGTAGGAGAACCCCTTCTCGTACCCCATCTCGCGGGCGACGGCCGCGATGATCCGCCAGTCCGCCATCGCCTCACCGGGCGGCTCGACGGCGGGCTGTGCGAGCGTGAGGTTTCGCTCGCTGTTGATGAGGACGCCCTCGGTCTCGGTCCACAGTGCGCCCGGCAGCACGACATCGGCGTACGCGTTGGTCTCCGTCTCCGCGAAGACGTCCTGTGTGACGACGAAGTCGGCGGCTTCGAGGCCCTCGATGACCGTCTTCCGATTCGCCACCGAGGCAACGGGGTTGGTACAGATGATCCAACAGGCCCTGATCTCGCCGTCGGCCATCTTCCGGAACATCTCGACGGTGCCCTTGCCGACCCCGTCCGCGCGGATCGTGCCGGGCGGCAGCTCCCACAGCTCCTCGACGAACGCCCGCTCCTCGTCGACCAGCACGGACCGCTGGCCGGGCAACCCCGGTCCCATGTAGCCCATTTCGCGCCCGCCCATCGCGTTGGGCTGCCCGGTGAGCGAGAACGGGCCGCTGCCGGGCCGGCATATCGCCCCGGTCGCGAGATGCAGATTCACCAGGGCGTTGGTGTTCCAGGTGCCGTGCGTGGACTGGTTGAGCCCCATGGTCCAACAGCTCGTCCACTCACCGGACTTGGCCGCCTCGCCGATGAGACGCGCCGCCTCCCGGATGTCGTCCTCGGCGAGCCCGGTGAGGCCCGCGACGACGTCGGGCGGATAGTCGGCGAGGAACTCGGGCATCGCCTCCCAGCCCTCGGTGTGCTCGGCGATGAAGCCGGGATCGGTGTGCCTGTTCTCGTGCAGCAGGTGCAACAGCCCGTTGAGCAGCGCCAGATCGGCCCCCGGCCTGATCTGCAGGAACAGATCGGCCTTGGCGGCGGTCGCGGTGCGCCGCGGGTCGACGACGATCAGCTTGGCGCCCGCCTTGACCCGCTCCATGAGCCGCAGGAAGAGGATGGGATGGCAGTCGGCCATGTTCGAGCCGATGACGAGGAAGAGGTCCGCCCGGTCCAGGTCGTCGTACGAGCCGGGCGGCCCGTCGGCGCCCAGCGACAGCTTGTATCCGGCGCCCGCACTGGCCATGCACAGCCGGGAGTTGGACTCGATCTGGTTCGTCCGCACGAATCCCTTGGCCAGCTTGTTCGCCAAGTACTGCGCTTCCAGGCTCATCTGCCCGGACACGTAGAACGCGACGGCGTCCGGACCGTGCTCGTCGACGATGCGGCGCAGCCGGCGGGCCGTCTCGCGGATCGACGCGTCCACGGGCGCGGGCACCGGCTCCTCGCCGCGGTCGTCCCGCACAAGCGCGGTGGTCAGCCGGCCGGGCGCGGCGAGCATGTCCGCGGTGGTCGCGCCCTTGGTGCACAGCCGTCCGGCGTTCGCCGGGTGGGCCTTGTCGCCGGACGCCTTCAGGACCGTACGCCGCCCGTCGGGGCCCATGCCGATGTCGAGGACCATGCCGCAGCCCACACCGCAGTACGAGCAGACCGTCCGCACCCGGCTGTCCTCGCTCTGCGGGCCTTGTACGGCCACGGGCTGCCCCTTCCGACGTTGTCCGATGTCGGTGAGCGTACGAATTGCCCGTTACGCGGATGTCACGTCGTTCGATCATGGAGAGTTACGCCGTCTGCACAGCCGCCTTCCGGCCGATGTGAGGCCGATGTGAGGTCGAGGGAGTCGCGGACCGTGTCGCTGTTCGGCCGAACGGGTGACCATGCGTAAGAATGCGTCGGTGCAGATATCGAGTGCGAGCCAGGGCGGGGTGGGCCAGTGAACAGCCACGACGTCACCGATGAACAGTGGGAAGGGCTCGCCCAGGTCGTTCCGTTGCGCGGCCGGGACGCCTGGCCCTCCGCGGTCGGTCACCGGGCGATGCCCGAGGCCGAGACCGAGACGCGGCGCCGCTTCGTCGTCCTGCGGATCAACGTGTTCGCGGACGCCCGCGAGGTCGCCGAGACGCTGATGGCGGGCATCCCCGTCCTGCTCGACCTGACCAGCGCGGAGACCGAGGTCGCCAAGCGGGTCCTGGACTTCAGCACGGGCGTCGTCTTCGGCCTCGCGAGCGGTATGCACCGGGTCGACCGGAACGTGTTCCTGCTGACACCGCCCGGCACCGAGGTGCGCGGGCTGATGGAGGGGGCGGGGATCCCGGAGAGGTGATCCCGGGGCCACCCCTGTACCGGGCTCTCCCGGTCGCTCGATCGTAGGAAGATCGCCCGGACGGAACGGTTCGCCTGTCGGCGCGGGCCTACCGTCCGGATATGACTCTGACATCTCCGGAGGCCCCCGCCGAGGCCGAGGCGCGCCCGGACCGGCCGAGCGTCACCGAGCTGCGGCTCGCCGCCTTCGCCGGGCACCGGCGCGCCAGGTTTCCGCTCGGCCCGCTCACCCTCTTCGCCGGGCCCAGCGGCAGCGGCAAGACCGGTGCCCTGCGGGCGTACGAGGCGCTGGCGCGGCTCGGCGGCGGCGCCGGGCTCCACGAGGTGTTCCCCGACCCGGTAGCGTATGTGCCCGAACGGGCCAGGCCCGACGCCCAGCGGCGCCGCGGGTTCCGCATCGGCTGCACGGCCGAGGGCCCCGAGGGACCCGTCCGGCTCGACGTCGCCGTACAGGCCGAGCCGGATCTGCGCATCGTGGGCGAGCGGCTGACCGCGGGCGGGCTCGTTCTCCTGGAGACGGCCTTACGAGACCCGGGGCGCCCCTTCGTGCAGGCGGCCTGGCACACGGCGGGTGGGTCCCCGGTGACCCGGGGGCCGCTCCCCGACGACCGCCTCGGCACCGCACTCCTGCCGCTGCGCGTCGCGGGCCGGACGGACGGGGAGCGCCAGGTCCTCGCGGCCGCCGAGCAGATGGTGGTCGCACTGCGCTCGGTCTTCGCCTGCGACCCGGTCCCCGGCAGCATGCGCGCGGCCGTCCCGCTCGGCGAGGGACGGCTCCTGCGCGGCTGCGACAACCTCGCCGAGGTGTTGTGGCGCACGCGGTCGGAGTGCAGCCGACGGCACGGGCAACTGGTCGCGGCGGTCCGGGCCGGATGCGCGGGACCCGTCGCGGAGGTGCTCGCCGAGCAACTGGGCGACGGCAGGGTGCGCGCCCTCCTCGACCGGGGTGACGGCGTCCGGACGCCCCTCGGGCTGCTCGGTGACGGGGAGTTGAGGTATCTGGCGCTGGCCCTCGTGCTGCTCACCGGCCCCGGAGTGCTGGAGGTCGACCAGGCCGGAGAGGTCCCCGCCGCCCTGCAGACCCTGACGGTCCTGGCCGACGGCCTCGACCGCGGCCTGGACGTCCGGCAGACCGGGGAGCTGGTCCGGCTGGCGGCGCGGATGTGCGAGCGCGGGCACATTCGGCTGGTGGGCACGGTGAGCGAGGCGGCGTGGGCTGCGGATACGGGTACGGGGCCGGGCGTGGCCGGGGCGGCGGAGGCGGCCGGGGCGACGGTGGTACACCTGAGGCCGTGACTGAACTGGACGTAGCGAAGCTGCAGCGCAGGCTGGCCGAGTTCGCGGCCGCGAGGGACTGGGGGCGCTACCACACCCCCAAGAACCTGGTCGCCGCGCTGAGCGTGGAGGCCTCCGAACTCGTCGAGATCTTCCAGTGGTTGACCCCGGAGGAGTCGGCGCGCGTCATGGACGACGCGGACACCGCGCACCGTGTCACGGACGAGGTGGCCGACGTCCTCGCGTATCTGCTCCAGCTGTGCGAGGTACTCGGCATCGACCCGTTGTCGGCGCTCGATGCGAAGATCGACAGGAACGAGCGGAGGTTCCCGGCGCCGGAGGGGCCGTGAGGGGCCGTGAGGGGCGCCGCGAGGAACGGACGCTGAATTCGGTCACTCTCCGGAGTTACGAAGTTGTCCACACTCAACTCCGTGTCCACAGATTTCGGGCTACCTCTGGCTTTTCGTCGCGCGGAAGCTCACTCTGGGTAGTGGACAACGGAGTTCGGGCGGACGCGTGACAGCGCGTCGGGGACGGAGCGGGGGCGGCGCATGGACGCAGTGCGGCTCATCATGGCGAGCAGAGGTGCCCTGGCGGAGAGCGGCGACACACGGGAGGTGCTGGCGGAGGTCTGGCAGGCGCAGTCCCTGGCCCAGGCGATAGGCAGCCGCTTCGCGGTCTCCGGCCCACCCGAACTGCGCGGCGAGGCGCTGGGTCTGACCGAGCTGGCGGGCAGAGGCTGCGGCGTCCTCGAAGCCCCCACCGTCGACGTCAAGACGTTACGAGCCGCCCAGCTCACCGAGTTGGGCGACGCCCGCGAGGCCCTGCTCTGCCTGGGCGGCCTCCTCGGCGAGGTCGGCATAGCCCTGGTCGGCGTCGCCTGCGCCGCGGACGACGAGGCGACGTACTGGCAGTGCATGGAGGCGATCGACGCGGCGGACGAGTCCAGGGACCGGGTCCTGGAGATGCTGAGACGCCTGGCGGCGAGGGATCAGGAGGTCAGGGAGCGGGATTCGGCGTAGACAGGCGAGGCCGTCGGGGGAGTTTGAGGACCAGGCCGTCCAGGCCGAAGGGGGGTCTGGGGGCGCAGCCCCCAGAGAGACAGCAACAGACGGAGACCTCAGCCCTGGCCGGACTCGTCCGAGAGAGCAGGTCGTCCCCCGGACGACTGCAGATCCGCGTCGAGCTGCGACAGATCCGCGTTCAGCGCCGCCATCAGCTCCTCCATCTGTTGAAGCAGCCCCTTCGGCGGTGCGGGCGCGGCCTGCTGCGGCACGGCTTCTTGGGACATGACGGGCTCCTCGGCCTATGGCCCCGTAAGAGGGGCCGGTGCGGGTGACGCCCCGGCAACCGCCGGCGACGGGATGGCCGGGCGGTCCGGCTCCGCCCGAGCCAACGATCACCGACGACCGGGGTCACTGGCGCGGGCCCGTACCGCATGCGGGGTTGACGGATTTCACCCGACCGAGGACGGGAGGACGCGGCGGGACCAGTGGGGTTGACCGGCCCACCACCGTGCAGGATGGATGTATGGACCTTCGAATTTTCACCGAGCCCCAGCAAGGGGCGACCTACGACACCCTGCTCACCGTGGCGAAGGCCACCGAGGACCTCGGCTTCGACGCCTTCTTCCGCTCGGACCACTATCTCCGCATGGGCTCCGCCGACGGCCTCCCGGGTCCGACCGACGCCTGGATCACCCTGGCCGGGCTCGCCCGTGAGACCAAGCGCATCCGGCTCGGCACGCTGATGACCGCCGGCACCTTCCGGCTGCCCGGCGTTCTCGCCATCCAGGTCGCGCAGGTGGACCAGATGTCCGGCGGCCGGGTCGAACTGGGCCTGGGCGCGGGCTGGTTCGAGGAGGAGCACAAGGCGTACGGCATCCCGTTCCCCAAGGAGAAGTTCGCCCGCCTGGAGGAGCAGCTGGCGATCGTCACAGGACTGTGGGCGACCGAGGTCGGCGAGACGTTCAGCCACCACGGCACGCACTACGACCTGACCGACTCGCCCGCCCTGCCCAAGCCGGCCCAGGCGAAGATCCCGGTCCTCATCGGCGGCCATGGCGCGACCCGCACCCCGCGGCTCGCCGCCCTGTACGCGGACGAGTTCAACATGCCCTTCGGCTCGATCGAGGACAGCGAGCGCCAGTTCGGCCGGGTGCGCGACGCGGCGGAGGAGGCGGGCCGCAGGGGCCCCGACCTGACGTACTCGAACGCGCTGGTGGCCTGCGTCGGCAAGAACGCCGACGAGGTGTCGCGCCGGGCCGCCGCGATCGGCCGCGACGTCGACGAGCTGAAGGCGAACGGACTGGCGGGCTCCCCGGACGAGGTCGTCGAGAAGATCGGCCGGTACGCGGAGATCGGCTCCCAGCGGCTCTATCTCCAGATCCTCGACCTCGACGACCTCGACCACCTGGACCTGATCTCCTCCCAGGTGATGTCGCAGCTGCAGTAGGACGTGTCATGGGTGTGTCCCAACCCCCGGCGTGGGTGAAATTCCCTGGTGGGGGACGGGGCGTACCTCCCATACTCGGACATGTGTTCCTGACGATCAGTGCCACAGGCACCCCACAGCGCCCCGCGACCGATCTCGGCCTTCTGCTGCACAAGCATCCCGACAAGGCGCAGGCGTTCTCGACGTCCTACGGCAAGGCGCACGTCCTCTACCCCGAGGCGTCCGTCGAGCGGTGCACGGCCGCGCTGCTGCTGGAGGTCGACGCGGTGGCGCTGGTGCGGCGGGGCAAGGGCAAGGGGCGTGGCGGGGCACCGGACGCGGCGCTCGCGCAGTACGTCAACGACCGCCCCTACGCGGCCTCGTCGCTGCTCGCCGTCGCCCTGAGCGCCGTGTTCTCCAGCGCGATGAAGGGGCAGTGCGCCGCGCGGCCCGAACTGCCCGCGCTTGCGCTCCCGCTCCGCATCGAGGTGCCCGCACTCCCCGCACGTGGTGGCGCGGACCTCGTGCGGAAGCTCTTCGAGCCGCTGGGCTGGACGGTGACGGTCGAGGCCGTGGCGCTGGACCCGGAGTTCCCCGAGTGGGGCGACTCGCGGTATGTGCGGCTCGTACTGGAGTCGGAGCGGCTGACCCTGGCCGAGGCGCTGCGGCACCTCTATGTGCTGCTGCCGGTGCTCGACGACGCCAAGCACTACTGGGTGTCCTCCGACGAGGTCGACAAGTTGCTGCGGGCCGGTGAGGGCTGGCTGCCCGACCACCCGGAGCAGCAGCTGATCACCAGCCGTTATCTGTCGCGTCGCTGGTCGCTGACGCGTGAGGCGATGGAGCGGCTCGAACTCGTACGGCTCGCCGAGGCGGACGACAGCGAGGTCGAGGAGATCGACAACGCGGTCGAAGAGCAGCCGGAGGGCGAAGCGGCACAGGACGCCGCTGATGCCGAGGAGAAGGCCGTGCCGCTCGCTCTGCAGCGGCGCGACGCGATCCTCGCCGCGCTGCACGCCTCGGGCGCCGGCCGGGTTCTCGATCTCGGCTGCGGACAGGGCCAGTTGGTGCAGGCGCTGCTGAAGGACCCGCGGTTCACCGAGATCGTCGGCGTGGACGTGTCGATGCGCGCGCTCACCATCGCCTCGCGGCGGCTCAAGCTGGACCGCATGGGCGAGCGGCAGGCCGCGCGGGTGCAGCTCTTCCAGGGCTCGCTCGCATACACCGACAAGAGGCTCAAGGGCTACGACGCCGCCGTGCTCAGCGAGGTCGTCGAGCACCTCGACCTGCCACGGCTGCCCGCCCTGGAGTATGCGGTGTTCGGCTCGGCCCGCCCGAGGACCGTCCTCGTGACGACGCCGAACGTCGAGTACAACGTCCGCTGGGAGACCCTCCCGGCCGGGCACACCCGGCACGGCGACCACCGCTTCGAGTGGACGCGCGAGGAGTTCCGCGGCTGGGCGCACACGGTGGCCGAACGGCACGGCTACGGCGTGGAGTTCGTGCCCGTCGGCCCGGACGACCCCGAGGTGGGGCCGCCGACCCAGATGGCCGTCTTCAGCGTGAAGGACACCCTGAACAACCCGACCGCGAAGGAGGAGAAGGCCGCATGACGAACCAGGCCGAACCCCGGGTGCGCACCCTGCCCGTCACCGACCTCTCCCTCGTGGTCCTCGTCGGCGCCTCCGGCTCCGGCAAGTCCACCTTCGCGCGACGGCACTTCAAGCCGACCGAGGTCATCTCCAGCGACTTCTGCCGCGGCCTGGTCGCCGACGACGAGAACGACCAGAGCGCCAGCCGGGACGCCTTCGACGTGCTGCACTACATCGCGGGCAAGCGTCTCGCGGCGGGACGGCGCACCGTCGTCGACGCGACCAACGTGCAGCAGGACAGCCGCCGTCAGCTGATCGACCTCGCCAAGAAGTACGACGTGCTGCCGATCGCCATCGTGCTCGACGTGCCCGAGGAGGTGTGCGCCGAACGCAACGCCGCCCGCACCGACCGCGCCGACATGCCGCGCCGCGTCATCCAGCGCCACATCCGTGAACTCCGCCGCTCGCTACGGCAGTTGGAGCGCGAGGGTTTCAGGAAGGTGCACGTCCTGCGGGGCGTCGAGGAGATCGAGAGCGCCGAGGTCCGCACCGAGAGGCGCTTCAACGACCTGACCCACCTCACCGGACCGTTCGACATCATCGGCGACATCCACGGCTGCGCCTCCGAGCTGGAGACCCTGCTCGGCAGGCTCGGCTACGTCGACGGGGCGCACCCGGAAGCCCGTACGGCCGTCTTCGTCGGCGACCTCGTCGACCGGGGCCCGGACACCCCCGGTGTACTGCGCCGGGTGATGTCCATGGTCGCGACGGGCAACGCCCTGTGCGTCCCGGGCAACCACGAGAACAAGTACGGGCGTTACCTCAAGGGCCGCCAGGTCCAGCACACGCACGGACTCGCCGAGACCATCGAGCAGATGGAGGGGGAGAGCGACGAGTTCAAGCAGCAGGTACGGGAGTTCGTCGACGGGCTGGTCAGCCACTACGTCCTCGACGGCGGGCGTCTCGTCGTCTGCCACGCCGGTCTGCCCGAGCGCTACCACGGCCGCACCTCGGGCCGGGTGCGCTCGCACGCGCTGTACGGCGACACGACCGGCGAGACCGACGAGTTCGGGCTGCCGGTGCGCTACCCGTGGGCGGAGGACTACCGGGGCCGGGCGGCAGTGGTGTACGGCCACACACCCGTGCCCACGGCCACATGGCTGAACAACACCATCTGCCTCGACACGGGCGCTGTGTTCGGCGGCAAGCTGACCGCGCTGCGCTGGCCTGAGCGCGAGCTGGTCGACGTACCGGCCGAGAAGGTCTGGTACGAGCCGACCAGGCCGCTGGCCTCCGAGGCGCCCGGCGGGCACGAGGGGCGGCCGCTCGACCTGGCGGACGTGCACGGGCGCCGGGCGGTGGAGACCCGGCACGCCGGGCGGGTCTCCGTCCGCGAGGAGAACGCGGCCGCGGCCCTGGAGGTCATGAGCCGCTTCGCGATCGACCCCCGGCTGCTGCCGTATCTGCCCCCGACCATGGCACCGACCGCGACCTCGCACATCGAGGGCTACCTGGAGCACCCGGCGGAAGCCTTCGCGCAGTACAAGGAGGACGGGGTCGCGCGCGTCGTGTGCGAGGAGAAGCACATGGGGTCGCGGGCGGTGGCGCTGGTCTGCCGTGACGCGGACGCGGCGCGCGAGCGGTTCGGGGTCGAAGGGCCCACGGGGGCGCTGTACACGCGCACCGGGCGGCCCTTATTCGACGACGCCGCCGTCACCGAGGAGATCCTCGGGCGGCTGCGGGCCGCTGTCGCGGAGGCAGGTCTCTGGGAGGAGCTCGACACCAACTGGCTTCTGCTGGACGCCGAGTTGATGCCCTGGTCGCTGAAGGCGTCCGGGCTGCTGCGCTCGCAGTACGCCGCCGTGGGTGCCGCGTCCGGGGCCGTGTTCCCGGGGGTGCTCGCCGCGCTCGAAGGGGCAGCGGGACGGGGTGTTGATGTGGCGGACCTCCTTGGCAAGCACCGCGAACGGGCCGCCGACGCCGCCGCGTTCACCGACGCGTACCGGCGCTACTGCTGGACGACGGACGGCCTGGACGGGGTGCGGCTTGCCCCCTTCCAGATCCTCGCCGTCCAGGGGCGCAGCCTCGCCGCGCTCCCGCACGACGAACAGCTGGCGCTGATCGACCGGCTCGTCGAGCACGACGGCAGCGGGCTGCTGGCGACCACGCGGCGGCTCTACGTCGACACCGGGGATGCGGCGTCCGTACAGGCCGGCGTCGACTGGTGGCTGGAGATGACCGTGCGCGGGGGCGAGGGCATGGTCGTCAAGCCGGTCGGGGCGGTGGTGCGCGGGGAGAACGGACGGCTCGTGCAGCCCGGCATCAAGTGCCGCGGGCGGGAGTACCTGCGGATCATCTACGGGCCGGAGTACACCCGGCCCGAGAACCTCGCTCGGCTGCGGGGGCGGTTCCTGAACCACAAGCGGTCGCTCGCGATCCGGGAGTACGCGCTCGGGCTGGAGGCGTTGGACCGGCTGGCGGAGGGGGAGCCGCTGTGGCGGGTGCATGAAGCGGTGTTCGGGGTGCTGGCGTTGGAGAGCGAGCCGGTGGATCCTCGACTGTGACGTGTGGGGCGGCTGGGGTTGCTGATGACCTCGTCCTCAAACTCCCCCACGCTCGGCTTCGCTCGAGCGGGGGGACCCCCACGACGGGCTGAAATCACCTAACCCACCAGGCGCAGGCGGACCTCCGCCATCCCTACCCGCACCGACTGGCCCCACGTCAGCTCCAGAGCGTCGCTCTCCACCCCGTCGCCGAAGGCGATCAGGCGGTCCGACTCCACCGTGAGCCGTAGTTGCGCCCCTTGGGGGAGCTCCCCGGCCACGAGTGAGGTGCCCGTGGCCGGGGACGGCCAGGCCTCGCGGACGAACCAGAGGAGGCGGTCCTCCGTGGGGGCCGGCAGGGGCGGGCCGCCGCCGCGTTCCTGCCATACCGAGCGGATCCATCCGGTCGCCCCGGTTCCTGTTCCGACGAGTACGCCGGACGAGGCCTGGGGCTCGACGACACCCCTGTCGCCGTCGAGCCCCAGACGGTATCGGGCGGTCTGGTGTCCGGCCGCACCCAGGTAGATCTCGTTGAGGGCGACCAGTCGCTGGGTGTCGTCGGCGACGGCCTCGACCATGGTGAGTTCGTCGGCCGACGTGCCCGCAGCCGTGGCCGAGGAGATCAACGTGCCCGCGTCCACGGCGCGATGGCGCACCAGCACTCCGGGGTTGCGCCCGGGATCGGTGTCGATGCCCACGACCGGCTGGCCCGTCAGGTACTTGGCGACGTTGGCGACCAGTCCGTCCTGCCCGACGACCACCACGACGTCCTCGGGTGCGAACAGGAAACGGTCCAAGTCGTCCCGCTCCACCCGGGCCTGACGCCATGTCAGCGGAATGGCGGAGGCCACGTCGGCCAGCGCCCGGCGCGTGCGCGTGTGGCGTTCGGAGACCTCCTCGATGCTCCGGCCGCGGGACGTCAGGAAGAACGCCGCCTGGCCGTGCGTGCCGTGCCGGGCCACCAACTCCTCGTACTCCGTGGTGCGATGGACCAGCACGACCCGCGGTGCGAGACTCACGCCGACCCGCCCGGCATCGAGCCCGATCCCGCACCATCCGGACCCGACCCCGCCGCCCCGCCCAGCCGGGACAGCAACCCCGTCAGAACGTCCGGCGACACCGTGATGCTGTCGATGTGCGGCAGGTTCTCCGCGAGCCGCGTGCCCGTCAGGGCGTTCAGCGTGGCGACGTCGACCTCGGCGTGGACGCGCAGCCAGGCGGCCTGGGCCTGGGCCCGTGCCTCGCCGACCTCGCGTGCGGCCTCCGCCTCGGCCCGCGCGAGCCGCACGGCGCGCGCGGCCTCGGCTTCGGCGAGCTGCACCGTGCGCGCGGCCTCCGCTTCCGTGAGCCGGACCGACCGTCCGGCCTCCGCCTCCGCGAGCTTGAGCGAGCGCCCCGCCTCCGCCTCCGCGAGATGCAGTGACCGTGCGGCCTCGGCCTCCGCGAGACGGACCGTGCGCGCCGCCTCGGCCCCGGCGCGGACGGCGTCGGCTGCCGCGTGCTCCTCCGCCTCGCGCCGGGTGTTCGTGCCGCGCTGGTCGACCAACTGCTCCTCGCGCCGGGCGAGTTCGATCTGGCTCGCCAGCTCGTTCTCGGCGATCGTCCGCTCCCGCTCGACGGCGACGGCACGCCGCTCGTACGTCGCCCGGTCGGCCTCCTGCTGGATCAGCTCACGGGCGGGGGTGCGCAGCGCCCGCTCCACCTCGGGTTCCGGCCGCAGCGCCACCACCCGTACCGCGACCACCTCGATCCCGGTGGCGGGCAGCCGCGGTTCGGCCGCGAGCCCGCCCGCGATGCGCTCGCGCACCGACGCCACGCCGTCCGACAGGGCGGCCGCCAGCGGCGTACGGGCCAGCACGTCCAGCGCGTGCTGCTGGGCGGTCTCCGTCAGCAGGGTGCCGAGCTGTTCGAGGGGAGCGCCGCGCCAGATCCCCGTATCGGGGTCGATGGAGAAGTCGAGACGCCCGGCGGCGACGGCGGGGTCGCTGATGCGGTAGGTGACCGTCGCCTGCACCGCCACGTCCTGGAAGTCGGACGTACGGGCGTGGAAGGTCATGGCCAACTCGCGGTCGTCGACCGGGACTTCGGAGAGGGCCGCGGTGAGGGACCGGTACCAGAAGCTCAGGCCGGGCCCGTCGTGCGCCAGCCGCCCCGACCGGTGGTGCCGGACGTGGGCGGTCGGCGCCCCGCGCAGATGGCGCCAGCCGAGTCGACGGGTGATGTCGGCCATGAAGATCCCCCTTATCGGTGGGCGTGCCTCGCCGCCCGCCTTCGTTTATTTTCGTCAATGCGACGATAATGGAGATCGCCGGTTATCGTCAAGGGGACGAGATCAACTGAAATCAAGTGGCCCGGTTCCGGCCGATCGGCGGGTGAACACGCGTCCGGATGGTCAGGATGGAGACATGGGATTCCATGTCGACTCCGAGGCCGGGCGGCTGCGCCGCGTCATCCTGCACAGGCCGGATCTGGAGCTCAAGAGGCTCACCCCCAGCAACAAGGACGCGCTGCTCTTCGATGACGTCCTGTGGGTGCGCCGGGCGCGTGCCGAGCATGACGGGTTCGCGGACGTGCTGCGCGACCGCGGAGTCGCCGTCCACCTCTTCGGGGACCTGCTGTCGGAGGCCCTGGAGCTCCCGGCGGCCAGATCGCTCGTCCTCGACCGGGTCTTCGACGAGAAGGAGTACGGGCCGCTCGCCACGGATCACCTCCGCGCCGCCTTCGAGACGCTGCCGGCGCACGAACTGGCCGAGGCGCTGGTCGGCGGGATGACCAAGCGGGAGTTCCTCGACGCCCACCCCGAGCCGACCTCCGTGCGCTTCCATGCCATGGACCTCGACGACTTCCTGCTGGGCCCGCTGCCCAACCACCTCTTCACCCGGGACACCTCCGCCTGGATCTACGACGGGGTGTCGATCAACGCCATGAAGTGGCCCGCGCGCCAGCGCGAGACCGTGCACTTCGAGGCGATCTACCGGCATCACCCGCTCTTCCGCGACGAGAGCTTCAGGGTCTGGTCCGAGGGGATGGCCGACTACCCGTCCACCATCGAGGGCGGTGACGTCCTGGTCATCGGCAACGGCGCCGTCCTGATCGGCATGAGCGAGCGGACCACGCCCCAGGCCGTCGAGATGCTCGCGCACAAGCTCTTCGCGGCCGGCTCCGCGCGCACCATCGTGGCGCTCGACATGCCCAAGCGGCGGGCCTTCATGCACCTCGACACCGTGATGACGATGGTCGACGGCGACATCTTCACGCAGTACGCGGGGCTCGGCATGCTCCGCTCGTACACCATCGAACCGGGCGCCGGTGACAAGGAGTTGAAGGTCACCGACCATCCGCCGGAGCACATGCACCGCGCGATCGCCGCCGCGCTCGGGCTGGACGCCATCCGCGTCCTGACCGCCACGCAGGACGTGCACGCGGCCGAACGTGAGCAGTGGGACGACGGCTGCAACGTCCTCGCCGTCGAGCCGGGCGTCGTCGTCGCCTACGA
This sequence comes from Streptomyces sp. R21, assembly GCF_041051975.1. Taxonomy (GTDB): domain Bacteria; phylum Actinomycetota; class Actinomycetes; order Streptomycetales; family Streptomycetaceae; genus Streptomyces. The sequence goes on along the minus strand of NZ_CP163435.1, from coordinate 2,742,527 downwards.
GCGGAACTCGACCACCAACACGCATCTGCGCAAGCAGGGCATCGAGGTGATCGAGATCCCCGGCAGTGAGCTGGGCCGGGGGAGGGGCGGGCCGCGCTGTATGAGCTGTCCTGTCGAGCGGGATGCTGTCTGAGCCGAGCCGAGCCGAGCCGAGTGGGCCTGGGCTGAGTGGAGCTGAGCCGCTCCGAGCCGTACGGACCGGCCGTACGGACCGTGTGAGCTGCGTCATCGGGCCGGTGGCTGTATAGAAATGTTGAGGATCGTATAGAATTCCAAAAGTCCCCGTTTTCGTAACCCTGGAGCGCCCCCATGGCGACAGTCCCGACCGCCCTCGCCGGACGCCACTTCCTCAAGGAGCTGGACTTCACCGAGGAGGAGTTCCGCGGCCTGGTCGCGCTGGCCGCCGAGCTGAAGGCGGCGAAGAAGGCGGGGACCGAGACGCAGTACCTGCGGGGCCGGAACATCGCGCTGATCTTCGAGAAGACCTCGACGCGCACGCGCTGTGCGTTCGAGGTCGCGGCGGCGGACCAGGGCGCCTCGACGACGTATCTCGATCCGTCCGGCTCGCAGATAGGCCACAAGGAGTCCATCAGGGACACCGCGCGCGTGCTCGGCCGGATGTTCGACGCGATCGAGTACCGGGGCGACAGTCAGGCCGGCGTCGAGGAACTGGCCGCGTACGCCGGAGTGCCCGTCTACAACGGCCTGACCGACGACTGGCATCCCACGCAGATGCTCGCCGACGTGCTGACGATGACCGAGCACAGCAAGAAGGACCTGCACACCGACGGATTCGTCTTCGCCTACCTCGGCGACGCCCGCTTCAACATGGGCAACTCGTACCTGATCACCGGTGCGCTGCTCGGCATGGACGTACGGATCATCGCGCCCCGGGCCTACTGGCCCAGCGACGACGTCATCGCCCAGGCGCGGAAACTGGCCGAGGACAGCGGCGCCGTCGTCACGCTCACCGAGGACGTCGCCGAAGGCGTCCGGGACGCCGACTTCGTCGCCACCGACGTCTGGGTCTCCATGGGTGAGCCCAAGGACGTGTGGGACGAGCGCATCCGCGCCCTGTCGCCGTACGCCGTGACCATGGATGTGCTGCGCGCCACCGGCAACCCGGACGTGAAGTTCCTGCACTGCCTGCCCGCGTTCCACGACCTCGGCACCAAGGTCGGCCGCGACATCCACGAGACCCACGGCCTCGACTCGCTGGAGGTCACCGACGAGGTCTTCGAGTCGGCGCACTCGGTCGTCTTCGACGAGGCCGAGAACCGCCTGCACACCATCAAGGCGATCATGGTCGCCACACTCGCCTGACCGGTCCGGTCAGGCCGGGCGCCACTGCGGCGGCATCGCGGGCAGCCGGAACCAGACCGCCTTGCCGGACTCGGTGGGGCGGTGGCCGCAGGCCGAGCTGAGGGCGCGGATCAGCAGCAGGCCGCGTCCGTGCTCCTGCCAGGGGTCGGGGGCGCCGGACGGGTCGGGGACCGTGAGATCGCCGGGCGGCGCCGGGTCGGGATCGTGCACCTCGACATGGCAGCCGGTCGGCAGCAGCTCCACGACCAGTTCTATGGGGGCGTCGCCCGCGGTGTGCTCCACGGCGTTGGCGACCAGCTCGGCGGTGAGCAGCTCCGCGGTGTCGCTGTCGGCAGCGTGCTCCAGCTCGGCCAGCGCCGTACGGACCAGTGCGCGGGCCACGGGCACGGCCGCGGCGGAATGCGGCAGCGCGATGCGCCATGAGGCGGGGGCGGGGGGTTCGTGCAAGGCGGGTCCGTTCATGGCGCAGGCTGTCCTGCTTTCAACATTACGAATGGTACGGCGCAACCGGGCAGAGGCGCTCGGCGGGTGTTTTCCGGGACGTTCGGCCCGGAAAGCCCCTGCATCGGGCTCCGTACCCACCCCAACGTGCCGACTCGCTCGCTGTGCGCCCGTCGTTACGGGGCTATCGAGGACCCGTGACTCGGTGACGGGAAACGGCCACATCCCGCCAGGCTTATCGCGCAGTCATGACGACAGTCACGGATGGGTGATAGCTTCGTGGAGTAGGAGGAGAAGGGCCGCACCCGCAGGTCCGGACCGCCGCCCCCGCCCGAGGAGGCCGCACGTCATGAGTCCCTTCACCGGCTCCGCCGCCCGCACCCCCGACTGGCAGCATCTGAGGTGCGCGGTCGACGACGGGGTCGCCACCGTCACCCTGGCCCGGCCCGACAAACTCAACGCGCTCACGTTCGGCGCCTACGCCGATCTGCGCGACCTGCTCGCCGAGCTGTCCCGCGAGAGGTCGGTACGCGCCCTGGTGCTGACCGGCGAGGGACGCGGCTTCTGCTCCGGCGGCGACGTCGACGAGATCATCGGCGCGACCCTCTCCATGGACACCGCCCAGCTCCTCGACTTCAACCGGATGACCGGCCAGGTCGTGCGCGCCGTACGGGAGTGTCCGTTCCCGGTGATCGCGGCGGTGCACGGCGTCGCGGCGGGCGCGGGAGCCGTGCTGGCGCTGGCCGCCGATTTCCGGGTGGCCGACCCCTCCGCACGCTTCGCCTTCCTCTTCACCCGCGTCGGGCTGTCCGGCGGCGACATGGGCGCCGCCTATCTGCTGCCCCGGGTCGTCGGCCTCGGACACGCCACCCGGCTGCTGATGCTCGGCGAGCCGGTGCGCGCGCCGGAGGCCGAGCGGATCGGGCTGATCAGCGAGCTCACGGACGAGGGGCGCGCCGACGAGGCCGCACTCGCCCTGGCCCGCCGCCTCGCCGACGGGCCGGCCCTCGCGTACGCCCAGACGAAGGCCCTGCTCACCGCCGAACTGGACATGCCGCTGGCCGCCTCGGTGGAACTCGACGCCGCGACGCAGGCCCTCCTCATGAACGGCGAGGACTACGCCGAGTTCCATGCCGCCTTCACCGAGAAGCGGCCGCCGAAGTGGCAGGGGCGGTGACCGTGCCGGGCGGCCGGGACACCTCGGACGCGCTGCGGGTCGCGGTCATCGGCGGCGGGCCCGGCGGTCTCTACGCCGCCGCCCTGCTCAAACGCCTCGACCCGGCCCGCGCGATCACCGTCTGGGAGCGCAACGCACCCGACGACACCTTCGGCTTCGGTGTGGTCCTGTCCGACGAGACGCTCGGCGGGATCGAGCACGCCGACCCGGTCGTGTACGCGGCACTGCGGGACGAGTTCGTGCGCTGGGACGACATCGACATCGTGCACCGCGGGGAGCGCCACACCTCCGGCGGCCACGGGTTCGCGGCACTCGGACGGCGCAGGCTCCTGGAGATCCTGCACGACCGCTGCCGCGCGCTCGGCGTCGAGCTGCGCTTCAGTTCCGAGGCCCCGCCCGCCGCCGAGCTGATGTCGTCGTACGACCTCGTGGTGGCCGCCGACGGGGTGAACAGCCTCACCCGTGGGGCGTACGACCATGTGTTCCGGCCCCATGTGGTCACGCACCACTGCCGCTATGTCTGGCTCGCCGCCGACTTCGCCTTCGACGCGTTCCGCTTCGAGATCGCCGAGACGGAGCACGGGGTCATGCAGCTGCACGGCTACCCGTACTCCGCCGACTCCTCCACGGTGATCATCGAGATGCGCGAGGAGGTCTGGAAGGCGGCCGGGTTCGAGGAACTCGACGAGCAGGAGTCCGTCGAGCGGTGCGCCAAGGTCTTCGCGGACGCGCTCGGCGGACGGTCCCTGCGCTCCAACAAGTCGGCGTGGATCAGCTTCCGCACGGTCGTCAACGAGCGCTGGTGGCACGGCAATCTGGTGCTTCTCGGCGACGCCGCGCACACCGCCCACTTCTCCATCGGCTCCGGCACGAAACTCGCCGTCGAGGACGCGCTCGCGCTCGCGGCCTGTCTGGAGGAACAGCCCTCACTGGAGCAGGCGTTGGCCGCGTACGAGGAGGAGCGGCGCCCCGTCGTCGCCTCCACGCAGCGCGCGGCCCGTGCCAGCCTGGAGTGGTTCGAGAACCTGAACCTCTATCTCGACCAGCCCGCACGCCAGTTCGCCTTCAACCTGCTCACCCGCAGCCGCCGGGTCACCCACGACAACCTGCGGCTGCGCGACGCGCACTTCACCGCGAACGTGGAGCGGGAGTTCGGCTGCCCGCCCGGCACACCCCCGATGTTCACCCCGTTCCGACTGCGCGGCCTGACCCTGCGCAACCGCGTCGTCGTCTCACCGATGGACATGTACTCGGCCGTGGACGGCGTCCCCGGCGACTTCCACCTCGTCCACCTGGGCGCGCGAGCACTCGGCGGGGCCGGTCTGGTGATGACCGAGATGGTGTGCGTCAGCGCCGAGGGGCGGATCACACCCGGGTGCGCCGGCCTCTACACCGGGCGGCAGGCCGAGGCCTGGAAGCGGATCACCGCCTTCGTGCACGCGCAGGCGCCGGGCACCGCCATCGGCGTGCAGCTCGGCCACTCCGGCCGCAAGGGCTCCACCAAGCTGATGTGGCAGGGCATGGACGAGCCGCTGGAGGACGGCAACTGGCCGCTGGTGGCCGCGTCCTCGCTCCCCTACAAGCCGCGGAGCCAGACGCCCCGCGCGCTCAGCCGCGCCCAACTCACCGACATCCGCGAGCAGTTCACGGCCGCCGCCTGGCGCGCCGCGCGCTGCGGCTTCGATCTGCTCGAACTCCACTGCGCGCACGGCTATCTGCTCTCCGGGTTTCTCTCCCCGCTGACCAACCAGCGCACCGACGCCTACGGCGGCTCGCTCGACCGCCGGCTCCGCTTTCCCCTCGAAGTCTTCGATGCCGTACGGTCCGTGTGGCCGGAGGAACGGCCCATGACCGTCCGTATCTCCGCCACCGACTGGGCCGAGGGCGGGAACACCGGGGACGAAGCGGTCGAGATCGCGCGGGCCTTCGCCGCGCACGGCGCCGACGCGGTCGACGTGTCGACGGGCCAGGTGGTGGCGGAGGAGCAGCCCGAGTACGGCCGTTCGTACCAGACGCCGTACGCCGACCGGATCCGCCACGAGACCCGCATCCCGGTGATCGCCGTCGGGGCGATCTCCTCCTGGGACGACGTCAACTCCCTGATCCTGGCCGGGCGCGCGGACCTGTGCGCACTGGCCAGGCCGCACCTGTACGACCCGCACTGGACGCTGCATGCTGCCGCCGAGCAGGGGTACACCGGGCCGGGCGTGAGCTGGCCGGCGCCCTACCGCGCGGGGAGCAGGCGCCCGCAGACCGGACGCACGGACGCCCCCAAGCCAAGGCTCACACTGGGGACTTGAGGGCGGACACGCACTGTTGAGCTACCGGAGCCACTGAAGCTACGGGAGCTGCGGAGCTACGGCAGCCGGGCCATTCCGGCGGTCAGCGTGGTGCCGTCCGCCGGGTCGACCAGCAGGAACGCACCGGTGCGGCGCACGTCCGCATAGTCGTCGAGCGCGAGCGGCTCGGCCGTGCGCAGGGTGACCGTGCCGAGGTCGTTCGCGGTCAACTCGGCTGCGCCGCCGAGGTCCTTGACGATCGCCTGCACCGTCCGCGTGGTGTGCTTGACCAGCACCCGGTCGCCGACCCGCAGCGCACGGTCGGCCAGATGGCAGACGGCCGCCCGGACATCCTGCGTGAGCGCGGGCACGGCTGCCCCGGCCGTGATCATGTCGCCGCGCGAGATATCGCGCTGGTCGGCCAGACGCAGGGTCAGGGACTGAGGCGCGTACGCCACCGCCGCGTAGGTGCCGAGCACATCGATCCCGGTGACCTCGGAGGTCTCGCCGGACGGGTGGACCGTCACCCGGTCGCCGACCCGCAGCGAGCCCGACGCCAACTGGCCCGCGTAGTGGCGGACTTCGTCGTGCCGGATCACGTACTGCACGGGGAAGCGCACCGGTGCGTCGGCGGACTCGATGCCGACCGGGACGGTCTCCAGGAACTCCAGGAGCGCCGGACCCTCGTACCAGCCCATGTGCGCCGAGCGGTCCACCACGTTGTCCCCGCACAGCGCGGAGACCGGGATCGGTGTGAAGCCGGGCAGGCCCAGCTCGGCGGCGTGGCCCGCGAAGTCCTCGACGATACGGTCGAACTCCTGCTCCTCGTACCCCACGAGGTCCATCTTGTTGACGGCGAGGACGACGTGCGGGACGCGGAGCAGGGCGGCGATCGCGGCGTGCCGGCGGGTCTGCTCGACGACGCCGTTGCGGGCGTCGACGAGGACGACGGCCAGGTCGGCGGTGGAGGCACCCGTCACCATGTTGCGGGTGTACTGCACATGACCGGGCGTGTCCGCGAGGATGAAGCGGCGCCGGGGCGTGGCGAAGTAGCGGTAGGCGACGTCGATGGTGATGCCCTGCTCGCGCTCGGCACGGAGGCCGTCGGTGAGCAGCGCCAGGTCGGGGGCTTCCTGGCCACGGCTCTGTGAGACACGCTCGACGGCCTCGAGCTGATCGGCGAGGATCGACTTGGAGTCGTGCAGCAGGCGGCCGACGAGGGTGGACTTGCCGTCGTCGACGGACCCGGCGGTCGCGAAGCGGAGGGTGTCGATGGTGGTGCCGGGTGTGCCGGTCACATCCAGGGTGGTGCCGGTCATGTCTAGAAGTACCCCTCGCGCTTGCGGTCTTCCATCGCGGCCTCGGACATCTTGTCGTCGGCGCGGGTGGCGCCCCGCTCGGTGAGCCGGGAGGCGGCGATCTCGGTGATGACCTGGTCGAGGGTCACCGCGTCGGAGTCGACGGCGCCGGTGCAGGACATGTCGCCGACCGTGCGGTAGCGGACCTGCCGCTTCTCGACCACCTCGTGCTCGCGCGGGCCGCCCCAGTCGCCGGCGGTCAGCCACATCCCGGCGCGTTGGAACACCTCACGCTCGTGCGCGAAGTAGATCTCGGGCAGCTCGATGCCCTCGCGGGCGATGTACTGCCACACGTCCAGCTCGGTCCAGTTGGAGAGCGGGAACACCCGGACGTGTTCGCCGGGGGCGTGGCGGCCGTTGTAGAGGTTCCACAGCTCGGGGCGCTGGCGGCGGGGGTCCCACTGGGAGAACTCGTCCCGCAGCGAGAACACCCGCTCCTTGGCGCGGGCCTTCTCCTCGTCGCGGCGTCCGCCGCCGAAGACGGCGTCGAACTTCTCGGCCTGGATCTTCTCGGTGAGCGGGAGAGTCTGCAGGGGGTTGCGGGTGCCGTCGGGGCGTTCCTTGAGTACACCGCGGTCGATGTAGTCCTGTACGGAGGCCACATGGAGGCGCAGCCCATGGGTGGCCACCACACGATCTCGGTACTCCAGCACCTCGGGGAAGTTGTGCCCGGTGTCCACGTGCAGCAGCGTGAAAGGGATCGCCGCGGGGGCGAAGGCCTTCAGCGCCAGGTGCAGCATGACGATGGAGTCCTTGCCGCCGGAGAAGAGGATCACCGGCCGCTCGAACTCGCCCGCGACCTCGCGGAAGATGTGCACCGCCTCGGACTCCAACGCATCCAAGTGCGAGAGCGTGAAGGTGTGTTCAGCCGCGTTCGCGGTGGCGCGTTCTGCCGTACGAACGGTGGCGCGTTCTGTCGTATGCACGGTGGTGTGTCCGGTGGCCGCCGAAGTCATACGAGCCTCCTGGCCGCGAGCACCGCGTACACGGACGCCGCGGACTCCTCCGGGCTCTGCAGCTGCGTCTCCAGCGTGAGCGCGGGGTCGAGCGGCGGCTCGTACGGGTCGTCGACGCCGGTCAGTCCGGTCAGCCGACCCGCGGCCTGCCGGGCGTACAGCCCCTTCACGTCGCGCTCGCTGCACACCTCCACGGGGGTGGCGACATGCACCTCGATGTACGGCGTCCCGCTCTTCTCGTGCCGCTCGCGCACGGCCTCGCGGCTGTCGGTGTACGGCGCGATGACGGGCACCACGGCGAGGACGCCGTTGCGTGCCAGCACCTCGGCGACCAGACCGATGCGCTGCACGTTCGTGTTGCGGTCGGCGCGTGAGAAGCCCAGGCCGGAGGAGAGGAAGCGGCGGATCTCGTCGCCGTCGAGGACCTCCACGCGGTGCCCCTCGGCCTTCAGCCGGGTCCCCAGGAGGCGGCCGATGGTCGTCTTGCCCGCGCTCGGAAGGCCCGTGAGCCAGACGGTGGCTCCTTGAGCCCTTGCCGTGGTGGTCATATGCGTGAGGTCCCTCTTTCTGTCCTGGCGTGCGGCGTCACGACGCTAGGTACGGAAAATGAGAAGAGGGACGAAGGAGCCTGAGGGTTCCCTTAGGGGCCCTTGATGCAGCTGAGATCACACCTCGGCGAAGGGTTCGCGAACACCCGCGAAAACAGCGCCGGCGTCGCGCAGCCGCTCGTGCAGCGCCCGGAACACGGCGGCCGAGCGGGCGCCCGGCCAGTCCTGGGGCAGCAGGGCCGGAGGCAGTCCGGGGTCGGTGTAGGGGAGGTGGCGCCAGGAATCCAGGGCGAGCAGATAGTCGCGGTAGGCCTCCTCGGGCGGGGTGTCCGCGCGCCGCTCCCAGGCGCGCAGCACGCGCGCGTGGCGGTCGAGGAACTCCTCGTGCTCCTTGGCGATCGCGGCCAGGTCCCACCAGCGGGCGACCGCGTCCGCCGTCGCCGCGAAGCCCAGGTGCTCACCGCGGAACAGTTCCACGTACGCGTCCAGGCGCAGCCGTTCCAGGGTGTGCCGGGTCTCTTCGTAGAGGCGCGCCGGAGCCAGCCAAACCCCGGGGGCCGCCGTTCCGAAGCCCAGGCCGGCCAGGCGCGAGCGCAGGACGTGCCGCTTCTGCCGCTCGGACTCCGGCACGGAGAAGACGGCGAGCACCCAGCCGTCGTCCTCGGGCGGCGCCGCCGCGTACACGCGCCGGTCCCCGTCGTCGAGGAGCTGCCGCGCGTCCGGCGACAGCGCGTACCCGGCCGCGCCCTCCGCTGTGCGCGCCGGTTCGAGCAGTCCGCGGCGTTTGAGACGTGACACGGACGACCGCACGGAGGGCGCGTCCACGCCCACGGCGGAGAGAAGGCGGATCAGCTCGGACACCGGCACCGGGCCGGGCATGAACCGGCCGTAGGCGCCGTAGAGCGTGACGATGAGGGAGCGGGGAGCGTGCTGGTCGGCCACGTTGATCATCTTAGGTCGTCGGTATCACTGCTGGTCACCCTCGGTGCGCAGACGGAAGCGCTGGAGCTTGCCGGTCGCGGTGCGCGGGAGCGCGTCCAGGAAGACGATCTCGCGGGGACACTTGTACGGGGCCAGCTCGGACTTGAGGAAGGCGCGCAGCGTCTCCCGGTCCTGGTGCGCGCCGGGGCGCAGGACCGCGTACGCCACCACGACCTGCCCGCGTGCCTCGTCGGACCGCCCCACGACCGCTGCCTCGACCACGTCCGGATGGCGCAGCAGGGCGTCCTCGACCTCGGGGCCCGCGATGTTGTACCCGGCCGAGATGATCATGTCGTCGGCGCGGGCGACATAGCGGAAGTAGCCGTCGGGGTCGCGCACGTAGGTGTCGCCGGTGATGTTCCAGCCGTCGCGCACGTACTCCCGCTGCCGCGGGTCGGCGAGATAACGGCAGCCGACCGGGCCCCGCACCGCGAGCAGACCGGGCTCGCCGTCGGGCAGCGGAGTGCCGGAATCGTCGACCACGCGCGCGTGCCACCCCGGTACCGGGACGCCCGTCGTGCCGGGCCGGATCAGTTCGTCGGCCGCCGAGATGAAGATGTGCAGCAGTTCGGTGGCGCCGATGCCGTTGATGATGCGCAGCCCCGTCCGCGCGTGCCAGGCCTTCCAGGTGCCCGCCGGCAGGTTCTCGCCGGCCGAGACACAGCGCCGTAGCGACGCGGTGTCGTGGGCGTCCAGCTCGTCCAGCATCGCCCGGTAGGCGGTCGGCGCGGTGAACAGCACGGAGACCCGGTGCTCGGCGATCGCGGGCAACAGCTGCTTGGGGCCCGCCTGTTCGAGCAGCAGCGAACTGGCCCCCGCCCTCATCGGGAAGATCACCAGCCCGCCCAGGCCGAAGGTGAAGCCGAGCGGGGGACTGCCCGCGAAGACATCGTCGGCATGTGGCTTCAACACATGCTTCGAGAAGGTGTCCGCTATCGCCAGCACATCCCGGTGGTAGTGCATGCACCCTTTGGGGCGGCCGGTCGTGCCTGAGGTGAACGCGATCAGCGCGATGTCGTCGGCCGCCGTGTCGACGGCCTCGTACGGCTCGTCCGGTGCGCCCGTGATCCGCAGCAGCAGGTCGTCCGGCGCGTCCCCGCCGTACGTCGTGATCCGCAGCCCCGGAATCTCCGCCTTCACGAGGTCGTCGACGGACCGGATGTCGCACAGTGCGTGTGTCACCCGGGCGATCTCGCACATGGTCGCCAGCTCGTGGGGGCGCTGCTGGGCGAGCACGGTGACGGCCACCGCGCCCGCCTTGAGCACCGCCAGCCAGCACGCCGCCAGCCAGGGCGTGGTGGGCCCGCGCAGCAGCACACGATGGCCGGGTACGACGCCGAGCTCGGAGGCCAGTACATGGGCGATCCGGTCGACCCGGGCGAGGAGCTGCCCGTAGGTCCACAGGTCGCCGGAGGCCGTGCGGAAGACCGGGCGCTCCGGGTCCGTGTGCCCGAACAGCTCGGCGGCACAGTTCAGCCGATCGGGGTAACGGAGCTCGGGGAGGTCGAAGCGGAGCTCGGGCCACTGGTCGGGGGGCGGGAGGTGGTCGCGCGCGAAGGTGTCGACGTGGGCCGAGGTCGTCGGCGGTGCGTCGTCCCTGGTGGTCCTGGGGTCCATGGCGGTTCGCCCCCTTGCCTTGGTGGGCGTCGTGGTGGGCTCGCGCAACGAGCGTATCGTGTTGGTGACGGCAGTCAACGGTTCGCGATAACCTCGGGAATCCGCAGAGGTGGCTGCCTGGGGAACTCCCAGGAACCTCCCGGTTGGCCGCCAGGGGAGAGGGGACCGGCAATGACCGCATTCTCGCTCGATCCGGCACAAACGGCCTGGTGTGCCGAGCTGCGCACGCTGGCCGCGCAGCGCCTGCGCCCACTCGCGGAGAAGGGCGAACCGGGCCACGTCAACCGCCCCCTCGTCGCCGCCCTCGGCGAACTCGGCCTGCTGAAAAGGCTGTTCACCTCCGGCGCCCTCGACCTGTGCCTGATGCGCGAGTCCCTCGCCCAGGTCTGCACGGAGGCCGAGACCGCGCTCGCCCTCCAGGGCCTGGGCGCGCACCCGGTCCACGCGTACGGCACGCGCGCCCAGCGCGACCGCTGGCTTCCCGCGGTGAGCGACGGCGGCGCGGTGGCCGCCTTCGCGCTGAGCGAGCCGGGCGCGGGCTCGGACGCGGCGGCGCTGGCGCTGAGCGCGGACCGGGACGACCGCGGCGGCGGTCATGGCGGCGACGGAGGCAGCTGGCGGCTCACGGGCGAGAAGTGCTGGATCTCCAACGCCCCCGAGGCCGACTTCTACACCGTGTTCGCCCGCACCACCCCCGGCGCCGGCGCCCGCGGAGTCACCGCCTTCCTCGTCCCCGCCGACCGGCCCGGCCTCACCGGCACCCCGCTCGACATGCTCTCGCCGCACCCCATCGGCTCCCTCGCCTTCGACGGCGTACCCGTGACGTCGGACGATGTGCTCGGCGAGCCCGACCGCGGCTTCCGCGTGGCCATGGGCACCCTCAACCTCTTCCGGCCGAGCGTCGGCGCGTTCGCGGTCGGCATGGCACAGGCCGCGCTGGAGGCGACTCTCGGGCACACGGCCGGGCGGGAGGCGTTCGGCGGCAAGTTGAGGGACCTGCAGACGGTGGCCCACCAGGTCGCCGAGATGGCGCTGCGTACGGAGGCGGCACGTCTCATGGTCTACGCGGCCGCCGCGGCGTACGACGAAGGCGCCCCCGACGTCCCGAAGCGCGCCGCGATGGCGAAGCTACTCGCCACCGAGACCGCCCAGTACGTCGTCGACGCCGCGGTCCAGCTGCACGGTGCACGCGCCCTGCGCCGCGGCCACCTGCTCGAACACCTCTACCGGGAGGTCCGGGCGCCGCGCATCTACGAGGGCGCGAGCGAGGTCCAACGGGCCGTCATCGCCAAGGAGTTGTACGCCACCAGGGAGGCCCCGTGAGCACCGAGCGCATCAACCCGCCCGAACTCTCCCCGCCCACCGGCTTCTCGCACGCGGTGGCCGCCACCGGGAGCCGTGTCGTCTTCCTGGCGGGCCAGACCGCGCTGGACGCCGACGGGAAGGTGGTCGGTGCGACCCTGCCGGAGCAGTTCGAGAAGGCGCTCACCAATCTGCTGACCGCCCTGCGGGCCGCGGGCGGTACCCCCGCCGACCTCGCCCGGGTCACGGTCTACGCCACCGACGTGGCCGACTACCGCACCCACGCCCCCGAACTCGGCCGTATCTGGCACCGGTTGGCGGGCCGCGACTACCCGGCCATGGCGGTCATCGGCGCCGTACGCCTCTGGGACGACCAGGCCCTGGTCGAGCTCGACGGCTTCGCGGTGCTGGCGTAGCGGTCAGGCCGCGACGGCCAGCTGCTCGACGAACGCGCGGTGCGGGGCGACGACGCTGCCGTCGGGCCGCAGCTCACCGCAGTCGTCGAAGACGATGGAGCCGTCGCACAGGAGGCTCCAGCCCTGCTCGGGGTGGGCGGAGACGATGTGCGCGATCCCGCGGACGGTGTTTTCCGAAGTCTGGTGAGAACACATGACGCACCTCCAGGTCGGATGCGATGGGCGCCGGCGGTGCTGTCGTCGCCTCGCATAGACAGACCATGCTCCCGCGGCGAACTCATCGGAACCTCCGGCCGTGAAGCGTGACAACACGCGGACAACTCTCGTACGTCCCCAAGACGGACGGTGCCAACTCGCCACCAAAGGGGTGACGATCACCGCCGTGAGCGCATGCGCCGGGTACCTGTTGAGCCCCCGTTTCCAGGAGGTACTTCCATGTCCCTGCGGACTTTCCGCCAGGTCGTCGGCGCGGCCACGGGCGCCGCGCTGCTGCTGCTCGTCGCCCCGTCCGCGGTCGCCCTGCCGAGCGGCCCGCACCGCGCCGACCCCTACGAGGAGGTGACCGTCGACCCGACCGGCACCGTCACACCCGACGGAACCATCACCCTCTCCGGCACGTACCGCTGTCTGAGCGGCACGGGACCGGTGTTCGTGTCCTCCTCCGTGTCACAGGGCGACCCCCGGGTGCGCCACGGCATCGGCGGCACCTCGGCGGTGTGCGACGGCGCGGACCACCGCTGGGTCAACTCGGAGAAGCGCGACCCGGGCACCCTCCAGCCGGGCGCCGCCCATGTCGAGGCCACCGTGATGGAGCTGTCCGGCTCCGGCCTTCCGCTGCCCCGCTTCCACGCCACGCGCCAGCAGGACGTCACCATCGCTCAGGACTGAGCACTCATGCGGGAGCCGCCGCCCCGAACAGCGAAGGGGGCGGCGGCTCCCGTGCGTCCCGGATGTCACAGAGGAGACGACTGAGCCCAGAACGCGCACTGGTGCTTTGAGGCGAAAGCGGTGGACACGCGGTCCGTACTCGGAGTGAGCTCGAGTACTCGCCCGAGGGGCCCGCCGGCGGGGGGCCACATCGCCTGCCCCGCGGTGTTGGGGTTGCCCGTGCGGGAGAAGGCGCCCCAGTAGCGCTTCATGCGGTCGGCCAGCAGTATCTGGGCTGCTGTCAGCGGGCGGTCGGCCATGGTGAAGTCGTACAGATAGGCCAGCTCGGCGCTGTGCGCGTTGGCCATGTCCAGGCCGGGCACCTGGGCCCCGTACAGGGTCGGCGACCGTGGATCGTCGAACTCGTACTCGTGGGTGGGTACTTGGCGTGCCAGCGAACTCGCGGTCCGCTGTGTGTGGCAGGCGAAGGTGGAGTCCGTCGTCAAGGCCGACATGGCCAGGTAAGGGCTGTCGTAGGAGGAGAGAGGGTAGTGCGCGAGCACTTGGGCGGCGGCGTCGCCGTACTGTGCGCCGACAGCGGCCCGGTACTCATCGGCGGTCAGGTGGGGCGTGCTGAGAGCGACGAACAACCGGCTCTCCGCACGGGTGCTGCCGATCAGGACGGGGACCCGATTCCAGTCGCCGTCCGCGATGGCGTCGAACGGCTGGCGGGGAAGCAGGCGATCACCGACCGCGGGGCCCGATGCCGGATGCGTCCGGGCCGCCGCGATCAGGGCGTCCGTCGAAGCCGAGCGCAGGCAGGCGGCTCGGGTTTCCGGGGCGGAGCAGCCGGCCGCCGCTGCGAATGCCCGGCTGTCGCGCTGAGCCTGCGCACGATCGGGTGCCCGCAGCAGGGAGCAGGGGCCGCTTTGCAGGACGGCATGGCTGAACAGGCCCTTCGCTCGCGGGGAGGCGAGCATCGAGCAGACGGAGGCGCTGCCCGCCGACTGTCCCGAGAGGGTGATGTTGTTCGGGTCGCCGCCCCATGCCGCGATGTTGTCGCGGGTCCACTTCAGGGCGGCGATCTGATCCATCAGCCCGAAGGAGCCGGAGTCGTACGCGTTGTCGCGGGTGAGTTCCGGCAGGTCCAGGTAACCGAGTTGGCCGAGGCGGTAGTTGATGCTGACGACCACTGTGCCGGTGAGGCTCGCCATGGTGCGTGCCCCGAACTGGGTGCCTGTGCCCTGGCTGTATCCGCCGCCGTGCATCCAGAAGAGGACGGGCAGGGATTGCCCCTGCCGGGCCCCTCGGGGCCGGTAGACGTCGAGGTACAGGCAGTCCTCGCTCACTGCTTGCGGGTCGCGCAGGCCGAAGGGCGAGAACTGCGGGCATGCCGGTGCCTGGCGGGTCGCGTCACGGGCCCCGCTCCAGTGGCTCGGCGGTCGCGGCGGCCGCAGGCGCGAGGGGCCCACCGGCGGCGCGGCGTACGGTACGCCGAGGAATTCCTCGGCCTGGTCGTGTACGCGCCCCAGCAGCTGTCCCTCGCCGGTGCGTACCTGTGGGGGCTCGGATGTGTCGTCTCGGGGCGCTGCCGAACTGGTGGGGACGCACCACAGCAAGGCGATCAAGGTGAACAGGCAGGTCAGTAAGGGGGTGGTCCGGATGACGCGCGGATCTCTCATGAAGCCTCCATGGTCAGGAGTGCCGGGAGTGCGGTGAGGGGAGCTGCACAGCCGCCCCCGATGCGCTGAAGCGGCACCGGGGCGGCGGGCACGGCACCGGGGCGGCGGCCGGGTGACGATCCTGCGGATCGTCTCCGGCCGCCCGGGCGCGCTACGGCCGCAGCCCCGTGAGCAGCGCTGCTGCCCTGGCGAAATCTGCCGGGCCGGTGTTCCAGTCGGGCGTGATCGGAGTGATGGAGACCTTGTCCTGGCCCAGGGCCTCTACGTCGCTGCCCCTCTGGACGGGCTGCTGGACGAGGTTGACGTTCACCTTCCAGGTGCCGTCGCCGTTGTCGGTGTAGT
The DNA here is from genome assembly GCF_041051975.1 of Streptomyces sp. R21. Classification (GTDB taxonomy): domain Bacteria; phylum Actinomycetota; class Actinomycetes; order Streptomycetales; family Streptomycetaceae; genus Streptomyces. The sequence continues at coordinate 2,727,238 of NZ_CP163435.1, read as the reverse complement.
CGGCCTTGAGGATCTGCTGCCGGGCCTGGGTGGTGAGAGCGGAGTCCTCCGCGGTCCCCGTCCCGTCCGTGCCGATCACCGGGTGGTTGATGTTGAGGCCGACACCCTCGGGCAGCAGCCGGCCGGCTTTCGCGCGGTCCCTGAGCCGCTCGATGAGCTTGACCGTGAAGTCGCAGGTCGGTTTCATCGCGTTGACGGTGGGCCGGTACTCGGGCGCGGAGAGGCCGCCGGTGCTCACCGCGATGGCGGGGACGCCCTGTTCCAGCGCGGCGATCGCGCCGCCCACCGTGCCGGAGTGCGTGGCCAGACCGGCCACGTTCGGGCCGAAGTTGGTACCGGAGACGACCAGGTCGGGGGCCCGGCCGGCGAAGACTTCGGAGAGGCCGAAGGACACCGAGTCGCCGGGCGTCCCGTCGACGGCCCATACACGGGGTTCAGGGTGTTTGACCGTCACCGTGCTCGCGCTCAGCAACTTCGTCCCCGCCCCACTCTGGTTGGTCAGCGGAGCAACGATGGTGACGTCGTAGCCGGCAGCGGTCAGCCGGTCGGACATGGTGCGGATTCCGGGGGCGTCGTAGCCGTCGTCGTCGGTGAGCAGGATGCGCAGCGGACCGCTCGTGCCGCTGGTGGCGCTCATCGGCGAGGCCGCCGCGGGCGTCATGGCGCCCAGGGCGGGCGCGCACAGCAACAGGGCGGCCAGTGGTAGCGCACGCTTGCGTCTCACGTGTGGCTCCTTGGAGGTGGGAGGGTCGGTGGCTGGACCGGCGGACACACGAACCCTCGACATGTGTCCGCCGGGGTAGCGGGATCCCGGGTGCGGGGCAGCCGTCCTGACGAGGTGTCAGCGAACGCTGCGGATGGGAAGGATCGCGAGGGCGCCGAGCAGTGCGAGGGCACCGCCGGTCAGGAAGAGGGGGCCGTAGCCGCCGGCGACGGTCACGACGGCCGAGGCGACGAAGGGGGCGACGATCTGTGGGCCGGCGTTGGCGATGTTCAGGACGCCCATGTCCCGAGCGGCGTCCTCCGCCTTGGGAAGCACCAGGGTCACCAGGGCGGTGTCCACGGCCATGAAGCAGCCGAACGCCAGGCCGTTGAGGATGCTGAAGGCCAGCATGCCGGGCCAGGTCGGGCTGATGACCGGGATGACGGTGACGAGGCCGGCGAGGGCTGCCGATACGCCGACGAACACCTTGCGCCGGTTCCAGCGGTCGGACAGGAGCCCGCCGACGATTGTCGAGACCGCCATGGCCAGCATGGACACGGGTGTCAGGATCGCCATCGCGTCGGTGGGGTGCATGCCCTTCGGCAGGGTGATGTGGTCGTCCAGGATGTACAGCTGGTAGCCGACGACGGAGAAGTAACCGAGTACGAGCAGAGCCCGTCCGATGAACGCCCAGCGGAAGTCGTGGTGGGAGAGCGCGGAGAGGAACGCGGCGACCTTGGCCTGGCGGGACACCTTCGGCACGATCCGCTCGCGGGGCACATCACGGAAGAAGAACGACAGCGACGCGGCGGCCGCGGACAGCATGACGCCCAGGACCAGGTATCCCGTGCTCGGGCTGCCGGACGTGCGCGAGGCGATCAGCACCCCCAGCGTGCCGCCGACAGGCAGAGCGAGGCCGACGAGTGCGGAGGCCGTGCCGCGCCGGGCGAGCGGGACCCGGTCGGGCACGAGGGCGGTCACCGCGGCCTGGTAGGAGTTCATGGTCGCCTGAACCAGGCACCACCCGATACCGAGCAGCAGCGCCGTACGCACCGTGCCCAGGAAGATCAGGCCGGCGCAGGAGAGGAACGCGCCGCCGAGGATCCATGGGTTCCGCTTACCGGAGCGGTCGGACAGCGCGCCCGCGATGGGGTTGAAGGCGGTGGCGAAGATCGCGCTGACGCCCCCGACGATGCCCAGGATGGTCACCTTGTGAACGGGGTCGACGGATTCGATCTGGGTGGGGAGCAGGACGGAACCGACTCCCATGTAGACCGCCAGCATCGTGGAGTTGGCGATCAGAAGCAGCGACAGGAGCCCCCGTTGACGGGGTGCTTCGGCGTCCGCTGCCTGAGGCTGGATCAGGTCGGCGGCGCTCATCTTGAACTCCGGGCGACGGGGTGTGCGCTCGCAGTGCGGGGCGACGGGTAGGCAGACATGTCGATTCCTCGGGGATGTGCGGGGCGGAGTGCCGGAGGGGCCGCGAGGATGCGTGCGGCGGGGAGGGCGAACGCCCTGTGATTCGCCCAGTGGGTTACACGTGTTACTTCGGTGTGCGGACTTGTGTAGCACCCTTCACCCGGCCGCGCCAGGGTTCGGCGACTCATTGTTCGATGTGTCCGGCCTGCGGACTGCTCTTGCGGGGCGGAGTGAAGTGGGTTCTCCGCGGGCGGGGTGAAGTGGGTTCGCGCCGGGAACGGATTTCGCGTGTAACTCGACGTCGCCAGAGTTCTGTAACGGTTCGACGACGAGGTGTATAGCGCTCTGGTGGCTGGCGTCACATCCACGCCATGCTGTGGCCGAAACGAGGCCCCGGTCTCGGGCGAGTGCGCCCTGAGCGGTTCCTGATCCGTTCTCGGCAGCGACCACTCGCCGGTATCTGTCATCCCGGCGGCGTGACCGCCGCGGTCTGCGGTGCCATCCCCGCCACGTGACCACCTCGGCCGGTTCCGCCGTCCCGGCGGCGTGACCGCCCGGCCTTCCCGGCACTGAACCGCGAAGCGGGTCCTCGCGGGCGTCTTTCACGCTTCGGCATCGCGGTTGCGGCCGACAGGAGCTCGGCCGGCGCACCGAAGACCGCTGTGGCACATCCTCACCAGCGAAAGGCTCGGATCATGCTGAAACTGCCGCACCCTCCCGATCGTGACGGCGCCGCCGCTGCGCATCCGCGACACCTCGTGCCCGCTGCTCCACCCCGGTGGGCGCCGGTGGTGGGCGTCGTCCTCCTCCTGGCGACCTTGGTCATGGGGCTGATGCTCAGAGGCGGCGGCAAGCCGGACTTTCAAGGGCTGGACGAGCGCCTCGCCGCAGGTATGGGCGGTTCGGCGCGTGGTTCGGCCCTGGGGCTGGCGCTCGTTCTCGACAAGATCGGGGGACCGATAGGGGTACTGATCCCGCTCGCCATGACCGGTTGCCTGAGCGTCTACGGGCGCTGGAGGTCCGCCCTGTTCTTCTTCACGGCGAGTGTGCTGGCCAATCTGGTGGTGGTCCTGGGTTTGAAGGAGTTCGTCGGCCGGTCCAGGCCCCCGCATTCGTGGGTGCTGGTGAACGACGGCTCCTTTCCCTCCGGTCAGGTATTCATGATCACCGCGCTGCTCGTCGCCGCGGGTGTGGTGTTCCTGCGGCCGAGGGTGCGCCTGGCGGGGTGGATCGTCGCCGGGCTGGTCGCGGTGTTGATGATGTGGAGCCGGGTGCGGCTGCAGGCTCAGTGGCCGAGTGACACGGTCGCCGGTGCGATGGCGGGTCTGGGGTCCGTGCTGGTGCTCTGGAGGGCCTTCGGGTCACTCCTTCGCCGTGAGGCGGAGCGGTTGGCCTCCGATCGCCTCTGGGAGTGACCGCTCCGGCGGAGCCGGACTCGGCAAGAGTATGTAGCTTCATTGACGTTCGAAAAAATCAGAGCATAGTTGGGGGTGGGGCCGGCCTCGCGGGCCCCGTCCAGTCGCGCCCGTCGGGCGTGGACGACAAGGAGAGGAAGATCATGGCTGATCGACCGGGTGTGGCTGTGCCGCTCGTGGAAACAACCGACGGCCGCCTGCGCGGGACGGTCGAGGGTGGCCTCGCCGTCTTCAAGGGCGTTCCCTACGCCGCCCCGCCCGTGGGTGATCTGAGGTGGCGGCCCGCTCGGCCGCACCCCGGGTGGACTCGTGTCCGGGAAGCGGTGGAATTCGGTCCCAGTGCGCCGCAGCCCTTCATCGAGGGAGGTGACCCCGTATTGGGCGGTCACGGGTTCCCTCCGTTCGACGACGACTGTCTGACCCTCAATGTGTGGACTCCGGCGGTCGACGATGCCCGGCGACCGGTCATGGTGTGGATCCACGGCGGAGGCTTCGTTTCCGGATCGGGGTCCCTGCCCTACTACTCCGGCGAGACTTTCGCCCGCAACGGCGACATCGTCGTGGTGACCCTCAACTACCGCCTAGGTCCCCTGGGTTACCTCCATCCCGGGGCCGAAGACGGTGAGCCGGAGGCGGGAAACCTCTGGCTCACGGATCAGGTCGCCGCCCTTCGCTGGGTTTACGAGAACATCGCACGTTTCGGAGGCGACCCGGACAGCGTCACGGTTGCCGGCCAGTCGGGCGGGGCCATGTCGACCGCGGCGCTGGCGGGCCACCCCGAGGCGCAGGGCTTGTTCCACCGGGCCATCCTCCAGAGCGCGCCCTTCGGGCTGGCGCTTCCGGACCCCACGGCCTACGCGGAACGCACCAGGACGTTTCTCGAAGCCGTCGGTGTGGGGGATGTGGAGTCCCTGCGGCAGGTCCCGTGGCCGCGTCTGGTCGAGGCGATGATCGTCCTGTTCGGGTCGAGCGCCCGCTGGGGATACTGGTCCACACCCTTCCTGCCCGTCATCGACGGCGCCACCCTGTTCCGTCACCCCGCCGAAACGCTGCTCCGCGACGGCGGCGCGGACATCGACGTCATGATCGGCTGGACGCGCGACGAAGCCAACTTCCACTTCGCCCTCCCCGAGGGGGGCTACGAGTCGGCCACCGAACACCAGGTGCTCGACCGGGTGGCGGCCACGTTCGCGGACGGCGCGCCCGAGGTGTACGCCGCCTATGAGCGCACGCGGCCCGGTTCACGGCCCGTGGACGTGCTGATGGATCTGGTCAGCGACGAGCTCTTCCGCGCCCCCGCCCTGAAGTTCGCGGAAGGCCGGGCGGCGATGGGGCGCCCGGTGTGGGCGTACCAGTTCGACTTCGAAGCGCCCGCCCTCCAGGGCAGGCTCGGAGCGGCCCACTGCCTTGAACTTCCCTTCGTCTTCGACAACTTCGACAGCTGGTCCCGATCCCCGTTCGTGGAAGGGATCGGACCCGCTGCCCGGCAGGGCCTCGCACGCAGCATGCACCAGGCGTGGATCTCCTTCGTCCGTGACGGGAATCCCAACCATCCGGCACTGCCGGAGTGGACGCGCTACGAGACCGGCGGTCGGTCCACGATGCGGTTCGACTCGGTCGTCTCGGCGACCCGCGACCTGGCTGGTCACTCGCGCCTGCTGTTCTCCGGGGCGCTCGGTCGGCCGTCCCCGTGACAGGACTGCCTCGATCGAGCGCTTCCCTCCGAAGAGTTACACGTGTAACTTCGTGTGGTGGCTGTCCATGGGGGGAGTGGTCGGCCACCGGTCCCGGGCGGGTGTCCGCCCGGGACCGGACAGAGCAGTCCCTTCTTCGACGCGCTGCCTCAGCCCGGCCCTTTCGGCCGTGGCGCCCACGTGAGGACCGCGCGTCACCGGTCAAAAGGATCGTTCGTGAACAAGACATCGCCCTCCCGGCCGCGCACGCTCACTGCTCCCTGCGGCACTGTGTTCCGGGACCTCAACGGCAACGGAATCATGGAGCCCTACGAGAATCCCGGCCTGCCCGTGGACGAGCGCGTGCGTGATCTGCTGGAGCGCATGACGCCGGAGGAACAGGCAGGGCTGCTGTTCCAGACGATGATCACCATGAACGAGGACGGTTCGCTCATGGAACCGGAGCCCGGGGCGCCGGACGACCCGATGCGTGCCTCCACGTCCCGCATGGTGACCGGGAAGTGCATGAATCACTTCAACCTCTTCGGGGCTGCGGCTCCCCGTCGCATGGCCGAGTGGAACAACCGCCTCCAGGACCTCGCGGCAAGCACCCGCCTGGGAATTCCGGTGACCGTCTCCACCGACCCACGCAACGGCTTCGTCGACAATCCCGCCACCGCGGTGCAGACGCAGGGCTTCTCACTCTGGCCCGAGCCGGTCGGGCTCGCGGCCATCGGCGACGAGGAACTGGTCCGCCGCCACGCCGACATCGTCCGCCAGGAGTACCTCGCCGTAGGCATCCGCCTCGCCCTGCATCCGATGGCCGACCTCGCGACGGAGCCGCGATGGGCGCGTCTGTCGGGAACCTTCGGCTCCGACGCGGACTCGGCTGCCCGGCTCATCGGGGCGTACATCCGCGGCCTCCAGGGAGACTCCCTCGGCCCAGGCAGCGTCAGCACCATGACGAAGCACTTCCCCGGCGCCGGACCGCAGAAGGACGGTGAGGACGCCCACTTCCCCTACGGCCGTGAGCAGGTCTACCCGGGCGGCAACTTCGACTACCACCTCGTCCCGTTCGAGGCGGCGTTCGCCGCAGGGACCTCGCAGGTCATGCCCTACTACGCCATGCCGGTGGGTACCGACCACGAGGAGGTCGGCTTCGGGTTCAACAAGGGCGTCATCACTGGGCTGTTGCGCGGAAAGTACGGCTTCGACGGCATCGTCTGCACGGACTGGGGGCTGGTCACCGACTCGACCATTTTCGGGGCGCCCTTTCCCGCCCGTGCGTGGGGTGTGGAGCATCTCGACCGGCTCACCCGCGTCGAGCGCATCCTCGACGCGGGCGCCGACCAGCTCGGAGGCGAAGCGGCACCCGAACTGATCGTGGAACTCGTACGGGCCGGAAGAGTGCCGACGGACCGCATCGCCGAGTCGGCGGCACGACTCCTCCGGGAGAAGTTCGTGCTCGGCCTCTTCGACAATCCCTACGTCGATCCGGACGAGGCCGAACGCGTCTGCGGCAACGGTGGGTTCGCCGCGGCCGGACTTGCCGCGCAGAGCCGGTCCATCACCGTGCTGAAGGACCGGCCGACCGGAGCCGGGTCACCGCTGTTCCCGATCGCCGCCGACGCCAGGATCTACGTCCACGGCGTCGATCCGGAAGTGGCCGGACAGTACGCCACCGTGGTGGCCACACCCGAAGAGGCAGATGTCGCCGTCCTGCGCGTCAACGCCCCCTTCGAGCGGCGGACGGAGGGGTTCGAAAGCTTCTTCCGGGCCGGCCGGCTCAACTTCACCGAGGAGGAGCTGCGGCCGATCCTGGACGTCGTCCGGGCGGTGCCCACGATGGTCGACATCTTCCTCGACCGCCCCGCGGTCATTCCGGAGATCGCGGAGCAGGCAGCCGCGCTCGTGGCCGACTACGGTGCCTCGGACATCGCCCTGCTCGATGTGCTGTTCGGCAGGGCGAAAGCCGAAGGGCGCCTCCCCTTCGAACTGCCGAGGTCCATGGAAGCCGTCGCCGCCGGCCGGGAGGACGTGCCCAACGACTCGGTGGACCCGCTGTTCCCGTACGGCCACGGTCTCCGGCAGTAGCCCACGGCGACCGAGTCGCACGCAGAAGTGCCGCCGAGCAGTCGGCGGCACTTCTGCGTGACGCCCACCCCGTCAGGGGGCACCACGGCGGGGCACCGCCCCACCGCCTCCGCAGTGGCTCCGGTTCGGGGCTGACGGAGCCGTACGTCCGTGACCTGGTTTAACGCGTGTAACCTGGTGGGAGAGCCCGGACGACACAGCTGGACAAGGTGATGCACTCGATGGCCCAGGAGCCGAACACGGCGGCGTCGATCACGAGCGCGGACGTGGCCCGACTGGCCGGGGTGTCACGGGCCACGGTGTCGTTCGTCCTCAACAACACCCAGGCGCACCGCGTGAGCGACACGACGCGGGCGCGGGTGCTGGCGGCGGCCCAGCAACTGGGGTACGTCCCGCACGCGGCGGCGCGATCCCTGCGAGCAGGCCGCAGCAACCTGGTGCTGATCCCCGCTTCCGTCTCGGCGGTCGGTGGTCTGGTCAGCAGCTGGCTCGACGACCTGCACAGCGAGCTCGAGCGGCACGGCTACATCGCGGTTCTCCACGCGGGCCGGTACGCCGACCCGGCCGCCGGAGCCCGCGCCTGGGCGGAGCTGCGCCCGGCCGCGGTCCTGGCGCTGGACGGGGATCGCCTGACCGGGGCTGCCGTCGACGTGCTCCGGCGCGCCGGGATCTCGGCTCTGCTCGCCTACGCCTCTCAGCCCACCCCGGCGGTCCACACGTTCACCTTCGACCACGCCAGGATCGGCGAGGTCGCGGCGGAACACCTGGTCGAGCGGGGTTACGAGCGGATCGGTGTGATCCTGCCGGGCGAGCGAGGCCTGGACACCTTCGCCCAGCCGCGCCTGGCCGGCGCCCGGGCCGTGGCCTCCCGGAGCAGGGCCACCGTCACCCCTGTACCGATGAGCTATACCCGGGAGTCGGCCATCGGGTTGGCGGAGCGGTGGCGGGACCTCGACCTCGACGCGGTGTTCGCGTACAACGACGAGTACGCCAGCCTGCTCCTGCACGCCTTCCAGGCCGAGGGCATCTCTGTACCCGATGAGGTGGCCGTCGTCGGGGCCGACGACCTCGTGCCCTCCGCCCTGGAGCGCCCTGCGCTCACCACGGTGCGCCTGGATCTGCCGTCATCCGCCGTGGTGGCGGACACCATCGACGCGCTGCTCAGGGGAACCGACGTCCCTCAACTGCCGCCGACGGACGCCGTCCTGGTTCCGCGCCAGTCGTCCTGACGCGTCTTCCCCGGCCAGCAGCGGGGCGAAGGCACCCCAGAGAAGGAGCGCAGCGCCGGCCCCGATGGAGGCACCGGCGATGGTGTCACTGAGCCAGTGGGCGTGCAGCCATGTGCGGCTCCACATCATTGCCAGGGTGAAGCCGCCGCCGATCAGCCACCACGAGCGCCGGCGGGCCGCCGGGACAAGCACCGCACCGACGACCACCACGAGCAGCGCCGCCCCGGCGGCATGCCCGGACGGAAAAGAGCCGTGATCCACACGGACCAGGGGATGGGCGGGACGCGGCCGGTCGACCAGGTGCTTGAGGAGCTGCACGACGGCCATGTCGCCCAGCAGATAGGCCGTCACCAGGTAGGCCGTCGACCACCATCGCCGCTGCATCAGGAGGAAGAGCAGCAGGGCAAGGGGTACGACGACGCCGAGCGGGCCGCCGAACCAGTTGAGGACGGCCGCCGATGTCGCGTACACGCCGTCGTGGGGCCCGCCCATCCAGACGAGCCAGTGGTGGTCGGCCCGCTGAATCGCCGATCGTGCGGACGGGTTGCGCAGGGCCAGCCCCAGCCCCGCCGCGAGAGCCGTGCAGGCCAGTCCGAACGCCAGCACCGCGGTGCTCGGTCCGGTGGGACCCGGATGGGGGCGGCCGTGCGTTTTCGGGGTGTCGTCCGCGGTCAAGGTGCCGGTCATGAATGCCTCTCACGGCCGCGGGGTACGGCCCCGGGCCGGAACGGGGAAGGGAATGACGTCGGGCGCGGGCCGTACACACGCGGGTGCCCCGTCCGTTCAGCCGGAGCGCAGGAGGCGGATCAGCGGGCGGTCGCCGTTGCGGGCATCAGATGGCGTACGAGGAAGTCGACGCTCTCGGCCACGATGGGGGCGACGTCCGTCGCGCCCAGGAAGATGTGATCCGCGTCCGGGACGGCCCGCAGGGTCACCTCGGCCTCGATCCCTTCGAGCGCCTGGGCGAGGGCCTCGCTCTGGCTGTACGGCACCAGCCCGTCCTTCGTGCCGTGGATCAGGAGGAACGGGGGAGGCGTGGAGCCGGGCCTCACATGGGTGACCGGGCTCGCGATGGCCGCCCGGGTCACGAGCTCCTCGCCGGTGGCGGCACCCAGCAGCGCCGTGAAGGGGTTGGGATAGTCGACCCCGGGCACGGACGGCAGGGTGTGCGACAGGAGAGAAATCAGCTCGGAGACGCCGTACCAGTCGACGACGGCACTGACCGAGCTGCTCTCCTCAGCGGTCCCTTCGCTGCCCTCGAGGTCGACGCCCGCGTGCTTCCCCGGGCCGACCAGGCCGGCGAGCGCGACCAGATGTCCTCCGGCGGACTCCCCCCACACTCCGATGCGGTCGCCGTCGATCCCGAGCTCGCCGGCGAAGCGGCGCACGTAGCGGATCGCGGCCTTGGCGTCGTGCAGCTGTGCCGGGAACGGGGCTTCCAGGCTGTGCCGGTAGTCGATGGTGACGAGGGCGAGGCCGGCCTGCAGCACGGACCGGTGCAGCAGCTCGACGGGGATGGTGGGCGGCGGGTAGCGGCGGTCGCCCTCCAGCCATCCACCTCCGTGAATCCACACCACCGCCGGTACCGGCACCTGACTCGCCGGTACGTGAACGTCGAGGAGACGCGGACGGTAACCCGCGGTCGTCGCGTAGGTGACGCCGTCGAAGTGGCGGGTGCCCTCGGGTCCGACCAGGGCGGGAGGCGGAGCCAGGAAGCGCGGTGGAGGCCACCCGAGGTCCATCTCGGCGGGCGGTGTTTGCGTCATGGTGTCTCACTTCCGGGGGTTGCGGGCAAGGGGTGAGGGTTCGGCGACCCGTCGTACTCCCAGGCGCGGCGACAGCTCTCTGGCTGGGGGCCGTGCAGGACCGCGGCGAAGAAATGTCCGAAATGTATTGCGCGGAGGGTCGTCGGGAGTCACAATGTTACACGTGTAACGCGCTGGATGAAGACCCTGTGTCCAGGCGTTCGATTGAAATTGCGGCGGGGGATTACACGAGTAACTCGCGCCGCCTCCCGTCGGGAGCTTCGAATGTCCTCCCTTGCCGTCTCCCTCGTACGGCCTCCGCCGGTCCCCCGTGCATGGATGTGTCCTGTTGTCCGTGGAGTGCACGGGCAGGCATTTCATCGGTGGAGGATGCGGCCGACCCTCGACTCCGTCCCCGAGGTGCGAGCCCGGGTTCGCGCGACTCTCCGGCGGCGACGTGTTCCGGCGGATGTCGAGGACGCGCTGCTCCTGGTGGTCACGGAGCTGGCCTCCAATGCCGTGCGTCATGCGGACACGGACCGGTTGTGCGCCGCGATCACGTTCGGGCGCGGCTGGCTGCGGCTGGATGTCGGTGACGGCGATCCGGCTCTGCCGGACGTCGGCGCGGAGGTCGATCTCGAATCGGAAGGCGGTCGCGGCCTGTTCCTTGTCGGCCTCCTCGTGACCGAGCTGCGCGGCGAGGTGGCCGCGATCCCCTGTGGTTCGGGGAAGGTCGTCCGGGTCCGGGTTCCGTTGGCCGGTTGAACGCTCCTCGCTCGCCTCGTTGTCGCGGGACTTCCGGCGAGGGGGCGGCGCCCGCTCATCCCTTGCCGGGCAAGGGATCTGGGGTTGGTGGCCCAGGTGCTCGTGCCGTACCTGCAGGGCGATTTTTATAGCGGAACATTGACTGGCGTCAGAAAAGCAGGATACTTGCCCCACTCTCCCTGCTGCCCTGAGATGAGGTGCACCTCATGGAGCTCTCCCCGTCGGCGCACGTGGACACGTTCTGCCGCGATCGCCTTCCACCCTTCGACCTTTGGCCCCAACTCCACTTCGATCTACCGGAGTTGAGATATCCCGAGCGACTCAACTGCGCCGCCGCGCTGCTCGACGACGCGGTCGCGCGCTGGGGAGCCGACCGGCCGTGTCTGCTGACGCCCACCGACTCCTGGACCTACGGCGACCTGCTGCGTCGGGCCAACCAAGTGGCCCGCGTTCTCACCGAGGACTTCGCGGTGCGGCCCGGCAACCGCGTACTGCTGCGCGGTCCCAACAACCCCTGGCTGGTCGCCGCGTGGTTCGGCGTCATGAAGGCGGGCTGTGTGGCCGTCACCACGATGCCTCTGCTGCGTGCGGTGGAGCTGGCGCAACTGTGCGAGATCAGCCTTCCGGCCGTCGCCGTCTGCGATCACCGCTATCTGGAGGAGCTGCAGGTCGCCGACGCTCCGGACATGCGGATAGTCGCCTACGGCGGCGGCGCGCCCGACGACCTTGCCGCCCGGTGCGCGGCCAAGGAGGCGACATTCCAGAACGTCGACACCGCGGCGGACGACGTGGCGCTGATCGGCTTCACGTCCGGAACGACCGGGCGGCCGAAAGCCACACTGCACTTCCACCGCGATGTCCTGGCCAACGCCGACACCTTCTCGCGCCACGTCCTGAAGCCCCGGCCGGACGACGTGTTCACGGGAACCCCACCGCTCGCTTTCACCTTCGGTCTCGGCGGACTGGTCGTCTTCCCGCTGCACGCCGGTGCCGCATCCTTGCTGCTCGAGCAGGCGACGCCGGACCAACTGGCGGACCATGTCGCCGACCACGGCGTCACGGTGCTGTTCACCGCACCGACGGCGTACCGGGCGATCATGGCGGCCGGGAAGGCGGACCGCCTGGCGAAGCTGCGCCGCTGCGCGTCCGCCGGTGAGGCGCTGCCGGCGCAGGTCTGGGAGGACTTCCGCACCGCCACGGGGCTGCGCATCATCGACGGCATCGGTGCCACGGAGATGCTTCATGTGTTCATCTCCGCCGCGGACGACGACATACGCCCCGGCTCCACGGGCAGGCCCGTTCCCGGATACCGGGCCAGGGTCGTCGACGAGGCCGGCGAACCCGTACCCGACGGCGAGCCCGGACTGCTCGCCGTGACCGGTCCGACCGGCTGCCGCTACCTGGACGACCCCCGGCAGGAGACGTATGTCAAGGAAGGCTGGAACATCACCGGCGACACCTACGTCCGGGACGCGGACGGCTACTTCTGGTACGTGGCCCGCAGCGACGACATGATCGTCTCCTCCGGCTACAACATCGCCGGCCCCGAGGTGGAGAAGGCCCTGGTCGTCCACCCGCACGTCGAGGACTGCGCTGTCGTGGGGGTCCCCGACGAACGCCGCGGCATGATCGTGAAGGCGTACGTCGTGCTCAAGCCGGGTCTCACCGGTGGCGTCACCACGGTCAAGGAACTCCAGGACCACGTCAAGCGAACCATCGCGCCCTACAAGTACCCCCGCGCGATCGAGTTCGTCGCCGATCTGCCGCGCACGAGCAACGGCAAGCTGCAGCGCGCCGAACTGCGCAGTCGCGCCGTCGGCGCAGCCGGCTGACGCGAGCGCGGGGCCTGCGCCCCTTCCTCGGACGGTACGGCCGTCCTCCCCTCACGCCGGTGTGGCCGGCTCGTTGAAAGGCACCCCCATGGACCCGTCCAGCCCCATGCCCGAACCAGCCAGTGGTGACGGCGGTTTCGGCGAAGTGCTCGAAGCGCGTGAACCCCAGCTGCCCAGCGTCGTCATCGAGCGACGTGTCGAGTGGCCGGACACCGACGCGGCCGGCCACTACCACCACTCGACGGTCGTCCGCTGGGTCGAGGCGGCCGAGGCCGTCCTGCTGCGCCGACTCGGTCTCGCCCACCTCTTCGGAAGCACTCCGAGGGTGCACTTCGAGGCGGACTACCGCGCCCGGCTGTGGTTCGGGCAACTCGTCCGCGTCGAGCTGAGTGCCACGAAGGTGGGCACGGCCTCCCTGCACTACGCCTTCACCGTCGAGGCGGAGGACGGCGACGTGGCGGCCACGGGCCGCATGACGATCGCGCACTCGGCCGCTGACGCGACCGGCGCCACCCCCTGGCCCGAGGACGTGCGTCAGGTGCTGACCAAGGCGGGTCCCCAGGCGCCGGAACGGATTCTGTGAGACGGCTTGTATATAGCTTTCTTGACGACAGTAGATTTGACAGCATATTTTGCTGGTGGGACCGCAAGGAGGACGCCGTGCGCGTAGCAGTCATCGGGGGAGGGCCGGGAGGGCTGTACTTCGCAGCCCTGGCCAAGCAGCTCTCCCCGCACTGGGAGGTCACCGTCTGGGAGCGCAACGCGGCCGACGACACCTTCGGGTTCGGCGTCGTGTTCTCCGACGAGACCCTCGGCGGCATCGCGCAGGCCGACCCCGAGCTCTTCGCGGAGATGTCGGCCGAGTTCGCCCGCTGGAGCGACATCGACATCCGCTACAAGGACCAGGTGCTCACCTCGGGTGGACACGGCTTCGCCGCGCTCGGGCGCAAGCGGCTGCTGGCCGTCCTTCAGGCACGCTGCGCCGCCCTGGGCGTGGACGTGCGCTACCGCACCCAGGCCCCGCCGGTTGCCGAACTCGCCGCCGCATACGACCTGGTGGTGGCCGGCGACGGGGTGCGGTCCGCGGCCCGTGCCACCTACGCCGACACCTTCCGGCCGGACCTCGACGAACGGCACTGCCGTTACATGTGGCTCGCCACGGACAAGGTCTTCGAGGCGTTCACCTTCATCGTCGCCGAGGGCGACTTCGGCACCATGCAGGTCCACGCCTATCCGTTCGACACGACCCGCAGCACGTTCATCGTGGAGATCGACGAGGAGTCGTGGCGGCGCGCGGGGTTCGCCGAGTTCGCGGCCCGGAACCACCCGGCGGGGACCAGCGACGAGGACAGCATCCGGCTGTGCCAGGAGATCCTCGCCGACCACCTCGACGGGCACCGCCTGATACCGAACAACTCCAAGTGGATCCGCTTCACCACGGTCCGCAACGAGACCTGGCGGCACGGCAACGTCGTCCTGCTGGGCGACGCCGCCCACACCGCCCACTTCTCCATCGGCTCCGGCACCAAGCTCGCCATGGAGGACGCCCTCGCGCTCGCGGCATGCCTCCACGAGCAGCCCGACCTGGCGGGGGCCCTCGCCGCGTACGAGGCCGAGCGCAAGCCGGTGGTGGAGTCCACCCAGCGTGCCGCCCAGGCGAGCCTCGAATGGTTCGAGAACGTGGGGCGCCACACCGGGCAGGAGCCGCACCAGTTCGCCTTCAACCTGCTGACCCGCAGCCGGCGCGTCACCCACGACAACCTGCGGGTGCGGGACAGGGAGTTCACCGATGCGGTGGAGGAGGCGTGGCACGCCTCCGCGCGGTCTCCGGTCATCTCCTCTGCCGCGGTGCCGCCCATGTTCCGGCCGTTCCAGCTCGGCGGCCTGCAGCTGCGCAATCGTGTGGTGGCGCCTGCGATCGCCCTGTACTCGGCACGTGAGGGTGTTCCGGGCGACTTCGACCTGGTGCACCTGAGCACCCAGACCCTCGGCGGGGCCGGGCTCGCCATCGCCGGTATGACGGCCGTGAACCCGGAGGGCCGCGCCACGCCCGGCTGCCCCGGTCTGTACACCGACGAGCAGGAAGCCGCCTGGCGGAAGATCACCGACTTCGTCCGTCAGCAGTCGGGCGCCTGCCTCGGCATCCAGCTCACCCATGCCGGCCGCCGTGCGGCGACCACGGTGCCCCGCGCCGACGGCCGAAGCACCCCGCTCGGGGAACGCGGATGGCCTCTGGTGGCGGCCTCGGCGCTCGCGTGGAACAGCGGCAGCGATACCCCCCGAGAGGCCACGCGTCAGGACATGGAGGACATCACCCGGGACTTCGTCGCCGCCGCGCGCCGGGCCGACCGTGCCGGATTCGACGTCCTGGAGCTGCAGTTCGGGCACGGACACCTGCTGTCCGGCTTCCTCTCACCGCTGACGAACACCCGCACCGACGCCTACGGCGGCAGCCTCACCAACCGGCTCCGCTTCCCGGTGGAGGTCCTGGCGGCCGTACGCACGGTGTGGCCGACGGGCAAGGCGCTGATCGTCCGCATCTCGGCGACGGACTGGGCGCAGGGCGGCACCACCGAGGCCGACGCGATCGAGATCGCCCGCGCCCTGAGCCGGGCCGGTGCGGATGCCATCGACGTCTCCACCGGCGAAGTCGTCGCGCACGAACAGCCGCGCTACGGCCGCAGCTACCAGACGCCGTACGCGGACCTCATCCGCAACGCCACCGGCGTTCCCACCATCGCCGTCGGTGCGATCTCCACCTACGACGACGTGAACTCCATCATCCTGGCCGGACGCGCCGATCTCTGCGCCGTCGGCCGTGCCCAGCTCCACGATCCGCTGTGGACCCTGCACGCCGCCGCGGCCCAGGAGTACGCAGGTCCCGCCGCACCGTGGCCGACGTCGTGGAAGGCGGGCAGCGGCAGACCCCCCGGCGCGCGCACCGACCGCATCCCGCCCCGCCTGCAACTGCTGCGGGAAACCCCCGTGCCCGTGCACCAGCGGTGGCTGCCGCCCGGTCGCCCCACCGTCGCCGCGGCGGCCGTCCGTTGACCCGCCCCGGGCAACCCAGGTCCCAGGAGGAACCCGTGGACAGCTTTCCCCGCTTCACCGCCGCCGCGGTCCAGGCCGCCCCCGTCTACCTCGACCCGGCCGCCACCGTCGACAAGGCGATCGCGCTCATCGAGGAGGCCGCCCGCAACGGAGCCTCGCTCGTCGTCCTGCCCGAGGTGTTCGTCCCGGGCTACCCGTACTGGAACTGGACGATGAACCCCGTCCAGGGCTCCCCCTGGTTCGAACGCCTCTACCGCGCCTCCGTCGACATACCCGGGCCGCACGTGGACGCGCTGCGTGCGGCCGCCCGCCGGCACAAGGTCGTCGTCGTGATCGGCGTCAACGAACGCGGACCGCACAGCCTGGGCGTCCTCTACAACACCCTTCTCACCATCGGTCCGGACGGGCAACTGCTGGGCGTGCACCGCAAGTTGGTGCCCACCTGGGCGGAGAAGCTCACCTGGACCGGCGGCGACGGCAGCTCCCTGCGCGTCCACGAGACCCCGATCGGACCCCTGGGCGTGCTGGCCTGCGGGGAGAACACCAACACGCTCGCCCGCTTCACGCTGCTCGCGCAGGGCGAACTCGTCCACGCCGCAAGCTACATCGCGCTGCCGGTCGCCCCCGAGGACTACGACATGGCGGACGCCATCGCGGTACGCACCGCCGCCCACAGCTTCGAGGGCAAGGTCTTCTCCGTCGTCTCCTGCTCGACGATCTCACCGGAGATCGTCGACACCGTCGCCGGCGACGACGAAGAGGTACGGCGCATGCTCGCCCGCCCCCGCAGCGCGCTGTCGGGCATCTTCGGTCCCGACGGCAGGCCGGTGACCGAACCCCTCGTGGACGACGAGGGAATCGTCTACGCCGAGATCGACCTCGCCAAGTGCATCCAGCCCAAGCAGATGCACGACATCGTCGGCCACTACAACCGCTTCGACGTCTTCCGGCTCCACGTCGACAACACCCCCCGCACCCCGGTGACCTTCACCGCCGACCCCCGACGGCAGCCCACGGACCACAACTGGGCCCCGCTGCCCGCCGACGGCACCGACACCACCAAGGAGGACGACGCATGACCACCGCACACGACGACAGCCGGCTCGGGCGGGCACGGGTCAGTGACACCCCCGAACTCACCGCCTACTACGGCGAACTCGCCGAACGGGACGCAGGCGCGCTGTGGACCGTCGCCAATGACATCGAACCCTGGTACCCGCAGCCGAAGTCCGTCCCCGTCCTGTGGCGGTACGAGGAGCTGCGCCCCCTGGTGCGCAAGGCGCTGGACCTGGTCAAGGCCGACGACGCCGGCCGGCGCGTGGTGATGCTCGTCAACCCCGGCCGCAAGGACGTCAGCGCCGCCGTCGGACTGCTGTACACCGGCCTGCAGATCATGGGCCCCGGCGAGGCCATGACCGCCCACCGCCACCAGGCTGCCGCACTGCGCTTCGTGCACGAGGGCACCGGCGCATGGACCGTCGTCGACGGCCAGAAGCTGAGGGTCGGCCCGCGCGACTTCGCCATCACCCCCAACGGCACCTGGCACGAGCACGGCAACGAGTCCGACGACGGCCCGGTCATCTGGCAGGACGGCCTCGACATCCCCCTCGTCAACGCCCTCGACGCCGGGTTCTACGAAGTCCATCCCGAGCTCTACCAGAAGCCCGGAAAGGTCATCAACTCCTCCGTGCTCACCTACGGCGCCAACCTGCTGCCGTACGGCATGGAGAAGTGGACCCGCCCCTACTCCCCGCTGCTCGCCTACCCCTGGGAGCAGACCTACGACGCTCTGCGCAACCTGGCCCGGGCAACCGAAGGGTCCCCCTACGACGGCGTGATCGCGGAGTACACCGACCCCGTCACCGGCGGCTCCGTCATGCCCACCATGGGCGCGCACATGCAGCTGCTGCGCCCCGGCCAGGCCACCCGGGCCCACCGGCACACCGGCTCGGTGATCTACACCGTGGCCAAGGGCCGCGGGGAGTCGGTGATCGCAGGCAAGCGGTTCGCCTGGCAGGAGGGCGACATCTTCTGCGTCCCCTCCTGGGCCTGGCACGAGCACCACAACCTCGACCAGGGCGAGGACGCCTGCCTCTTCTCGTTCAACGACTTCCCCGTCATGCGCTCGCTCGGCTTCTGGCGGGAAGAGGCCTGCACCGACAACGGAGGGCACCAGCCCACCGCCTAGCCGCGTCCACCGCCGCCCGCCCTGACACCGGTGCGGTGACGGCCGCGCGACCGAGGGCGGCCGTCACCGCACCGCGCCGCCCCCGGTTCCGAGGCGGTGGCGAGGAGACCTGACCCCCTCGCCACCGCCTCACCCTCCCCGACTGCCCCTTGGCCCCCTTCCCCTAGGAGACCCCCATGCATCTGATGACCTACCGTCTCGGCGACGGCCCCGCGCGCCTCGGCGCCCGGATCGACGACAGCGTGGCCGACCTGGCCACCCTGGCCGCCTTCCACGGTGAGGAACTGCCGCAGGACCTGCTGTCCCTGGTCCGGGCCGGCGCCGCCGCGCAGGACACCGCCCGGCGCCTGCTCGCCACCGACGGTGCCGTCTGGCCGGCCGAGGCCACCCACCGGCTGGACGACGTCACGCTGGAAGCCCCGCTGCGGCCCGGCAAGATCATCGGTGTCGGCCTGAACTACGTCGAACACGTCGAGGAGTCCAGCCGCAGCCTCGACACCGACAGGCAACTGCCCCCGAGGCCGGTCCTGTTCAGCAAGCCGTCCACCGCTGTGACCGGCCCCGGCCGGCCGATCCTGCACAACGCCGACCTCACCGAGCAGCTGGACTGGGAGTGCGAGCTGGCCGTGGTCATCGGCCGCACCGCCTTCCGCGTCAGCGAGGACGACGCCTTCGACCATGTCTTCGGCTACAGCATCGTCAACGACATCAGTGCCCGCGACCAGCGCCGCTCAGGACAGTGGTTCTTCTCCAAGGGGCAGGATTCCTACGCCCCGTTCGGCCCCGCGATCGTCACCACCGACGACCTCGCCGACCCCATGTCCCTCGACCTCGAACTGCGGGTCAACGGCGTGACCAAGCAGAAGTCGAACACCCGCCACATGCTCTTCCCGATCGCCCGGCTCATCGCCGACATCAGCTCCGGCGTCACCTTGGAACCCGGCGACGTCATCGCCACCGGTTCCCCCTCCGGGGTCGGCGCCGGCATGGTCCCGCCGCAGTTCCTCGTGCCCGGTGACACGGTCGAGGCCACCGTCGAGGGCATCGGCACGCTCACCAACCCCGTCGTCGACGCCCGCTGACGCGCCGCACCCCGCCACGCCCACCAGGAGAATCCCTTGGCCTCACGCACATACCGGATCGGCCAGATCGTTCCGAGTTCCAACGTCACCATGGAGAGCGAGGTGCCGGCCATCCTGCGCGCGCGGGAGACCGTCGCGCCGGAACGCTTCACCTTCCACTCCAGCCGGATGCGCATGACGCACGTCACGCCCGAGCAACTCAAGGCCATGGACGCCGACTCCGACCGGTGCGCCCTGGAACTCTCCGACGCCCACGTGGACGTACTCGGTTACGCCTGCCTGGTCGCCATCATGAGCATGGGCCCGGGTTACCACCGCACCTCCGAGGAGCGCCTGCACGGCCGTACCGCCGAGAACGGAGCCCCGGCGCCGGTCGTCACCAGCGCCGGCGCGCTCGTCCACGGCCTGCACACACTCGGTGCCAGGAAGATCGCCCTTCTCGCCCCCTACATGCGCCCCCTGACGCGGACCGTCGTCGACTACCTCACGCAGGAGGGCATCGAGGTCCTGGACTACGAGGCGCTGGAGATCCCCAACAACCTCGATGTGGCCGCGCACGATCCGGCGAAGCTGCCCGGCCTGGCCCGCGCGCTCGACCACGCCGACGCGGACGCGGTCGTGCTGTCCGCCTGTGTCCAGATGCCCTCCCTGGGTGCCGTCGAGGAGGCCGAGCAGCTGCTGGGCAAGCCCGTGGTCTCCGCGGCGATCTGCACCGCCCACCAGATGCTGCGGGCGCTCGGGCTTCCCGCGGTGGCCCCCGGGGCGGGACATCTGCTCTCCGGAGCCTTCGCGCAGGCGCCGTTCGGACCCGCCTCCACCAGCGGGGAATGACCCGGACAGGGAAACCGGCCGACCCGGGAGCGGGGCCGCAGCTCGATAGGATCGCCACCGCACACGACGGAAGGCGATCAGGTGGACAGCCCCATTCGGCCAAGCTCCCTCATCAACACGGTCTACGGAGCATTCGTCCGGGGGCTCGGCGGGTGGATCTCCATCGCCAGCCTGATCGTGCTGATGGGGGAGCTCGACGTGGACAGTCAGGCGGTGCGCTCCGCGATCTCCCGGTTGAAGAAGCGCGGGGTGCTCGTGCCCGAGCGCCGCTCAGGCACGGGGTACAGCCTCAGCCCCGCGATGCACCCCGTCTTCGACGAGGGAGACCGCCGCATCTTCGAGAGCCTCGAGCCCGCCGCGCTGGAAGACGGCTGGGTCATGGCGGTCTTCTCCGTACCCGAGTCCGAGCGCACCTTCCGCTACCAGCTGCGCACCCGGCTGACCTGGCTCGGCTTCGGCAACATGGCGCCGGGTGTCTGGCTGGCGCCGGCCCGGCTGCTGGAACCGACCAGGGCCACACTGGAGCGCCTCGGCCTCAGCGACTACGTCCACCTGTTCGCCTCCCGGTACGCCGCCTTCAGCGACCTGCGCACCACCGTGAGCACGTGGTGGGACTTCCCCGCGATCGAGGCCCAGTACGCGGACTTCACCGACACCTACCTTCCGGTCCTGCGGTCCATGGAGAAGCAGAAGGACATCGACGCCGGACAGGCGTTCCGGCACTACGTCCCCATGGTCACGCAATGGCGACGCCTGCCCTACCTCGACCCGGGTCTCCCGGCCGAACTGCTTCCCGACGACTGGAACGCGGTGGCAGCCCGTCAGCTCTTCCAGCAGCTGCACGGCGTCCTGGCCGCACCGAGCCTGGAGCATGTACGCAAAGTGACATCCTCCTGAGCCGCAACCCGCCTCTTGGCAGGACCAGTCCGCGCAGGACCAGTCCGCTCAGGACGCGAGAGCGACGGCCTGTCTCCGCGGGACCTCAGATGTCCCGGAAGATCTCGATCTGCGCCCCGATCGAGTTCAGCCGCTCCGCCAGGTCCTCGTACCCGCGGTTGATGACGTACACGTTCCGCAGGACGGACGTGCCCTCGGCGGCCATCATCGCCAGCAGGACGACCACGGCGGGCCGCAGTGCGGGCGGGCACATCATCTCGGCGGCGCGCCAGCGGGTCGGACCCTCGACCAGGACCCGGTGCGGGTCGAGGAGTTGGAGGCGGCCGCCGAGGCGGTTGAGGTCCGTGAGGTAGATCGCGCGGTTGTCGTAGACCCAGTCGTGGATGAGGGTCTTGCCCTGCGCGGAGGCCGCGATGGCCGCGAAGAACGGGACGTTGTCGATGTTCAGGCCCGGGAACGGCATCGGGTGGATCTTGTCGATCGGCGCCTCCAGCTTGGAGGGGCGGACCGTCAGGTCGATCAGCCGTGTACGGCCGTTGTCGGCGAAGTACTCCGGGGTGCGGTCGTGGTCGAGGCCCATCTCCTCCAGGACCGCGAGCTCGATCTCCAGGAACTCGATCGGCACCCGGCGCACGGTGAGCTCCGACTCGGTGACCACCGCGGCGGCGAGCAGGCTCATCGCCTCGACCGGGTCCTCGGAGGGGGAGTAGTCCACGTCGACGTCGATGTTCGGCACGCCGTGCACGGTGAGCGTGGTGGTGCCGATGCCCTCGACCCGTACTCCCAGGGCCTCCAGGAAGAAGCACAGGTCCTGGACCATGTAGTTCGAGGAAGCGTTGCGGATGATCGTCACACCCGCGTGCCGCGCGGCCGCCAGCAGCGCGTTCTCGGTCACCGTGTCGCCGCGCTCGGTCAGCACGATCGGGCGGTCGGGGGAGACGGACCGGTCGACCTGCGCGTGGTAGAGCC
Source organism: Streptomyces sp. R21 (assembly GCF_041051975.1). Classification (GTDB taxonomy): domain Bacteria; phylum Actinomycetota; class Actinomycetes; order Streptomycetales; family Streptomycetaceae; genus Streptomyces. The sequence continues at coordinate 2,705,345 of NZ_CP163435.1, read as the reverse complement.
CCTCGGTCGCCGCGATGTCCAGGCCGAAGCGGCGCAGCGCGATCATGTGCGGCTCGATCGTCCGCGTGCCGAGGTCGCAGCCGCCCGCGTAGGGCAGCTTGAAGCTGTCCATGCGGTGCAGCAGCGGGCCGAGGAACATGATGATCGAGCGGGTGCGGATGGCCGCCTCGGCGTCGATCGCCGCCATGTCCAGCTCGGCCGGCGGCACGATCTCCAGGTCGACGCCCTCGTTGATCCAACGGGTGCGTACGCCGATCGAGCCGAGTACCTCCAGAAGGCGGTACACCTCCTCGATGCGGGCGACCCGGCGCAGCACCGTGCGCCCCTTGTTGAGGAGCGTCGCGCACAGCAGTGCCACACACGCGTTCTTGCTGGTCTTCACGTCGATGGAGCCGGACAACCGACGTCCACCGACCACGCGCAGGTGCATCGGACCCGCGTACCCGAGCGAGACGATCTCGCTGTCCAGCGCTTCACCGATTCGAGCGATCATCTCAAGGCTGATGTTCTGGTTGCCGCGCTCGATGCGATTGACGGCACTCTGACTGGTGCCGAGTGCCTCGGCGAGCTGTGACTGTGTCCAGCCCCGGTGCTGCCGGGCGTCACGGATGAGCTTGCCGATGCGTACGAGGTAATCGTCTGCCATGAGGTTGAGGCTATCTCAGATATGAGATGGCGCATCCCGGGGGGCGTTCGGGTGACGGCCCGTCAATGATGCCTGGTGCTACGGGTGCGGCGCCATCCGAAAGGTCCGGGCAAATCCATCGATGTCGTACGACGTCCTGAACTGCTGCGCGTGTGTCGCGGGCCGCGCCCGCTGCCGGTGGTGAGGGACCAGGAACCTTTGTTGATGTTCAGCCGTACTCCGGGAAGAATTCGGAAGCTCTTGCGGAACGTGAGCGGCATCTGCGCCTCCCTGTGAGGGTTGTCCGGTGGCTAGGTCCCGCCCGGGTACCCCGACTTGGCTCGCTGATGGCACCTCGGGCGCACATACGACAAGGCCCCACCACGCGGGTGGGGCCTTGTCGGGTACCGGAGCGCCGGGTGTGTCGGGTGTCGGGTGCCGGGGGTTCATCCGGCGAGCTGCAGGCCCCCGTCCACGGGAAGCGTGACCCCGTTGGCGAACGCGTTCTCCAGCAGGCACATCACCGCGTGGGCCACCTCCTCCGGTTGGCCGACCCGGCCGACCGGGTTGCTCTGCGACGCGTCCGCGAAGACCTGGTCGCGCACCGCGGGGTCGTACGGGTCCCAGTACGGCGTGTCGATGACGCCGGGGGCCACCATGTTGACCCGGATCGGCGCCAGCTCCCGGACCAGCACGCGGCCCAGCGCGTGCACGGCGAGGTTAGCGGCGGCGACGACGCCGAGACCGGGCCCGGTGAGCCAGCCGGCCGTGCCGGACATCAGCACCACCGAGCCGTCGGCCGCGAGTCCGGGCAGTGCGTGACGCACGCTCAGCAGCTGGCCGAAGAACTTCGTGTCCATCGAGTGGCGTGCCTGCGCGAGATCGATCTGCGCGACCGGGCCCATGGCGATGTCGCCGGCCGAGCAGACCAGGTGGTCGAGGGGTCCGGCCTCGGCGAAGAAGTCACGCACCGACTCCTCGTCGCCGATGTCCACGACCAGGCCGCGGGCGGCGTCGCCTAGCTCCTGTTCGGCCGCGGCCAGCTTCTCCTTGTTCCGCGATCCGATGGTGACGCGGCCCCCTCGCCGGATCACCGCCTCGGCCACCGCGAGGCCTATCCCGGACGATCCGCCGATCACCACGGTGTGGCGGCCGTCCAGCGGACTCCCGGCGGTGGGCTGTTCGGGACGGGTGAAATCGACTGTCATCTCGATCCTCCTCAGGCCAGCTGCTTCGCGAGGGTCGCCTCGTCGTAGTACGTGGTCTCGTCGACCAGGACCTCGCCGTCGAAGTGGAAGATGGTCAGCACGTCCAGGGACATCCGCTTGCCGCGGTTGGGGATGCCGCGCCAGTCGGCTGCCTGGGTGCCGGCGATCCGGCCCTCCAGGAACACCGCGTCGGGGGCGTGGTGGAACTTGATCAGCTCGTGGTCCATGTCGGGGAAGGCCCGGTGCAGTTCGTCGAAGTAGCCGCGCACCGCGTCGTCGCCGTCGAGGAGCACCTCGTCGAACGGCATCATGATGTAACGGGCGCCGCGGGCGAACGTGGCCAGCACACCGTCCACATCCTGCGCGAACTCGGCCAGCGCGTGCCGCGCGATCAGCTCCTCACGCTTCGCGCGCAGCGCGGCGTCGGGCAGCGGCCGGTCGGCTCCGGGGAACTCCAGCTCCTGTGCGGGCGCGTTCATCAGGCCTTCCTCCCTGTCGGTGGCCCGTGGGGCGGCTCACCTGTGGTCGCACATCGGCACGCGAGGGTGCCGCGGACGACCGCAGGCTAGGAAGACCCGCTGGTGCCGCGCTTAAGCCCGGGCATGACCATCCGGCCCCCATGTACTAGAGTTATCTCGACATCGAGATATCTGCCGAGGCGCCCCGCAGTCGCCACCCTGGTAAGGGTTACCTAACTTAGCCTGACCTCAGCGGAATGGCCAAGACGTCGTGGCGGCAGGATGCGGTGGGTACGCGCACATCAATGAAGGAGACTGTCGTGTCGGCGAACAGCTTCGACGCCCGCAGCACGCTGCAGGTGGGCGACGAGTCGTACGAGATCTTCCGGCTGGACAAGGTGGAAGGCTCGGCTCGCCTTCCGTACAGCCTGAAGGTGCTGCTGGAGAACCTGCTCCGCACGGAGGACGGCGCGAACATCACCGCCGACCACATCCGGGCCCTCGGAGGCTGGGACTCGCAGGCGCAGCCCAGCCAGGAGATCCAGTTCACGCCCGCCCGCGTGATCATGCAGGACTTCACCGGCGTGCCCTGCGTCGTGGACCTCGCCACCATGCGCGAGGCCGTCAAGGAGCTCGGCGGCGACCCGGCGAAGGTCAACCCGCTCTCCCCGGCCGAGCTGGTCATCGACCACTCCGTCATCGCCGACAAGTTCGGCACCAACGACGCGTTCGCGCAGAACGTCGAGCTGGAGTACGGCCGCAACAAGGAGCGCTACCAGTTCCTGCGCTGGGGCCAGACCGCCTTCGACGACTTCAAGGTCGTCCCGCCGGGCACCGGCATCGTCCACCAGGTGAACATCGAGCACCTCGCTCGTACGGTCATGGTCCGGGGCGGTCAGGCCTACCCCGACACCCTGGTCGGCACCGACTCGCACACCACGATGGTCAACGGCCTGGGCGTCCTGGGCTGGGGCGTCGGCGGCATCGAGGCCGAGGCCGCGATGCTCGGCCAGCCGGTCTCGATGCTCATCCCGCGCGTCGTCGGCTTCAAGCTGACCGGTGAGCTCAAGCCGGGCACGACCGCCACCGACCTGGTGCTCACGATCACCGAGATGCTGCGTAAGCACGGCGTCGTCGGCAAGTTCGTCGAGTTCTACGGCGAGGGTGTCGCCGCCACCTCGCTCGCCAACCGCGCCACCATCGGCAACATGTCGCCGGAGTTCGGCTCCACGGCCGCGATCTTCCCGATCGACGGCGAGACCATCAAGTACCTGAAGCTGACGGGCCGCGACGCCCAGCAGCTCGCGCTCGTCGAGGCGTACGCCAAGGAGCAGGGCCTCTGGCTCGACCCGGCCGCCGAGCCCGACTTCTCCGAGAAGCTGGAGCTGGACCTCTCGACGGTCGTCCCGTCGATCGCCGGCCCGAAGCGCCCGCAGGACCGCATCGTCCTCGCGAACGCCGCGCAGCAGTTCGCGCTGGACGTCCGCAACTACGTGGACGAGGACGACGAGGCGGGCAAGGAGTCCTTCCCGGCCTCCGACGCCCCGGCCTCCACCAACGGTGTGCCGACCCGCCCGACCCTGGTCACGGCCCCCGACGGCTCGACCTACGAGATCGACCACGGTGCGGTGACGGTCGCGGCCATCACCTCCTGCACCAACACCTCGAACCCGTACGTCATGGTCGCCGCCGCGCTCGTCGCGAAGAAGGCCGTGGAGAAGGGCCTGACCCGCAAGCCGTGGGTCAAGACCACCCTCGCCCCGGGCTCCAAGGTCGTCACCGACTACTTCGACAAGGCGGGGCTCACCCCCTACCTCGACAAGGTCGGCTTCAACCTCGTCGGCTACGGCTGCACCACCTGCATCGGCAACTCGGGCCCGCTGCCCGAGGAGGTCTCGAAGGCGGTCAACGAGCACGACCTGGCGGTCACGTCGGTCCTCTCCGGCAACCGCAACTTCGAGGGCCGGATCAACCCCGACGTCAAGATGAACTACCTGGCCTCCCCGCCGCTGGTCGTCGCGTACGCCCTCGCGGGATCCATGAAGGTGGACATCACCAAGGACGCGCTCGGCACCGACCAGGACGGCAAGCCGGTCTTCCTGGCCGACATCTGGCCCTCCGAGGCCGAGGTCAACGACGTCGTGGCGAACGCCATCGGCGAGGACATGTTCAACAAGTCCTACGCCGACGTCTTCGCGGGCGACGCCCAGTGGCAGGCGCTGCCGATCCCGACCGGCAACACCTTCGAGTGGGACGCGGAGTCGACGTACGTCCGCAAGCCCCCCTACTTCGAGGGCATGACGATGGAGACCACCCCGGTCTCCGACATCGCCGGCGCGCGCGTCCTCGCCAAGCTGGGCGACTCGGTCACCACCGACCACATCTCCCCGGCCGGTGCGATCAAGGCCGACACCCCGGCGGGCAAGTACCTGACGGAGCACGGCGTCGAGCGCCGCGACTTCAACTCGTACGGCTCCCGTCGCGGTAACCACGAGGTCATGATCCGCGGCACGTTCGCCAACATCCGCCTGCGCAACCAGATCGCGCCGGGCACCGAGGGCGGCTTCACCCGCGACTTCACCCAGGCCGACGCGCCGGTGTCGTTCATCTACGACGCCTCGCGCAACTACATCGAGCAGGGCATCCCGCTGGCCATCCTGGCCGGCAAGGAATACGGCTCCGGCTCGTCCCGCGACTGGGCCGCCAAGGGCACCGCGCTGCTCGGCGTCAAGGCCGTCATCGCCGAGTCGTACGAGCGCATCCACCGCTCGAACCTCATCGGCATGGGCGTCCTGCCGCTCCAGTTCCCGGAGGGCGCGACCGCCGAGACCCTCGGCCTGACCGGCGAGGAGACCTTCTCCTTCACCGGCGTCGAGGAGCTGAACAACGGCACCACCCCGCGCACGGTCAAGGTCACCACCGACACCGGTGTCGAGTTCGACGCGGTCGTCCGCATCGACACCCCCGGTGAGGCGGACTACTACCGCAACGGCGGCATCATGCAGTACGTGCTGCGCAGCCTGATCCGCAAGTAGAAGTACGCGGTCCGGTACGGCAGTTGAAGGGCCGCACTCCTGGTGACAGGGGTGCGGCCCTTCGCCGTACCGTGATGTCCGCACGGCTGGGCCAAAGCCGGAACACAGGATTCCCCCAGGCCACCGGGACACGATCGGCACATGTCCGGCACCCGAAGCGATCGTGTCCGTGTCCTGATCGTCGACGACGAGCCCACGCTCACCGAGCTGCTGTCCGTGGCCGTCACCGAGGCGGGCTGGCGGCCCTACCCGGCGGCGGACGGACACAGCGCGCCGCACTTGGCCGTGCTCGGCGATCTCGTACTGGCCGAGGAGACCCGCGAAGTACACCGCGACGGTACGGCGATCCAGCTCACCGCCAAGGAGTTCGAGCTGCTCGGCCTGCTGCTGAGCCACCCCCGCCAGGTGCTGAGCAAGGCCCGGATCCTGGCCCATGTGTGGAGCAGCTCCTTCGACGCCGGCGGGAACCTCGTCGAGGTGTACATCTCCAGCCTGCGCCGGAAGATCGACAAGGGGCGCGCGCCGATGATCCACACCGTGCGCGGGGTCGGGTACGCCATCAGGCCGCCGGAGGACGGGAGATGAGCGCCCGGCACTCCGGCCGCCGGCTGCGGGCCCGGCTGGGCGGGCGGTCCCTGCGCACCCGGTTGCTGGTCTTCGTCGGCGCCACGCTGGTCGCCGTCTGCGCCGCCCTGGCGCTCACCACGATCTTCGCCCAACGCGCCTATCTGCTGGGCAACCTGGACGAGCGCGTCACCGACGCGGCCGAGCGCAGCCAGGGCGGTCTGCAGCGCCGGGAGGGCCAGGAGTCCGACACCGACCTCGGGTTCCTGAACGAGCGGGGGCAGGCCGTGGGCACGCTGGCCGCCCGGTTCGACGACGGGCACATCAGCGCCGCCGAGGTCGTCACCCGGGACGGCGGCCAGCAGGTGCTGAGCAGCCGTCAGCGGGCGGCCCTCGCGGGCGTCACCACCGACGGCACCCTGCACACGCTCACCGTCCCGGGCCTCGGCACCTACCGCGTGACCGCCCTGGCGGGCGACGGCGTACCCGTCCTCGCCGGGCTCCCGATGGACGACGTACAGGACATGATCAGCGGCCTGGTCGTGGTCGAGGCCGTGGTGGCCGCCGTGGGCCTGACGGCCGCGGGCTTCGTCTGCGTCGTCGTCATCCGGCGCCAGCTGCGCCCGCTGGGCCGGGTCGCCGCCACCGCCGTCGAGGTGTCCCGCTCCCCGCTCGGCCACGGCGAGGTCACCGCGCTGACCCGGGTGCCCGACCGCGACACCGACCCGGGCAGCGAGGCGGGCCAGGTCGGTGCCGCGCTCAACCGGATGATCGACCACGTGGAGTCCTCGCTCGCGGAGCGGCAGCGGGGCGAGGAGGAGATGCGCCGCAGCGAGGAACGGATGCGGCGCTTCCTCGCCGACGCCAGCCACGAACTCCGTACGCCGCTCGCCTCCATCGCCGGATACGCGGAACTCATGAACCGGGGCACCGAACGGATCGAACCGGACCTGGCCTGGCGCCGTGTCCTGGCCGAGTCGGCGCGGATGACCGGGCTCGTCGAGGATCTGCTGCTGCTTGCCCGGCTCGACGAGGGGCGGTCGCTGCGGTCCGCCGAGGTGGATCTCGCCTCGCTCGTCGCGGAGGCGGTGTGGGACGCGCGGGCCGCGGGGGAGGGGTACAACTGGCAGCTGGCGCTGCTGCTCGACACCCCGGCGCTGGTCGTCGGCGACGAGGCCCGGCTGCACCAGGTGGTGGCCAACCTGTTGGCCAACGCTCGTATGCACACACCTGTTGGCACGACGGTCATCGCCTCGGTGGAGGCGACGGACACGCACTGTGTCATCCGCGTACGGGACGACGGCCCGGGCATCCCGCCCGCGCTCCTCCCCACGGTCTTCGAACGCTTCACCCGCGCCGACGCGTCGCGCTCCCGCACCACGGGCCGGGAGGGCGGCTCGGGCCTGGGCCTCGCCATCGCCGAGGCGATCACGACAGCGCACGGTGGCCGCATCCACGTGGAGAGCGTCCCCGGCCGCACGGAGTTCACGATCGCGCTGCCGGCGACGGGCGACTCCGGCCGGCCGTCGCCCGCGTGTACGTCGACGGCGTCCGTCTGACCGCACGGGTCGGCGGTCAGCCGCTGTGCCGCTGCCCTGGCAGACGGGCCTGTTCCCGCTTCAGTTCGGTGAGTGCGCCTCGACTCGTGCAGGCACAACTGAGGCAGCCGAGTTCTCCTCGGCGGGTGACGTCTCGTGGCACCCGAGGAAACCAGGCACCGGCCCCGCTCGCGGGCGCGTACGGCGCCACGCAGGGCAGTGGCGCCCCCCAGAAGCACGTGCACTCCGTCACCCGCACGCCGAACGGCAACGACTACGGGAGGAAGCTGCTGCGCCAGCACTATCTGACGTCGCCTCACCACCGGTGAGCAGACGGGCGCTTGAGGCCTGAGGGTCTCAACGTCCCGCGTACACACGTGAGTTCTCAGTCATGGCGAGGGCCGCACCCATCCGGGTGCGGCCCTCGTTGCGCTGGACGTTTACAGAGGTCCCGCCGCGCGCTAGCTTCACCGGTGAGTGAGGTGGGAGCGCTCCCATCAGCCGGCGGACCGGAACCCGCCGTGCCGGGACCGCTTCCACCTCGCGCGGAACCCCCACGGCATCGAGCGAAGGAGCTCTTGTCATGCACTTAACAATTCCGCGATTACCGTCACCTTCCCGCACCCGCCGCAGGGCCCTTCTGCTCGTCCTGCTGGCCCTGCTCACCACCGTCCCGGCCCTCGGTCTGGTGGTCACCGCCGGCGGCCGCGCGGCAGCCCACGGCACCCCCATGAAGCCCGGCAGCCGTACATTCCTGTGCTGGCGCGACGGACTCACCGACACCGGTGAGATCAAGCCCGTCAACCCGGCCTGCAAAGCGGCGCAGCAGGTCAGCGGCACCACGCCGTTCTACAACTGGTTCTCGGTGCTTCGCTCCGACGGCGCCGGCCGCACCCGCGGCTTCGTGCCCGACGGGGAGCTGTGCAGCGGCGGCAACCCCAACTTCACGGGCTTCAACCTCCCGCGCAACGACTGGCCGCTCACCCACCTGACCTCGGGCGCGACCGTCGACTTCTCCTACAACGCCTGGGCCGCGCACCCGGGTTGGTTCTACGTCTACGTCACCAAGGACGGCTATGACCCGACGAAGGCGCTCACCTGGAACGACATGGAGGACCAGCCGTTCCTGAGCGTCGACCACCCGCCGCTCAACGGCACACCGGGCACGGTCGAGGCCAACTACTCCTGGAGCGGCAAGCTCCCGGCCGGCAAGTCGGGCCGCCACATCATCTACATGGTCTGGCAGCGCTCCGACAGCGCGGAGACCTTCTACTCCTGCTCCGACGTCGTCTTCGACGGCGGCAACGGTGAGGTGACGGGCATTCACGACCCGGGCAACCCGACCGATCCCGTGCCCGGCGAGTGCTCCGCCACCCGTCGTACGACCAACAGCTGGAACGGCGGCTATCAGGCCGAGGTGACCGTCAAGAACACCGGCGACGTGCCCATGCTCGGCTGGATGGTCGACTGGACGCTGCCGAGCGGGCAGTCGGTGGCCAGCCTGTGGAACGGGAACGCGACCTACAACGGTCAGGAGGTGATGGTGCACAACGCCGACTGGAACGGGTCGCTGAGTCCCGGCGGCACCTCGACGTTCGGCTACGTCGTCCAGGGCTCGGGTGACGATCCGTCAACGACGCTTCCCTGTCGGGTCGGTTGAGCTCGCTCAGGGCGGACCGGGTGGGTGTTCGGGACTCACCCGGTCCGCGAGCCCGAGCGCGGTCGGGGGAGTCCCGGCCCGGGATGGAGCGTGGCTTGTGACATCGACGGCCGTGGCGTGCGACAACGTTGTCGAGTGGTCTATACAAGACTACCGTCTCAACGGACAACGATGTCAAGTCAGTTGACCTCGACGGCAAACCGTTGCCCCACCGAGGTGTGCCGCGCCGCTGCTCCCGACGGGTGACACCCAGGGCGTGCCTCCGGTGCCGTACGCGGTCTTCCGTGGTACCGGTGGCGCACGTTACTGTCCCTGCGGCTTGTGCGACCCGTGGTGCGCGACCCGTCCGAAGGAGGAGGGGCCGCGTCATGCGTTTCCGTCCGTCATCCGTGCTGCTCGCCGTCGTTCTGACAGCCGGCAGCGCCCTCCCGGCTCTGGCCGCACCCGCGGCCGCCCCACCGGACCCGGTCCGGGACCCCACTCCGTACGTCGACCCGCTCATCGGCACCAGGAACGGCGGCAATGTCTTCCCCGGCGCCGTCGTGCCGTTCGGCATGCTCTCCTGGAGCCCCGAGAACACCCGCGGCGACGCGACGCGTACGGCGGCCCCGGGTGGCTACCAGTACGACGCCACCCGCATCCGGGGCTTCAGCCTGACCCACATGTCCGGCACGGACTGCGCGGGCGGCAGCGGCGACATCCCGTTCTTCCCGTACGCCGGTGACGTCACCTCCTCCCCGGCGAGCGACACGAAGGACGCCGTGTACGCCGCGGACTTCAAGCACACCGACGAGACCGCGGAGCCCGGCCACTACAAGGTGGGGCTCTCCTCGGGGGTCACCGCCGACCTCACGGCGACCGCACGCACCGGTTCGGGCCGCTTCACCTTCCCCGCCGACAAGCCTGCCTCGCTGCTGATCCGCGCAGCCAACTCCGAGGTGGGCTCCACGACTTCGGACCTCCGCATCGACCCGGCGACCCGCACGGTCTCCGGCTCCGTCACCTCGGGGAACTTCTGCGGCCACCTCGACCCCGAAGGCCGACGCGCCTACTACACCCTCCACTTCACCGCCCGCTTCGACCGTGACTTCAAGGCGACCGGCACCTGGCAGGACGACAGGCTGAGCCCGGGCTCCACCGAGGCGAGCGGCGGCACCGGCGGGTTCGCGCAGGGCGGCCGTCCCGTCGCGGGCAAGGGCGCCGGCGGCTACGTGGAGTTCGCGCCCGGCGCGGATCCCGTGAACGTCAAGGTCGGGATCTCGTACGTCAGTCGGGCGGGCGCGGAGGCGAACCTCGCGGCAGAGAACCCGCCGAACAGATCCTTCGACGCCGTCCGCGAGGCCGCCCGCAGGGCCTGGCGCGACCGGCTGGGCGCCATCGGGGTCGGCGGCGGCACGGAGGCCGAGCGCACCACCTTCTACACGGCGCTCTACCACTCCCTCCTGCACCCGAACGTCATCAGCGACGCCGACCGCAGATACCGGGGAAGCGACGACAGGGTGCACGTCGTGAGCCGCGGTCACCGGGCGCAGTACGGCACCTTCTCCGGCTGGGACGTCTACCGCTCCCAGGTCCAGCTGCTGACCCTGCTCGATCCGCGCACCGGCTCGGACATCGCGCAGTCGCTCCTCGAACTCGCCCGGCAGAACGGGGGAGTCTGGGACCGCTGGCTGCACGGTGCGAGCGGCACGCATGTGATGAACGGCGATCCCTCGGCGCCCGCCCTCGCCGGCATCAGGGCCTTCGGCGGCACCGGCTTCGACCTGCGCGGCGCGCTGGATTCGCTGGTGAAGGCGGCGACGGTACCGACAGCCCAGGATCTGTCGTCGGCGGGCAAGCCGGTGCTGTCCGTGGGCCAACGCCCGTCCCTGGACAAGTACATGGAGCACCACTACATGCCGTCCGTCTCCAACGCCTGGGGCGGCGCGGCGGAGACCCTCGAAATGTCGGGCGCCGATTTCGCGATCTCCCAACTCGCCCGCGCGGCAGGGGAGAAGAGCACGGCGGCGATCTTCGCCAAGCGGTCCCAGTGGTGGCAGAACAACTTCAACATCGCCGCCGACCCGACCGGCGGCTACATCGCGGGCCGCAAGGCCGACGGCAGCTGGGTCACCGGCTTCACCCCGGCCACCGGCAACGGGTTCGTCGAGGGCACGGCCGCCCAGTACACCTGGATGGTGCAGCACAACCCGGCCGGACTCTTCGCGGCGATGGGTGGCCGCGACAAGGCGACGGCCCGCCTGGACGCCTTCTTCCACAACGCCGACGGCAGCTGGGCCTTCTCGGGCAGCGGCGGCGACAAGTCCGAGCTGGACAACGAGCCCTCGGTGAACGTGCCCTACCTGTACGCCTACGCGGGTGCCCCCTTCAAGACGCAGGAGACGGTCCGCGCGGCGATGGGCAAGCTCTGGTCGACGCAAGCAGGCGGCATCCCCGGCAACGACGACCTCGGTGAGATGTCGTCCTGGTACGTCTTCTCCGCGCTCGGCATGTACCCCCAGGTGCCGTCCCGACCCGAACTCACCCTGGCCTCACCGCTGTTCCCCCGAGTCGAGATCAACCGCCCCGGCGGCAAGGGCATCCACATCCGCGCGACGGGAGCCGCCGCGGGCTCCCCGTACATCCAGGCGCTCAAGCTCAACGGCCGTACCAGTGACCGCCCTTGGCTCCCCGCCTCCTTCGTCCGCGACGGCGGCACCCTCGACTACACGCTCTCCGGCACCCCGAACCGCACCTGGGGCACCGACGCGGCCGACGCCCCGCCGTCCTTCCGTGCGGGCGAGCAGCCGTACCAGATCGGTGTGGGGCCGACGGCGGCGACGCTCGCGCCCGGCGGCAGCACGAAGATCCGCATCCGTGCGCTCGCGCTGAGCGGCGGCACCGGGCCCGAGGTCCGCTTCCGGGTGCAGACCCCGGACGGCGTGACCGCGACCCCCGCCGAGGGCACGGTGACCGACGGCTCCCAGGAGATCACCCTGACCGCCGCGGACAGCGCCGAACAGGGCTTCCACGACGTCAAGGTCACCGTCACGTCCGACGGCACGTCGTACGAGCAGCCGGTCGCCCTCACCGTCGCGGCCCCCGGCTCGCTGCTCGCCGCGTACGACAACACGGGGATCTCGGACGACGACGGTGAGCACGACGAGGCCGACTTCGACGGCGGCGGCTGGAGCTACTCCCGTCAGGCCCTCGCCGCCGCGGGCCTGACCTCCGGCAAGCACGGCACGGTGTCCGGCGGCCTCGCCTTCGTCTGGCCCGACTCGCCGTCGGGCCGCCCCGACAATGCCTCGGCGACCTCTCAGCTCATCGAACTGCCCACGCCCGCCACGCAGTTGAGCTTCGTCGGCAGTGCGGTCAACGGCAACCAGGCGACCAAGGCGATGGTCACCTACACCGACGGCAGTACGGACGCCGTCGACCTCTCCTTCACCGACTGGACCGTCGGCGGCGGAGGCGGCACCGTCCAGTACGGCAACGAGGTTGTCGCCAAGGCCGCGTACCGCAATGTCGCGGGCGCCGACAAGGACCCGGTCGCCACGTACGTCTTCGCGACCAGGCCGTTCACGGCTCCGGCGGGCAGGATCATCAGCAGCGTGAAACTGCCGGACAACGCGGACCTGCACGTCTTCACTCTCGCCGTGAACTGAACTCCCTCTGGAACCAGGGCAGTCCGCCTCCGCCGGTGCTCTCTCCGGCGGAGGCGGTAGCGTGTGCGATTCCGGCGATCTCGGAAGGTCATTTCTGACGGGCGGAGGAGCCATGCGCGAGCGACCGGCAGTATCGCGGCCCCTGGGCGTCTGTCTGGCACTGGTGATGCTGCTGGGCGGACTCGCGGGGTGCGGTTTCACCCGCGCCGCGGAGAAGAAGTCGTGGATGTCGGTGCCGGATCTGTTCTATCTGCGGCCGCAGGGCGACCACTCCGGCCCGACCAACAAGGTGCCCTTCCACGTCCAGGCCGAGGACGTGAAGGCGAGGAGCTCGTACGGAACGCAGGACCATGAGCTGACGGTGGACGTCACCGGATCCGAGGGCGCGGTACGGCTCGAGATCGCCGACATCCGCAAGAAGAATCCCAGGTGCGCGGGGGACGCCGCCCGCGTCGTCTGCCACGTGAGCGGCGCCTACAACAGTTGGTCGGATCTGGACCGGGTCTATCCGGTCGCCGCTCCGGGCAGCAGACCCGGCGACAGCGGCCTGGTCCGCTTCAGCTTCAGCACGCAGAAGGGGAAGGCGCTCAGCGCCCGTACCCGGGTCGTCGTCGGCGAACCCGTGGTGAAGGTGGGCACGACCAAGGTGTTCAAGGACGTCGAGCCCGGCTCCGTCCTCAGCACGCCGGTCGTGGTCCGCAACACCGGAGAGGTGCCGGTGCGGGGCGTCGGCCTGAAACTCGTCGTCGACTCGGGTGTGAGTTTCGAGCACCAATACGGCAACTGCCGCTACCCGGAACCCCAGAAGAGCTCCGTCGCGGTGTGCGAGTTCCCCGGGCTGCGCATCCCGCCCGGCCGGGCGATCACCCTGCACCCGGCCCTGGCTCTGAACGTCCCCACGACGCAGATGTACGGCTCGTTCCATCAGGAGGCGTGGGCCCTGGACATGGGGCCCTCGAAGTACAGCGTGGTGCCGAAGGGCGGTGACCACGGCGACGGCCCGCAGCTGACGGCCGCCACCGCGAAGGGGGCCGACCTGAAGGGGACGTTCGCCGGCGGGGAGGTGTGGAGCGAGGTACAGGTGGACACCCACGCCGACTTCGAGGTCTTCGCCGTCGAGGCGCACGGCGCACCCGACTCCGAGCGGACCGTGCACCTGAGGGTCCGCAACAACGGGCCCGCCACCCCCGGAGGCACGAAGTTGTTGTTCACCCCGCCGCCGGGCGCCACCGTGGTGAAGCAGCCCATGGAGGCGATCGACGAGGACGTGTACGAGCCCTACTGCGACCTGGACCAGGGCACGTACTCGTGCATGGTGCAGGGCGGCCTGGAGGCCGGGAAGACGCGCACCTTCGACTTCACGCTCCGGCTCGGCGCCCCCGGCGAGGGCAGCGTGCGGGTGACGGACCTCCGCGAGTCCAGCCGCCGCGACCCCGACCCCGCCAACGACACGGCACCGGTTACCGTCCTGCCGTAACCGGTGCCGCCTGCGGTGGGGTGGGCGTCAGGCCAGCAGTTCCACCTCCGCCAGCGTCGCCGTACCGTCGAGGACCAGGCGGTAGTGCGGGTACGAGCCCGGGTCCGCGACCGTGAACGCCCGCGTCTGTCTGTCCCAGGCGAAGGACTCGCCGGAGCGCTTGTCCACGTCGGTCCACTCGGTGCCGTCCGCCGAGCCCTGGAGGACCCAGCCGGTCGGCGCCTTCGTGCGGTCCGACGACGTCAGCGTGTACTGAACTCCCTTGGCCCGGCCGTCGGTCGGCAGCTCGGCCGACGTGATGCTCGCGTCGGTCGCCGAGGTGTTGTCGAAGAGCGCGCCGGGGCCCTTGAGGACATCCGCGCGGGGCGAGGGCACCTTGTCGTCCTTGGTGATCGACACCGGCGCCGCGTTCTTCCCGGTGCCCCACGCGGACGGCTTCGAGCCCATGTCGAACCAGAGCGTCCCGCCGCGTTCGAGCAGCTCGTGCGGGAGCGAAGTCGACGTCCACGTGCGGCCGTTGACCTTCACGCCGTGCACGTACACGTTCTTCGCGCTGTTCCTCGGCGCCCTGATCACCAGGTCCTTGCCGTTCTCCAGATGGACGGTCGCTTTGGTGAACAGCGGGGAGCCGATGGCGTATTCGCCGCTGCCCATCACCAGCGGGTAGAAGCCGAGCGAGGAGAAGAGGTACCAGGCGGACTGCTCGCCGTTGTCCTCGTCGCCGTGGTAGCCCTGGCCGATCTCGCTGCCGGTGTAGAGCCGGGAGAGCACCTCGCGGACGTTCACCTGCGTCTTCCAGGGCTGCCCGGCCGCGTCGTACATGTAATTCACGTGGTGGGCCACCTGGTTGGAGTGCCCGTACATGCCCATCCGTACGTCACGGGCCTCCGTCATCTCGTGGATGACCCCGCCGTAGGAGCCGACGAACTCGGGCGAGGCGGTCTCCGGCGTGGCGAAGTACGTGTCGAGCTTCTCCGCGAGCGCGCTCCGGCCGCCGTACAGGTTCGCCAGGCCCCGGCTGTCCTGCGGCGCCGTGAACGCGTACCCCCAGCCGTTGGTCTCCGTGTAGTCGTAACCCCACACGCGCGGGTCGTACTTGGCCGACTCGACCCGCCAGTCGCCCTTCGCGTCGCGTCCCTGGAAGAAGCCGGCCTTGGAGTCGAAGAGCTTGACGTACTCCTGGGCCCGGTTGAGGAAGTACGCGGACTCCTCCCGGTAGCGCTTCCTGCCGGTCTTCTTGTAGAGCTCCTGGCCCATTCTCGCGATGCCGTAGTCGTTGACGTAGCCCTCCATCGCCCACGAGAAGCCCTCGTTGGTGTCGGTGCTCGTGTAGCCGAGGAAGAGAGACGTGGCCATGCCCTTGCGGCCCACTCCGGACGTCGGCGGGACGACCGTCGCGTTCTTCAGCGCCGCGTCGTACGCCGCCTCCGCGTCGAAGTGCACGCCCTTCACATAGGCGTCCGCGAACGCCACGTCCGACGAGGTGCCGGTCATCAGGTCCGCGTACCCGGGTGAGGACCAGCGAGAGGTCCACCCGCCGTCCTTGTACTGCTGCACGAACCCGTCGACCATCTCACCCGCTTGATGAGGCGTCAGGAACGAGTAGGCCGGCCAGGTCGTCCGATAGGTGTCCCAAAAGCCGTTGTTGACGTACACCTTGCCGTCGACGATCTTCGCGCCGGTGTGGGTCGGGGTGTCCGGACCCGGCATCGGGGAGAACGGCGAGGCGTACTGGTCCTTCGAACCGACCCTCTCGAAGCCGGAGTTGGGGTACAGGTACAGCCGGTACATGCTGGAGTACAGCGTCGTCAGCTGGTCCGGCGTCGCGCCCTCCACCTCGACCTTGCCGAGCAGTTGGTCCCACTGCTCCTGGGCCCGCGCCTTGACGGCACCGAAGGACGTGCCGTCGGGGATCTCCTGGCGCAGGTTGTCCTTGGCCTGGTCGATGCTGATGAGCGAGGTGGCGAGGCGCAGGGTGACCGTGTGGTCGGCGCCGGGCTTGAACCTCAGGTACCCCTTGACCCCGCTGGAGTCGCCGTCGGTGACGGGCGCGTCGAAGACCCCGTACACGAAGAGCCGGGTCGCCCCCGTCGACAGCCCGGACTTCACGTCCGAGTAGCCGGTGACCACCCCGGCGGCCTTGTCGAGCGTCAGCCCCGCCTGCTCCGTCACGTTGTCGAAGAGCACGCTGGCGTCGTCACCGGGATAGGTGAAGCGCAGCGCCGCCGCGTGGTCCGTGGGCGCCATCTCCGCCCTGAGACCGTTCTCGAAGGTCACCCCGTAGTAGTACGGGCGAGCCGTCTCGTTCTCGTGCCGGAAGGTGAGGGCGCGGGCGGTGCGGCCGGTGTCCGGGGTGCCGGAGGCGGCCGACGGCATCACCTGGAAGGTCTGCCGGTCGCCCATCCAGGGGCTCGGCTCATGGCTGGCACTGAACGCCTGGATGGTGGGCAGGTTGTCCCCGTTGTTGGCCCGCGCGTAGTCGTAGAGCCAGCTCAGCGAGCCCGCGTTGGTCACCGGCGTCCAGAAGTTGAAGCCGTGCGGCACGGCCGTCGCGGGGAAGTTGTTGCCGCGCGAGAAGCCGCCGCTGGAGTTGGTGCCGCGGGTGGTGAGCGCGTAGTCGGAGAGGTGCGCCTTCGGCTTCTCGGGCGCCGCGGCCTTGAGCGCCACGTCGTCGAGCCAGCCACGGAATTTCGCGGGCCCCTTCGGGGAGTCGTACGCCACCAGGATCCGGTCGACCGTCTTGCCGACCGCGACCGAACCGATCCGCGAGACCACGTTGTTCCACTGGTTGACGTACAGGGCCTTCGCCGCGCCCTGCCCCTGCGGCGTCAGCGCGAACCCGTGGCTGTCGGTCGCCCTGAGATCGCTCAGATGGGTGCCGTCGGTGAACGCCAGGTCCACGGACACGTTCGTGGCGTCGTAGTCCCGGTCGCCGTCCGCCATCGACGGGAAGATCCGGTACGACAACTCGGTGTCCCACCGGACGGCCACGTTCACGTCGAAGACCTTGTTGTACGAGTAGGCCCGGCCGTCCGCCTTGTGCGTGCCCGCGTATCTGAGGGCCCGCTTGCCGGTGAAGCCCGCGCCCGCCTTGGCGGTGGGGGAGCCGCTCGGGCCGCGGTCCACCAGCGACAGCATGTCCTTGGGTGCGGGCTCCGCGCCGCCGCCCGTCGAGAACTGGACATCGGCGAGCTGGAGGATGTCCCCGCCGTTGTTCTTCGTGACGTCGAGCCGGAAGTGCCGGTACTCGACGGGACTCGCGATGTCGTACGTCTTCGTCCGCAGCCGCTCGGAGAACGCCTCACCCGCGCGGGTGTCGAGGGTCTTCCAGTCCTTGCCGTCGGTGGAGCCCTGAAGGGTCCAGTCCCTCGGGTCGCGCTCGTCGTGGTCGTTGGCGGACGTCAGCGCGTACGTGACCACCTTCACCGGGGCGTCCAGGTCGAACTCCGCCCAGCCGGTGGGCTCGAACGTCAGCCACTTGGTGCTGGGCTCGCCGTCGACGAGGTTCTCCTTCACCTCGCCCGCGCCCGTGTTCTCGCCGCTCGCCCGGACGTCGGTGACATGGTCCGTCACATTGCCGGGGATGCCGCTGCTGTAGCCGCCGTCGACGCCGTCGGCCCGTTTGGTGCCGTCTGGTGATGTATCAACTGTATTGATCCAGTCCGGTACGGGATCACCCGACTCGAAAGAGGAGGCGAACTCCCGGTCGGCGGCCGCCGCTCGGGCGGGCAGGGCGACTGCCGCGCCCTGCGAGGCCGCCACCAGGGCCAGTGCCGCCACTCCCAGGACCGCCGGACAACCCCATCTGCAACGAGCTCTGTGATGCATGCGAGAGCACCCTCCCTGCGCGGTGGACAACGTTGTCACAATCGCTGCGCAAGGATCAGTAGGGGGTCAAGTTGTCAGTGATGTCAAGGGTGTTGGATGCGGCATCCGGGGGGCATGTCGTACCAGTGGTGATTTATCGCGCGCACGGCGGGAGACCGCGCGGTGTGGATCTTCGGGCGGTCGGCGCACAGACGTCTCATATTTCCGAGAGGTCTCAACTCGGAAAAGACCCACTGCCAACCTTGCATTCGATCTTGCTCCGCTGGCGGGAAGTGGACTATACCTGTCGGCGTCTGCCCCGCCGTTCGATCGGTCGGGCACGAGCCCCGGGGGAGGCGGAAAGGGTGGTTTGACGTGCCGTGCACACCGACTGCCGTGTATTCCCACCGATCCCGGAACATCACGTACTGAGTACTGCCTGCACTTCCTGTACGACCCCAGCTTGACCTGACTGCGGTGCCGGGGAGGATCCGGTTCACCGCCTGAGTCCTGACGAAGGCGAGGACTTGAGCATGGGATCCACTTCCGCCGAGAACAGCAACACCGAGGGCGTCGGCCGCCGCGATCTGATCAAGCGGTCCGCTGCACTGGGCCTGATCTCCATCCCCACGATGAGTTTCCTGTCCGCGTGTGCGAGCAGTGACAGCGGTTCGGACAAAAAGGCCAAGGCCGGCAAGAAGACGACGAAGAACCCGCTGGCCGTCAACGAGACGGCTGGGCTCTCCGTGGTCATCTTCGACGGCGGTTTCGGTACCAAGTACGCGACCGACGCCAACGCCGAGTACAAGAAGGCGTTCCCCAAGGTCACGATCAGTTTCCACAAGACCCAGAAGATCCAGTCCGAGCTGCAGCCCAAGTTCAACGGCGGCACTCCTCCGGACCTGATCGACAACTCGGGCGCCCAGCAGATGGACATGGGCGTCCTCGTCGGCAAGAAGCAGCTGGCCGACCTGACGCCGCTCCTCGACGCGCCGTCGATCGACGACCCGAGCAAGAAGGTCCGCGACACGCTGCGTCCCGGCATCGTCGAGATGGGCCAGTTCGACGGCGACCCGGTGTGGATCATGTACTACGCGTACACGGTCTACGGCGTCTGGTACTCGCAGACCGCCCTCGAGAAGCTCGACTCGACGTACCCCGAGGACTGGGACGCCATGCTCGCGCTCTGCGCGAAGGCGAAGAAGAAGGGCATCGCCGGCTGGACGTACGCGGGCAAGTACCCGTACTACCTGCCGTTCTCGCTCTACCCCTTCATCGCCAAGATCGGCGGCGTCGAGGTGCTCGACGCGATCGACAACCTCGAGCCGAACGCGTGGAAGAACCCCGCCGTCAAGGCCGCCTTCGAGGCGTACTACGAGCTCTACAAGAAGGGTTACATCCTCAAGGGCACCCCCGGCATCGACCACATCCAGTCGCAGACCGCCTGGGCCAAGGGCAAGGCGCTCTTCATCCCGAACGGTTCATGGGTGGAGAACGAGTCGGCGAACGTCATCCCCAAGGACTTCAACCTCGGGGTCAGCGGTCCCTCCAGCCTCGACAGCTCCGACAAGATGCCGTTCGGCACCATCTGGGCGTCCGGCGGCGAGCCGTTCATCGTGCCGGCCAAGGCGGCGAACGTCGCGGGCGGCATGGAGCAGCTGCGCATCATGCTCAGCGAGGCCTCGTCGAAGAACTTCACCAGCCAGGTCAAGTCGCTCACCGCGCTCAACGGCGGCACCGAGGGGGTCGACCTCACCCCGGGCCTCAAGTCCGGTGTCGCGGCCCTGGACAAGGCCGGCACCAACGTCGTCAACCCGCGTCTTCAGGACTGGTACGTGAAACTCCAGAAGGAGCAGATCGGTGTTTCCGGTCTCGGCGAGATGATGGCAGGGCGACTGACCCCGGCCGAGGCCATCAAGAAGATCCAGGGCTACGCGGACGCCACGGCCAAGGACTCGTCCATCAAGCACTACAAGCACCAGTAACAGCGACTGTGCTCACGCGTCACCGGCGGCGGCGGCCGCGAATCGATCGGGGTCGGTAACCATGCAACACGGCAAGTACCGGTTCATCGCGGGGTTCTTGGTGATCCCTCTGGCCTTGTACGCCATTTTCGTCATCTGGCCGTTCATCCAGGCGATCTACTACTCGTTCACCGACTGGACCGGCCTGAGCCCCGACTTCAAAATGGTCGGATTCGCCAACTACACCAGAATGCTGCACGACGACATCTTCTGGAAGTCGTTGCGGCACAGCCTGGTGTTCGCACTGCTGCTGCCGCTGGTGACGCTGGGCCTCGCGCTCTTCTTCGCCTTCATGCTCAACGTCGGCGGGCGGCGCCGAAAGGGCGCCGCCATCGCCGGAGTGCGCGGCTCCGGTTTCTACAAGATCGCCTATTTCTTCCCGCAGGTGCTGTCGATCGCGATCGTCGCCATCCTCTTCCAGTTCGCGTACAACCCCAACGACGGGTTGATCAACGGGACGCTGAAGGGAATCGGTCTGGACAGCATCCAGCCGGACTGGCTCGGCGATCCCGCGCTCGCCCTCTGGTGTGTGATGGCGGTGCTGCTCTGGAGCACGGTCGGATTCTTCGTCGTGCTGTTCTCCGCGGGAATGGCCTCGATTCCGAAGGACTTCTACGAGGCCGCCCTTCTCGACGGCGCGAGCCGGTTCACCACGTTCTTCAGAATCACCCTTCCGCTGCTCTGGGACACCGTGCAGTCCGGCTGGGTCTACATGGGAATCCTGGCCCTGGGCGCCGAGGCGTTCGCCGCGGTGCAGATCATGACCGTCGGTCCGGGTGGTCCCGACTACTCGACCACGGTCCTTCCGCTGTACGTGTACCAATCGGCGTTCCGCGACGCGAACGCCGCCTACGCAACGACGATTGGTGTCGCTCTGCTCGTCGTCACGCTGCTCTTCGCGGCGGTCGTGATGCGGCTGGGCCGGCGCGAGCGGCTGGAGTACTGAGATGAAGACCACCGAAACCCCGCCGCCCCTGGAGCCGGTCGAGGACCGTCCCCGGGTCACCAAGACGAAGGCGGCCGCACCGGAGCAGACGAAGAGCAGCGGGGGCGGCGTGCTCAACGTCTTCTCGCACGGCGTCCTCGTCCTCTGGGCGATCATGGTCGTACTGCCGCTGCTGTGGGCGGTGATGACGTCCTTCAAGGACGACAACTCCATCTTCAGTTCGCCCTGGTCACTGCCGGACAAGCTGCACTTCGACAACTGGTCGCGCGCCTGGTCGCAGGCGCACATGAGCGACTACTTCGGCAACACCCTCATCGTGGTGGGCTTCTCGCTGGCCGGCACGCTCATCCTCGGTTCGATGGCGGCGTACGTACTGGCCCGCTTCGAGTTCCCGGGCAACCGCTTCATCTACTACCTGTTCGTCGGCGGCATGAGCTTCCCGGTGATGCTGGCGCTGGTGCCGCTGTTCTACGTGCTGAACAACATGCAGCTGCTGAACACGCTGCCGGGGCTGATCCTCGTCTACATCGCGTACTCGCTGCCGTTCACCGTCTTCTTCCTGACGTCGTTCTTCAGGACGCTGCCGACCTCGATCGCGGAGGCGGCGTTCGTCGACGGGGCCTCGCACACCAGGACGTTCTTCCAGATCATGCTGCCGATGGCCAAGCCCGGCCTGATCAGTGTCGGCATCTTCAACTTCCTGGGGCAGTGGAACCAGTACATGCTGCCGACGGTCCTGAACACCGACCCGGACAAGAAGGTGCTCTCCCAGGGCCTCGTCGAGCTGGCCACCAGCCAGGGGTACAAGGGTGACTGGTCGGGCCTGTTCGCGGGCCTGGTCATGGCGATGCTGCCGGTGCTCGCGGCGTACATCATCTTCCAGCGGCAGGTGGTGCAGGGGCTGACGGCGGGGGCACTGAAGTAACCGACCGCCTCCCCGCGCCGACGTCGCCGGGAGCCCCGCAGCACGCGTACGCCGCCCCACATCCGCTGCGGGGCGGCGTACTGCTGCTGCCGCTGTCGGCCGGGCGCCGGGGCAGGCGGCGGACCGCCCCGGCGGACCCGGAACCGGTGTCCCGGGGCGTTCGTGACAGGGCTCTCATCCGTAGGCCCGGTTGCCCAGATGTAGCTCAACCTCTTGACGGGAGGTGACCCGAACGGCTCAGCTTAGAGTTCACTAGTTGGACATAAACGGGGTCTCACCGAAGCGGCCCCGTACGCGGGAGGTCGTCGTGGAGACTCCGGGTTCGCAGTCGTCGCTGCACCGGGCCAATCTGGAGCGCGTCGTCCGTGCGGTGCGCCTTGCGGGCTCGCTGACGCAGGCGGAGATCGCGAGGACGACGGGCCTGTCCGCCGCGACCGTTTCCAATATCGTCCGTGAGCTCAAGGACGGGGGAACGGTCGAGGTCACACCCACTTCGGCCGGGGGCCGCAGGGCCCGCAGCGTCAGTCTGAGCGGTGACGCCGGCATCGTGATCGGCGTCGATTTCGGGCATACGCATTTGCGCGTCGCGGTCGGGAATCTCGCCCACCAGGTGCTCGCCGAGGAGTCCGAGCCGCTCGATGTGGACGCCTCCGCCGCGCAGGGCTTCGACCGGGCGGAGGAGCTGGTCAGTCGCCTGATTGCAGCAACCGGGGTCGACCGATCCAAGGTCGCCGGCGTCGGGCTCGGTGTGCCGGGCCCGATCGACGTCGAGTCCGGGACCCTGGGCTCCACCTCGATCCTGCCGGGCTGGACCGGTGCGAAGCCCGCCGAGGAGCTGCGGGGGCGGCTCGGCGTGCCGGTGTACGTGGACAACGACGCCAACCTGGGTGCCCTCGGTGAGCTGGTGTGGGGCAGTGGGCGCGGGGTCAAGGACCTGGCCTACATCAAGGTCGCCAGCGGTGTCGGCGCGGGACTGGTCATCAGCGGCAAGATCTACCGCGGCCCGGGTGGCACAGCGGGAGAAATCGGGCATATTACTCTTGATGAATCCGGCCCCGTCTGCCGCTGCGGCAATCGGGGCTGCCTGGAGACCTTTGCGGCCGCGCGCTATGTGCTGCCGCTCCTCCAGTCCAGTCATGGCACCGATCTGACCATGGAAGGAGTGGTCAGGCTGGCACGGGACGGAGACCCGGGCTGCCGTCGCGTGATCGCCGACGTCGGCCGTCACATCGGCAGTGGAGTCGCCAATCTCTGCAATTTGCTGAACCCGAGCCGGGTGGTCCTCGGTGGCGATCTCGCCGAGGCCGGGGAGCTGGTTCTCGGGCCCATCAGAGAGTCTGTCGGCCGCTATGCGATCCCCAGCGCGGCACGTCAACTATCCGTTCTCCCAGGGGCACTTGGGGGTCGTGCGGAGGTACTCGGAGCGCTTGCTCTCGCACTCAGCGAGATGGGCGATTCGACCCTTTTGGACGGCACCCTGCACACGGTGACCCCTGCCTTCACTTAGAGAACGAATAGCGCCGTTGCCATCTCGTTAAGTATTTACTTCTTGACGTCGCACGTGTGGCCGAGTTGACTTCCAGCCACCTCGGCCGCAGCGTTGCGGCCCTGTCAGGGAGGCACCCCCAAATGAACGCAACGATGCGTAGAGTCGTGATCGGTACCGCCGCGGTTTCGATGGCTCTCTCCGTGGCCGCCTGCGGCAAGGCCGGCGACAAGAACGACTCGGGCAGCAGCACCAGCAGCTCCGGCAGCAAGACGATCGGCCTGCTGCTTCCCGACAGCGTCACCGCGCGCTACGAGAAGTTCGACCACCCGCTCTTCGACGCCAAGGTCAAGGAGCTGTGCCCCGACTGCAAGGTTCAGTACGCGAACGCCGCGGGTGACGCGGCCAAGCAGGCCCAGCAGGTCAGCACCATGATCACGCAGGGCGTCAAGGTCATCGTGGTCAGCGCCCAGGACTCCGCGGCCATCAAGTCCTCGATCCAGAAGGCCGTCGACAAGGGCATCAAGGTCGTCGCGTACGACCGTCTGTCCCAGGGCCCGGTCTCTGCGTACGTCTCCTTCGACAACGTCAAGGTCGGCGAGCTCCAGGGTCAGGCGCTGCTCGACGCGCTCGGCTCCAAGGCCACGCCCAAGGCGAAGGTCGTCATGATCAACGGTGACGACGCCGACCCGAACGCCGGTCAGTTCAAGCAGGGCGCGCACAAGATCCTCGACGGCAAGGTCGACATCGCCTACGAGCAGTCCGGCCTGTGGAAGGACACGGTCGCCGCGCAGAAGATGTCCGCGGCCATCACCCAGATCGGTGCCAAGAAGATCGCGGGCGTCTACGCCGCGAACGACGGCATGGCCGGCGGTATCGCCACCACGCTCAAGGGCGCCGGTATCAGCGGCATCCCGCTGACGGGCCAGGACGCGGAGCTGGCGGGCATCCAGCGGATCGTCGCGGGCACCCAGTCGAGCACCGTCTACAAGGCCTTCAAGCCCGAGGCGGACGCCGCTGCCCAGCTCGCGGTCAACCTGCTCCAGGGCAAGAGCATCTCCTCCCTGGCCACCGGCACGCAGACCAGCGGCTCCGGTGACAAGGTGCCCTCGCAGCTGCTGACCCCGGTGTCGGTCACCAAGGCCAACATCAAGGACACGGTGATCAAGGACAAGCTCTACACCGTCGACCAGATCTGCACCGCTGACTACGCCAAGGCCTGCAAGGCCGCCGGCCTTCAGTAAGCACTCCGGGCACGTAGCCGCGCGAGGACCGCACAGCGGTCCGGCGAAGCCTGTCCGACGCCCGCCCCGGCCTACAACCCCGCTGCCGGGGCGGGCGTCGGACGGAACCGTTGCCAAGGGCGGCGGTTTCGCGCATGTTCATCTTGTAAACCTGTGCCTTGCGCACAACCCTCCGCGCCTGTGTCATCAAGCGCGGCATCCCCGCCGGTCAGGCGGCGAAGGAGATGGTTCACGTGTCCGCTACGCCCGTGTTGGCGTTGCGCGGAGTCTCCAAGCGATTCGGTGCGGTCCAGGCACTCACCGATGTCGAACTGGAGGTCCACGCCGGAGAAGTGGTCGCCCTTGTCGGCGACAACGGCGCAGGAAAGTCCACCCTGGTCAAGACGATCGCGGGTGTGCACCCCATCGATGAGGGCGTCATCGAGTGGGAGGGCGACCCGGTCAGCATCAACAAGCCGCACGACGCCCAGGGACTCGGCGTCGCGACGGTCTACCAGGACCTCGCCCTGTGCGACAACCTCGACGTGGTGGGCAACCTCTTCCTCGGCAGGGAACTGCTGCACCGCGGCGTCATCGACGAGGTGACGATGGAGAAGCAGGCACGCGAGCTGCTGAGCACGCTCTCCATCCGCATTCCGAGCGTGCGCATCCCGATCGCCAGCCTTTCGGGTGGCCAGCGCCAGGTCGTGGCCATCGCCCGCGCCCTGATCGGTGACCCGAAGGTCGTCATCCTCGACGAGCCCACCGCGGCCCTCGGTGTCGAGCAGACCGCACAGGTCCTCGACCTGGTCGAGCGGCTGCGCGAGCGGAACCTCGGCGTCATTCTCATCAGCCACAACATGGCCGACGTGAAGGCGGTCGCGGACACCGTCGC
Source organism: Streptomyces sp. R21 (assembly GCF_041051975.1). Taxonomy (GTDB): domain Bacteria; phylum Actinomycetota; class Actinomycetes; order Streptomycetales; family Streptomycetaceae; genus Streptomyces. Next base: position 2,679,827 of record NZ_CP163435.1, on the reverse strand, counting down.
CGTGCTGCGCCTCGGCAAGAACAACGGCTCCTTCCCGGTGAAGGACACCAGCCACGAAGAGATCATCGCCGCGATCACGGGAGCCACGGAAAACGCCGTGACCCGTCGTGCGGGGCGTCGCACCACGGAGGCGGCAAAGTGAGTGACACGTCGAAGACCGTGAAGGGCGACTCGTCCAACCTCTCGAAGTCGGAGGCCGAGCCGGGACAGACCACCGTCGCTCCTGCCGACGACCCCACGGCCGCCCCGGTGTCCGTCGTCGACCCGCGCCTGCTGGTCCGCGAAGAGGGCCTGAAGGGTTACGTCACCGAGTTCAAGCGCAAGGTGAAGGGCGGTGAGCTCGGCTCCCTCCCGGTCTTCGTCGGCCTGATCGTCATCTGGACGATCTTCCAGCTCCAGAACGATCGTTTCCTCAGTGCCGACAACCTGTCGAACATCAGCTACTACATGTCGGCCACCGGCATGCTCGCCATCGGCCTCGTGTTCGTGCTGCTGCTCGGCGAGATCGACCTCTCCGTCGGCTCGGTCAGCGGCCTCGCGTCCACGCTCTTCGCCGTTTTCGTGGTCACCCATGGCATGAACGCCTGGCTGTCCCTGATTCTGACGATCCTCACCGGTATCGGCATCGGTGCGCTGCACGGCTGGTTCTTCGCCAGGATCGGCGTACCGGCGTTCGTGGTGACCCTGGCCGGCTTCCTCGGCTGGAACGGCCTGATGCTGTGGCTGCTCGGTTCGAGCGGCACCATCAACATCCCGGCCGAGAAGGGCCCGGTGCACCTGCTGGGCCAGAACTCCTTCTTCATGGACCAGGCCGTCATCGGCGCCTACGTGCTTGCCGGACTCGGCGTCCTGTCCATGCTCGTGGGCTCGGTCGGCGAGCAGCGCCGCCGCCGTGCGGCGGGAGTGCCCTTCCGTCCCACCAGCGAGATCGTGATCCGCGTCGGCGCCCTCGCCGTGGCGGCCTTCGCCGCCGCCGCCGTGCTGAACAACGCCGAGGGTGTCTCCAACGCCCTGGTGATCTTCCTCGCGGCGCTGGTGATCGTCGACTTCGTGCTGCGGCGCACCACCTACGGCCGCAAGGTCTTCGCGGTCGGTGGCGGCATCGAGGCGGCCCGCCGGGCCGGCATCAACGTGCCCATGATCCGCATCACGGTGTTCGCGATCTCCGGTGGTTTCGCCGCGGTCGGCGGTATGTTCTTCGCCGGTCAGACCGCATCCGCGACGCTGAACGCCGGCGGCGGCAACACTCTGATGCTGGCCATCGCGGCCGCCGTCATCGGCGGCACCAGCCTCTTCGGCGGCCGGGGAAGCGTCTGGTCGGCCCTGCTGGGCATGCTGGTCATCCAGTCCATCCAGACCGGTCTGGACCTGCTCAACATGAACACGTCGATCCAGTACATGATCACCGGGGCCGTGCTCCTCGGCGCCGTGGTGATCGACTCGGTCTCGCGCAAGAGCCAGAAGGCCGCAGGGCGCGCGTAAGCACGCGGATCGCCCCAGGACGAGTGCCCGGTACCAATGGCGGTACCGGGCACTTCCCTGTCCGGAACGGATCCGGAACACGTCCCGAACAGCCCGGAACCCGTACGGAAAGGGAACGCGTGTACGGGCGATTTACGGCCGTTCGCGTGACGTACACCCCAGAGCCCGGACGCCGCCATGAAAGGCGGAACATTAGACTCGACAGACCCGGCGAAAGCTCGAACAGCTCTACTGCAAGGAGGCACGGGTGCCGCTGCTGACCCGCATCACGGGACCGCGCGATCTGGACCGGCTCAGCCTGGAGCAGCTGGACCAGCTGGCCGACGAGATCAGGACCTTCCTCGTCGACGCGGTCTCCAAGACCGGCGGCCACCTCGGCCCCAACCTCGGAGTCGTCGAGCTCACCATCGCCCTGCACCGAGTCTTCGAGTCGCCGAAGGACAGGGTGCTGTGGGACACGGGCCACCAGTCCTACGTCCACAAGCTGCTCACCGGCCGGCAGGACTTCTCGAAGCTGAAGATGAAGGGCGGCCTGTCCGGCTACCCCGCGCAGGCCGAGTCCGAGCACGACGTGATCGAGAACTCGCACGCCTCGACGGTCCTCGGCTGGGCCGACGGCCTCGCGAAGGCCAACGAGGTGCAGGGCCGCGGCGACCACGTGGTCGCCGTCATCGGCGACGGCGCCCTCACCGGCGGCATGGCCTGGGAGGCGCTCAACAACATCGCGGACGCCAAGGACCGCCCGCTGGTGATCGTCGTCAACGACAACGAGCGCTCCTACGCGCCGACCATCGGCGGCCTCGCGAACCACTTGGCGACCCTGCGCACCACCGACGGCTACGAGCGCTTCCTGGCCCGCACCAAGGACCTCCTGGAGCGCACTCCGGTCCTCGGCAAGCCGCTCTACGAGACGCTGCACGGCGCCAAGAAGGGCCTGAAGGACTTCATCGCCCCGCAGGGCATGTTCGAGGACCTCGGCATCAAGTACGTCGGCCCGATCGACGGCCACGACATCGAGGCCCTGGAGTCGGCGCTCGCCCGCGCCAAGCGCTTCGGCGGCCCGGTCATCGTGCACTGCCTCACCGAGAAGGGCCGCGGCTACCAGCCGGCCCTCCAGGACGAGGCGGACCGCTTCCACGGCATCGGCCCCATCCACCCCGACACGGGTCTGCCGATCAAGGCCTCGGGCGCCGACTGGACCTCCGTCTTCGGCGACGAGATGGTCAAGCTCGGCCAGGAGCGCGAGGACATCGTCGCGATCACCGCGGCGATGCTCCAGCCGGTCGGCCTGAAGAAGTTCGCCGACGCCTTCCCGAAGCGGATCTACGACGTCGGCATCGCGGAGCAGCACGCCGCCGTCTCCGCCGCAGGCCTCGCCACCGGCGGACTGCACCCCGTCTTCGCCGTCTACGCGACCTTCCTCAACCGCGCCTTCGACCAGGTCCTGATGGATGTGGCCCTGCACAAGTGCGGGGTCACCTTCGTGCTGGACCGCGCGGGTGTCACCGGCACCGACGGCGCCTCGCACAACGGCATGTGGGACATGTCGATCCTCCAGGTCGTGCCCGGCCTCAGACTCGCCGCGCCGCGCGACGCCGACCAGGTCCGCGCCCAGCTCCGCGAGGCCGTCGAGGTGCACGACGCGCCGACCGTGGTCCGCTTCTCCAAGGGCGCCGTCGGCCCCGCGGTGCCCGCCGTGGGCCGTATCGGCGGCATGGACGTACTGCGCGAGGCCGGCACCGACGCCCCGGACGTGCTCCTGGTCTCCATCGGCGCCCTCGCCCCGATGTGCCTGGAGATCGCCGGCCTGCTCGACCGGCAGGGCATCTCCACCACCGTGGTCGACCCGCGCTGGGTCAAGCCCGTCGACGAGGCCATGGCCCCGCTCGCCGAGCAGCACCGCGTGGTCGTCACCGTCGAGGACAACTCCCGCGTCGGCGGCGTCGGTTCGGCGATCGCGCAGGCCCTGCGCGACGCGGGCGTCGACGTGCCGCTGCGCGACTTCGGCATCCCGCCGCGCTTCCTCGACCACGCCTCCCGCGCCGAGGTCATGGCGGAGATCGGGCTGACCGCGCCGGACATCGCACGCCAGGTCACCGGCCTCGTCTCCAAGCTGGACGGCCGGTTCGAGCGCACCACGGCGCAGGCCGTGGACGCGGCGGAGCCTGTGCGCGACTGACGCGTTCCCGCACGGCCTGATGGGCCGGTTCCGACACCCTGTACGGGTGGCGGAACCGGCCCATTCGCGTGAATCCACCCGTGCCGGGGCATACGGAGCAGCAGCCCCCTCGATCATGTCGAGGACGACGAGCGTGGGAGGTACACCCGTGAGCAGCACCCTCTTCAGAACGAAGAAGGTCGAACAGTCGATCTTGGACACTGAGGAGCCGGAGCACGCACTCAAGAAGTCGCTGTCGGCTCTGGATCTCACCGTCTTCGGCGTCGGTGTCATCATCGGCACCGGCATCTTCGTCCTCACCGGCACGGTGGCCAAGAACAACGCCGGTCCCGCCGTCGCCCTGGCCTTCGTGGTGGCCGGGGTCAGCTGCGGGCTCGCCGCGCTCTGCTACGCCGAGTTCGCCTCCACGGTGCCGGTGGCGGGCTCCGCGTACACCTTCTCGTACGCCTCCCTCGGCGAACTGCCCGCCTGGATCATCGGCTGGGACCTGGTCCTGGAGTTCGCGCTCGGCACGGCGGTGGTCGCCGTCGGCTGGTCCGGCTACATCGCCTCACTGCTGGACAACGCCGGCTGGCACCTGCCGGCGAGGCTCGCGGGCCGGGACGGGGCCCATGGCTTCGGCTTCGACATCCTCGCCGCCGCCCTGGTCCTCGTGCTCACCGGCATCCTCGTGCTCGGCACCAAGCTCTCGGCGCGCGTCACCTCGATCGTCGTCGCCATCAAGGTGACGGTCGTCCTCGTCGTGATCATCGCGGGTGCCTTCTTCATCGAGGGCGACAACTACCACCCGTTCATCCCCAAGGCGCAGACCGTGGAGGCGGGCGGAGACCTCCAGTCCCCGCTCATCCAGCTGATGTTCGGCTGGGCCCCGTCCAACTTCGGCGTGATGGGCATCTTCACCGCCGCCTCCGTCGTCTTCTTCGCCTTCATCGGGTTCGACGTCGTCGCCACGGCCGCCGAGGAGACCAGGAACCCGCAGCGCGACATGCCGCGCGGCATCCTCGGCTCCCTGCTCATCTGCACCACCCTCTACGTCGCGGTGTCCATCGTCGTGACCGGCATGCAGCACTACACGAAGCTGTCCGTCACCGCGCCGCTCGCCGACGCCTTCAAGGCCACCGGGCACCCGTGGTTCGCGGGCTTCATCAGCTTCGGCGCCGCCGTCGGCCTCACGACCGTGTGCATGATCCTGCTGCTCGGCCAGACCCGCGTCTTCTTCGCGATGAGCCGCGACGGACTGCTGCCCCGCTTCTTCTCCCACGTCCACCCGAAGTTCAAGACCCCGCACCGGCCGACGATCCTGCTCGGCGTGATCATCGCGATCCTCGCGGGCTTCACGCCCCTGAGCGAGCTCGCAGAACTGGTCAACATCGGCACGCTCTTCGCCTTCGTGGTCGTCGCGCTCGGCGTGATCATCCTCCGCAGGAACCGCCCCGACCTGCACCGCTCCTTCCGCACCCCGCTGGTGCCCCTGGTCCCGATCCTGTCGGTCCTCGCCTCGCTGTGGCTGATGCTCAACCTGCCCGCCGAGACCTGGCTGCGCTTCGGGATCTGGATGGTGATCGGCTTCGCCGTCTACTTCCTGTACGGGCGCTCGCACAGCCGTCTCGGGCAGCAGGAGGAGACGACGGTGGGCGAGGTGCTGAAGCCGCCGGGCGACGGCACCGTGTGATCGCGGCGCGGTGGGCCCGGACGGCTCTCAGGGCTCATCGCGCAAGGTGCGCGGCCCTGCGACCTGGGCGCCCAACTCGCCGACCCTGCGCCGCAGTTCACGGTCGGCGGTGATGACCAGGCAGGGACGGCGCCGGGCCTCGGCCACCAGCTCCACGATGCGGTCGTCGCCGCTGCCGGGCGCCTCCTCGACGCGGACCGCGGGCACGGAGTCCACACCGCGTGCCGCGCCCTCGACCACCAGAACCAGCTCCAGGGGCCCGGCGAGGCCGCCCGCGCCGGACCGTGCGAACGGCACCAGGCGGTCGCGCAGCCGTTCGGCGGCCGCACGGCGGTCGCGCCACCAGCCGTCGGGCACGGACCCGACGACGTTCGCGCCGTCGACGATGAGCAGGGGCGAAGCCGTGTGCGCCGTATCCGCCGTGTCCGTCATGCTCGTCAGGGCCTCAGTTCCTCAGGGGAGTGTTCGCCCACTCGCGTGTGATCCTGCCCACCGCGGCGGACGCCTGCTCGGCCGGCCGCCCGCCTGCGCGCACCGTGGGGGAGAACTCGATGTGCAGGAACGGCACGTGGTCGTCGTCGGCGACGCGGCCCTGCACGTTCTCCCGGCCCTCCAGCGGGCAGCTCCGGACCCAGGCCCGGCACACGTGAAAGCCGCGTACGCGGAAGGCATCGGCCAGCGTGCGGCCGTCCTGCCGACCCGTCGGTCCAGCCCCGGTGGAGGCGACCACGTCGAAGCCGGGGGCGGAGGAGGCGGCGAAGCCGTGCAGCTGGATCCCGGGCATCCCCCGGCGGGCCAGCTCGGCGCAGACGGCACTGAAGACGGTGTCCTCGCGGTGCGCCACGTCCGCGGAGTTCCCGACTCCGGCTTTGCGGTGTGCTCCCGCGATCACCAGCACTCCGCCGGGGGAGCCGCGCATCACCCGCACGCCCAGCAGCTCGGTACCCCGGTCGAAGACCGGGTGCGGGACCTGCACGGACCAGCGGGGGTGGTGGTCCAGGTCGATGTAGAACCGGCCCCAGCCGCGCGGAGCCACGGCGGCGTCGGTGCGGTCGGCCACCTCGGCGTAGTTGACTCCGGAGGAGCGGTCGACGACGGTACGCACGGTGAAGTCCCGTTGCGAAAGCGTCTGCTCCGCTTCCTTGCGGTGCCCGTCGAGCAACAGGCCGACCGCCCCGGCGATGGCCTCGCGGTTGGCACGGCTGGGTTGCCGATAGCCGTGGTCCGCGCCGAACCGGCTTGTGTAATCCGTCACTTCGCGCGCCAGGTCGATCTCCCTGGCGCCCTTCACGGCATGCTTGCCCGCACCGTCCGTGGCCTTGCCTTGGTCGGTGTGGAGGAGGGCGGTGAGTGCACCGGCGAGACCGGCGACGACCAGCAGTATTGTCGTGATCGTTATGATCCGTGGGCGGATGGCTCTCATGGTTGTATCAAGATATCCCGGTGAACAGACGCCGTAGCCGCACCCTGCTGAGCCTGCTGACCCCGCTCTCCCTCGTCGCCGCCCTGTCCGGCTGCGGCCTCGTCTCGGACGGCGGGGACGACCAGAGCGGCGGGCGCTCCTTCACCGTCGCGGCAGCCGGGGACATCCTGATGCACCCCGAGCTGGTGGACCAGGCGCGCAAGGACGCCAAGCGCACCGGCAAGGGCGTGGACGGGCTGGACTTCGGGCCGATGATGGCCGGCATCAAGCCGGTGATCAGCAAGGCGGACCTGGCGATCTGTCACTTCGAGCCGGTGATGGGCGCGCCGAAGGGCCCGTTCGAGGGCTTCCCGGACTTCCAGGTGCCGCCGCAGGTCGCGAAGACGATCAAGAGCGTCGGCTACGACACCTGCTCCACCGCTTCCAATCACACGCTCGACCACGGGTATGAGGGCGTGAAGCGCACCCTGGACGGGCTGGATGCCGCGGGCCTGAAGCACACGGGTTCCTTCCGGACGAAGAAGGATTCGCTCACCCCGCTGATCATGGACGTCAAGGGTGTCAAGGTCGCCCAGATATCGTTCGCGTACGGCTTCAACGAGCCCCACAAGATGCCGAAGGACAAGCCCTGGCTCGCCAACCAGCAGGATCTGGGCCGGATCAAGGCCGCTGAGCAGCGGGCCCGCAAGGCCGGTGCCGAAGTGGTGATCCTCTCCCTGCACTGGGGCCGCGAGCACCACCCGGAGCCCTCGTCCTCGCAGCTCTCCTTCGCCCGGCAGATCGCCCGCCACACGGGCATCAATCTGGTCATCGGCCACCACGCGCACGTCGTGGAGCCGATGGAGAAGGTCGACGGAACCTGGGTGACCTACGGCCTCGGCAACCAGATCGCCCGGCACGAGGTGCCGACGGGGCTGACCGAGGAGGGCGTGATCACCTGGTTCACGTTCACCGAGCACGGCAAGGGCAACTGGCAGGTGCAGCCCCGCTTCGAGCCGACGCTGCTGATGATCCCGCCGGACGCCGAGAACGAGAGGGACGGCGGCCAGGCCACCTACAAGGACGACGACGTGCGGGACTACCGCCTGCTGGACGTGGCGACCGCGCTCCGGGACGACCAGGACCTCACGGACGCCCAGCGGGCCCGGCTGCGGCTCGCGTTCGAACGCACGGAGGGCACTCTGCTCAACCGTGGCGCGGCCAAGGACGGCCTGAAGGCACTGACCTCGCTGCCCGATTAATGTGCATGCGTGCCCGATCCTGACCGACTAAACGCGAATGTTGCGTACATCACAAAGCAACCTGCGCAACTCTGAGGGCCTCCTACCAGTCTGAGTGCTGCGGGTGCACCCGTGAGACGGGCGCGCCCGCAATACACCCGTAATCGAACAACGTTCCCGATTTCCTGTGCGGAACTGGCCGTCCCGCACCCCTGAGAGGACCCTCCTGTGGCGTCACCGCCCCCGGCGCGGCACCATCGAGCCCGCCGTCGTGCCGACATGTCGCTGATCGGAGGCATCCGCCCGCCGATCGCGGTCCTGTCGGTGCTCCTCCTGACGCTTGCCGCCGTCACAGCACTCGTGCTGGGACGCGTCGACAACGCCGGAGTGCCGAAGGCGGTGCTGACGTCCCAACAGCACTTCGCGGAGGACGGCGCCATCGCGCTGCGTGCCTCCATCGACGAGTCCGTCACCGACGTCACCCGGTCCGCCACGTTGTTCAGCGCCGGACAGCCGGTCTCCAGCGACGCCGTCCTCGACAAGCTCGGCAACACCTACCAGAAGTGGGTGGGCACCGCCGTCGTCGAGATCCGCAGCAACAAGCTGGTCGCGGCCCGCGGCGAGACGGTGCCGCTGACCTCCGTGAACACCTCCGCACTCGGCGGCGCGGACGGACTGGCCCCGCGCATGGTCCGGCTGAAGAACGGCGAGGTTCGTCTGCTGTCCTTCGGGCTGCTGACCTGGCCGGGCAAGCCGCAGCTGCTGCTGGTGACCTCCAGCAACCTGAAGTTCCCCGGTATCAGCCTCGGCGATTTCCGCTCCATCGCCGTGGTCGACCGCGACGGCGCGATCCTCAGCAGCGACGGCATCCCCGAACCCGAGCAGGCGCGCAACAGCATCGACCGCAAGGACATCAAGGACTCCCGCAAGCAGCTCAAGGACTTCGCCCAGACCACGGCCCGCAAGGCGCAGCAGGATCCGCGCAGCAGCAAGGAGCCCGGCACCGCGGGCTACCAGGGCGTCAGTGGCAGCCTGCTCGGCGGGAAGCTGCTGAGCGACCGGTCCGTTGCCGGATACGCCACGCTGACCTCGCCCCAGCCCGGCGAAGTCAGCACCGCTTCCGGGCTCGGCCTCTCCGTCGTCGCCATGGTCAAGGTGCCCGAGGACCCCACCCGTACGCATTCCTCGGTGTTCGGTCTGCTGGCGGCCGGCGCGCTGCTCATCGTCGGCGCACTGGCCGTCGCGGTACTGCTGGGAACCGTGCAACGCCCGCTCATCCGGCTGTTCCTGGAGTCCCGCCGGCTCACCCGGGGCGACCTGACCCGGCCCGTCACCGTCCCGGGCTACGGTGAGGCGCACCGCATCGGCAACACCCTGGAGCAGTTGCGCCGGCAGCTGGTCAGCGAGTCCGCCGAAGCCTCCAGCCCGGCGCCGCGTCCGCGCGGACTGCGCCGGGTGGGCACCCGGGCCCTGCTGGTGGTGAGCGCGGCCCTGCTGCTGGCCTGGTGCGCACCGCTGATGCTGCTGCTCAACCGCGCGGACAGCACGGCCGTCGTACCGCAGCAACTCGTCAGCGACCAGCGCGAACGCACCCAGACGCTCAGCGACCGAGTGCGTCGCGCGCTCAACGAGGGTGACGCCGACCTGCAGTCCGTCGCGTCGCTGGTCGGCAACCGGACCCCGGAAGCCATGGGCGATGTGCTGGAACGCACCATCAACGAGAACCAGCGCTACCGCTCGCTCTACGTCGTCGACTCCTCCGGTGAGGTCCTGGCCCGGGAGGGCAAGGAGCCCCGGGTGATCAAGTCCAAGCGGGCCTCCAGCACCCCGCTCCGGCTGCTGGGTCACGGCGGCAAGGAGCCCGTCGTCGTGGGCGGCGCCGCGATCCCGGGCAGCAAGGGCAGTTATCTGGTCGGCGAGTTCCGCGTCGAGTTCCTCAACGCCCTGCTGAACCGGCCGGGCCTGGGCGTGGTCCGGCTCGTGGACGACGAGCGCAAGATCATCGCCGGCAACACGGGCTTCCTCGCCTTCCAGTCGCTGCCCGACGACAACCTGAGGGACCTCGTCTCGGCCAGCGCCCAGCGGCTCGGCAAGAAGGCGCGGCCCAACGGTGTGCTCTACCACGCGCACGGGGTGCGGATCGCCGCCGCCGCGCCGTTCTCCGGCAGCGGCTCCGCCCAGAAGCTCGGCTGGAGCGTGGTCAGCTGGCAGCCCGCCAGCCGGCTCGCCATCCCCGGCTACGAGTCCCAGAACCGCACCGTCCTCGCCGGGCTGCTCGGCGCCACCGCGGCCGTCGCCTGTCTGGGCTGGCTGCACATCGTGGTGGCCCGGCCCCTGCGCGCGCTGGCCGACGGAGCCGAGGCGCTCGCCGGGGGAGACCGCAAGACCGTGCTCTTCCCGCAGCACCACGACGAGGTCGGAGCCGTCACCCGCTCCCTGGAACTCATCCGGCAGCAGCTGCAGGACCAGCGCCGGCAGCAGCCCCGCCGCACCCCGCCCCGGCAGCCCGCGCCGCAGCAGTCCGCGCCGCAGCAGTACACAAGGAACTGATCACCTGTGCTCTTCCTCTACACCGTGCTGCTGGTCTGCTGCGCGATCCTGCTCATAGCGGGCATCGTGGAGCAGCGCCGGCACTTCACCAACCTGGACCACATACCCACCCGGGTCCTGGTCAACGGCATCCGCGGCAAGTCCTCCATCACCCGGCTGTGCGCGGGCGCCCTGCGCGGCGGTGACCTGGTCACCGTCGCCAAGACGACCGGCACCGCGGCCCGGTTCATCCACCCGGACGCCACCGAGGAGCCGGTCTACCGCAAGTTCGGCATCGCCAACGTCGTCGAGCAGATCGGCATCGTGCGGCGGGCCGCCGCGTACCAGCCGGACGCGCTCGTCATCGAGTGCATGGCCGTCATGCCGGCCCTTCAGGAGATCAACCAGTCCAAGCTGATCCGCTCCACGATCGGCGTGCTGTGCAACGTCCGTGAGGACCACCTCGCCGAGATGGGCCCCACCCTGGACGACGTGGCCCGCTCGCTGTGCCGCTCGATGCCGGAGGACGGCATCTGCGTCACCGCCGAGAAGGACCGTTTCGACATCCTCCAGGAGGAGGCGGACGCCCGGAACTGCCAGCTGATCTACGCCGACCCGGAGACGGTCAGCGACGAGGAGCTGCGCGGTTTCAGCTGGTTCACCTTCAAGGAGAACGTGGCCATCGCGCTGACCGTCGCCGAACTGCTCGGCGTCGACCGGGAGACGGCCTTGACGGGCATGTACGAGGCCCCGCCGGACCCCGGTGTCCTCTCCGTCGAGCGCTATCTGACGCCCGAGGGGAAGAAGGTGCGCTTCGCCAACGTCTTCGCGGCCAACGACCCCGAGTCGACGCTGATGAACATCAACCAGCTGCTCGACCTCGGCGCCGTCCACCGGCCGCTCAACGTGGTCATCAACTGCCGCCCCGACCGCGTCGAACGCAACGGGCAGATGGGCGAGATCATCCCCGAACTCGACCCCGAGCACGTCTTCGTCATCGGCCACCCGGCCAAGTCCGCCATCGACGCCATCCCCGCGGAGTTCCGCTCGCGCGCCGTCGACCTCGGCGGCGACAAGCGTGACCCGGAGGAGTTCATGGCCCGGCTGCTGGAGCAGCTCGGCCCGGACTCCTCACTGGTGGCGATCGGCAACATCCACGGCCAGGGCGAGATCCTGCTGGAGCACCTCGCCGAACTCCCGCCGGACGACAGCGCCGACGAGCCCGTGGCCGAGGCGTCGACCGACGTCGCGGGGGCGGCGCCCGCCGTGGTCGAGCACGTCGAGACCGTGCAGCTGTACGCGCCGCGCATCGACCCGTACCAGGGCTACCCGCAGGCGTACGAGTCGCGCTACACCCAGCAGCCGTACGTCCCGCAGATCCCCGTACAGCGCGACGCCGCACACCAGGACCGGGATCGGGCGAGCCAGGCGGGGCACGGGCAGCCGTACCCGAACCCGAACGACCCGTGGCCGCAGCCGTACTACGGCGAGCAGCCCGCCTCCGCCGTGCCGCAGGCGCGCCCGGACACCGGCCCCCGGGCCGGACAGGACCAGACCCGCGGGCTGTTCGAACCCCGCGTACCTCCCCAGTCTTCCGACGACGACAGCCAGCAGTGGCACAGCCCAGGAGAACAGCGTTGATCCCCTCCGTCCTCACCCCCGAGATCGCCGCGATCGGCATCGGCCTGGGCCTGATGTTCTCGCTCATGTGCTACCTGACGACCAACCTGTCGCCGGGCGGCATGATCACGCCGGGCTGGCTCGCGCTCACCCTGATCGAGGACCTGCAGCGGGCCGCGCTGGTGCTCGGGGTGACCGTGCTGACGTACGTCACCACGCTGCTGCTGCAGCGTTTCGTGATCCTTTACGGGAAGCGGCTGTTCGCGACCGTGGTGCTCAGCGGCGTGCTCATCCAGGCGACCGTGATCATCGTGCTGCAGATGGAGTTCCCGCTGCTGTACGCCAACCAGACGCTCGGCTTCATCGTCCCGGGCCTGATCGGCTATCAGCTGGTGCGTCAGCCCAAGGGCGCGACGCTGCTGTCCACCGGAGCGGTCACCCTGGCCACCTATGTGGTCCTGACCGCCGGAATCCTTCTGGGCGCTCTGCCGTCCGCCTGAACCTGCCTGTACTCGACGCAATCCTGGAGCCCTCATCATGGCGAAGCGCAAAGGCCGCCCCGTCGTCCACGCCGCGACGGTCCTGGCGCTGCTCGCGAGCAGCGCCTACTTCACCTACGAACTGCGCAAGGACGAGCAGGCGAAGGTCCCGGCCACCCAGTCGGTCACCGACAACGCCCAGCAGGGCTCGGGCAATGCGACCGGCAAAGAGACCTGGGAGCGGCTGAACAACCCGGCGCGCTCGGTGCTGCGCGACGGCAAGGGCGCGGTCATCGCCACCTACACGGACGGAGCCCGCACCGCCACGCTCAAGGGCCCCACGCGGACCTTCACCGAACCGTCCAACACCAGCACCAAGGTGGTCACCAACGACTGGGTGCGCCTCCTGCCGGAGCCCTGGACCAAGGGCGCCGAGAAGCAGCAGTGGTACAAGGACTGGTTCAAGCAGTACAACGGCAGCGAGGAGGACGACATCTTCGCGTTCGCCTTCCAGTACACGCCGGGCGCGCCGGTCAAGAAGGACGACCAGGGGGTCCAGTACGAGGGCCACGCGTTCTACGGGCCCCTCAAGGCCGACGGCGTGGACCGGGCCGAACAGACCGACTTCTACGACTACCTGGGCATCCCGTACACCTTCCGGGACGGCACCACGAAGCAGCCGAGCGCCGACCGCCTGCGCTCCGTGGACTGCTCCGGCTACCTGCGTCTGGTCTACGGCTACCGTGCCCGTTACCCCCTGCGGTCCGGCAACGAGACCGGTGACGGGCTGCCGCGCACCGCCGACGCCATGGCCCGCTCCAAGACCGGTGTCGACATCATCAAGCTCCAGGGCCCCAGCCCCTGGTACGTCCGGCCGACGAACATCGATGTCCTCCAGCCCGGCGATCTGCTGTTCTTCAAGATGGACCACCGCACCGGCAATCACATGGACCACTCCGCGATCTACCTGGGCCCGGACACCGAGGGCCACAAGATCTTCGTCTCCAGCCGCAAGGAACAGAACGGCCCCACGATCGGCGACCAGGGCGGTACCTCGCGGCTCGACGGCAACGGCTTCTACGCCGGGCTGTTCCGCAGTGCCAAGCGCCTGTGAGCGGCGTACGGCCTCGTCCCCTGCCCTTCGTGGGTGAGGCCGTACGCCGGGCGGGGGCTGGCCGTCGCGACGGCTCCGCCCCCACTTAGAGTGAAGCGGTGAACGGCGACTGGCTCCTCCGCGGACGCGACGGCAGGCTCAGTGTGTACCTGCTGTCGGAGGCCGCCGTGCTCTGCCGGGCGGAGCACGGCCCCGGCGGCCCCTGGGACGCCCCGCGCACCGTCGGCGGCGACCAGCGCCTGCACCCCGTCCTGGCCGTCGGTCAGGGCGCCGACGGCTATGCCCATCTGGCCGCCTGGCGCCCCACCGTCACCGGTGAGTCCGGCCTTGTCCACTCCACGCACTTCCGGCCACGGCTCGCCGCCCTCGACTGGACCCCGATCGGCCACCCCGACAAGAAGGGCGACCGGACGGGCACCCCCGCCGTCGCCGTCGACGCCGAGGGCCGCGCCCACGTCTTCGTGCGCAACAGGAGCGGCGGCGTCGGCATGGTCGCCCAGAAGGAGAAGGGCGGCTGGGACCCCTGGCGCGACCTCAAGGGGCGCGACGTCCAGGAGGAACTCGCCGCGGTGACCGGGGAGTCCGGACGCGTCGAGCTGTACGCGGCCGTGCCGGGTGGCCTCCTGCACTGGCGGCAGGAGGAGCCGGGTGCGCAGCCGGTTCTGGAGGAGTCCGTGGAGACGCCGGTACGTCCCGGCACGCTCCGTGCGCTCGCCACGTCGCCGGAGTCCACCACCCTCTTCTACACCGACGACACGGGTGACCTCTGCGCCTGGCGCCCCGGCGGCAAGCCGGTCTCCCTCCTCGCCGGCGCCGGGCCCGGTCCCGTCAGTGCCGTTCGCTGTGAACTCGACGGGCACGACTGCACGTTGCTCGCTCAGCGCTCGGCCAGCGGTCGCGTCGCCTTCGCCGCGTATCCGACCGAGGACGAGTCGGCGGGTGCGTGGTGGACGGAGTCGGGCCCTCAACTCCCGGCTGACGCCGGGGTGTCACTCGCCTCGGACGAGCAGGGCCGCGTGGTCGCAGCGAGCCTGGCCCCCGGGACGGGGGAGCTGCTCCTGACCCGCCGCAAGGACGAGCCGGGGCTGGCGTTGGAGGCGTGGCGGGCTGTCTAGCCCGTCCGGCGTTTGAGGACGAGGCCGTTCAGGCCGAACGGGGGTCTGGGGCGGAGCCCCCAGAGCACAAACGCCGAGTGCCCTGTACGCCAACCTGGCGTACAGGGCACCGACCATCACAGCGAAGCGTTACGCCGGAACGCTCGCCAGGCCCTCGGCCAGGAACCGCTTCCCGGTGACCCGCTCGGAGACACCCTCGCGGTCGAGGTACGGGGTGATCCCACCGAGGTGGAAGGGCCAGCCCGCGCCCGTGATCAGGCAGAGGTCGATGTCCTGCGCCTCGGCGACGACACCCTCGTCGAGCATGAGCCCGATCTCCTGGGCGACGGCGTCGAGGACACGGTCACGGACCTGCTCCTCGGTGAGGGCGACATCGCCCTGCTTGAGGAGTGCGGCGACCTCGGGGTCGAGCTCCGGCTTCCCGGAGTCGTACACGTAGAAGCCACGCTTGCCCGCCTTGACGACGGCCGCGAGGTTCGGGGAGACGGTGAAGCGCTCGGGGAAGGCCCGGTTGAGCGTCTCGGAGACGTGCAGGCCGATGGCCGGACCGACCAGCTCCAGAAGGACCAGCGGCGACATCGGCAGACCGAGCGGCTCGATGGCCTTCTCGGCGACCTCGACCGAGGTGCCCTCGTCGATGACGTTCTGGATCTCGCCCATGAAGCGGGTCAGGATGCGGTTCACGACGAACGCCGGGGCGTCCTTGGTGAGAACCGCGGTCTTCTTCAGCTTCTTGGCGACGGCGAACGCCGTGGCCAGCGAGGCGTCGTCCGTCTGCTCGCCGCGGACGATCTCAAGGAGCGGGAGGATCGCAACGGGGTTGAAGAAGTGGAAGCCGACGACCCGCTCGGGGTTCTTCAGCTTCGACGCCATCTCGCTCACCGACAGCGAGGAGGTGTTGGTGGCGAGGATCGCGTGCGCCGGGGCGACCGCCTCGACCTCCGCGAACACCTGCTGCTTGACGCCGATCTCCTCGAAGACGGCCTCGATGATGAAGTCGGCGTCGGAGAAGCCCTCGGCCTTGTCCAGCACACCGGAGACCAGGCCCTTGAGGCGGTTGGCCTTGTCCTGGTTGACGCGGCCCTTGCCGAGCAGCTTGTCGATCTCGGCGTGGACGTAGCCCACACCCTTGTCGACGCGCTCCTGGTCGATGTCCGTCAGGACGACGGGCACCTCGAGGCGGCGCAGGAAGAGCAGGGCGAGCTGCGAGGCCATCAGGCCCGCGCCCACGACGCCGACCTTGGTGACCGGACGCGCCAGGGACTTGTCCGGCGCACCCGCCGGGCGCTTGGCGCGCTTCTGGACGAGGTTGAACGCGTAGATGCCCGCGCGCAGTTCGCCGCCCATGATCAGGTCGGCGAGCGCCACGTCCTCGGCGTCGTAACCCTTCTGCAGGTCACCGTCCTTGGCCGCGGCGATGATGTCGAGGGCGCGGTAGGCGGCCGGGGCCGCACCGTGCACCTTGCTGTCGGCGATGAACCGGCCGCGCGCCACGGCCTGGTCCCAGGTCTCGCCGCGGTCGATGGCCGGACGCTCGACCTTGACGTCGCCCTTCAGCACCTGGGCGGTCCAGATCAGCGACTGCTCCAGGAAGTCCGCACCCTCGAAGAGGGCGTCGGCGATGCCGAGGTCGAAGACCTGCTGGCCCTTGAGCTGCTTGTTCTGGTTCAGCGAGTTCTCGATGATCACCGAGACGGCCTTGTCCGCACCGATCAGGTTCGGCAGGATCGTGCAGCCGCCCCAGCCGGGGACCAGACCGAGGAAGACCTCGGGCAGCGAGAACGCCGGGAGCGCCTTCGAGACCGTGCGGTACTTGCAGTGCAGGCCGACCTCGACGCCGCCGCCCATCGCCGCACCGTTGTAGTACGCGAAGGTCGGGACGGCGAGCGCGGAGAGGCGCTTGAAGACCTCGTGGCCGCCCTTGCCGATGGCGAGCGCGTCGTTGTGGTCCTTCAGGAGCTCCACGCCCTTGAGGTCCGCGCCGACGGCGAAGATGAACGGCTTGCCGGTGACGCCGATACCGACGATCTCGCCGGCGGCGGCCTCCTTCTCGACCTGGTCGATGGCGGCGCTCAGGTTCGCCAGCGACTGCGGTCCGAAGGTGGTCGGCTTGGTGTGGTCGAAGCCGTTGTCCAGCGTGATGAGCGCGAAGCGCCCGGCGCCGAACGGCAGGTCCAGGTGGCGTACGTTCGCCGAGGTGACGACCTCGCCGGGGAACAGCTCGGCCGCGCCCTTCAGGAGTTCAGCGGTGCTCACTTGTCGCCTCCGGCGTCCTTGTGGTGCGGGTTCTCCCAGATCACCGTGGCGCCCATGCCGAAGCCGACGCACATGGTGGTGAGGCCGTAACGGACCTCCGGCTGCTCCTCGAACTGGCGGGCCAGCTGCGTCATCAGACGGACGCCGGAGGAGGCGAGCGGGTGGCCGTAGGCGATGGCGCCGCCGTACTGGTTGACGCGCGCGTCGTCGTCGGCGATGCCGTAGTGCTCCAGGAACGCGAGCACCTGGACGGCGAAGGCCTCGTTGATCTCGAAGAGGTTGATGTCCTCGATGGACAGGCCCGCCTGGGCGAGAGCCTTTTCGGTGGCCGGGATCGGGCCGTAGCCCATGACCTCCGGCTCGACGCCCGCGAAGGCGTACGAGACGAGGCGCATCTTCACCGGCAGGTCGTGCTCGCGGGCGAAGTCCTCGGACGCGATGATCGAGGCGGTCGCACCGTCGTTCAGACCGGCCGCGTTTCCGGCGGTGACCCGGCCGTGCACACGGAACGGGGTCTTCAGACCGGACAGGTTCTCCAGGGTCGTGCCCGGGCGCATCGGCTCGTCGGCGGTGACCAGGCCCCAGCCCGTCTCGCCGACCTCCGCGTTGGTGTTGCGCACCGAGATCGGCACCAGGTCCTGCTGAATCTTGCCGTTGGCGTACGCCTTGGCGGCCTTCTCCTGCGAGCGCACGGCGTACTCGTCGGCGCGCTGCTTGGTGATCGTCGGGTAGCGGTCGTGCAGGTTCTCCGCGGTCATGCCCATGAACAGGGCGGACTCGTCGACCAGCTTCTCGCTGACGAAGCGCGGGTTCGGGTCCACGCCCTCGCCCATGGGGTGGCGGCCCATGTGCTCGACGCCACCGGCGAGGGCGACGTCGTACGCACCGAAGGCCACACCGCCCGCGACGGCGGTGACGGCGGTCAGCGCGCCCGCGCACATGCGGTCGATGGAGTAGCCGGGGACCGACTGGGGGAGACCGGCGAGGATTCCGGCCGTACGGCCGAGGGTCAGGCCCTGGTCACCGATCTGCGTGGTCGCGGCGATGGCGACCTCGTCGATCTTCTTGGGGTCGAGGCCGGGGTTGCGGCGCAGCAGCTCCCGAATGGCCTTCACGACGAGATCGTCGGCGCGGGTCTCGTGGTAGATGCCCTTCGGGCCCGCCTTGCCGAACGGGGTGCGGACGCCGTCGACGAAGACGACGTCCCTGACGGTACGAGGCACGATGGCTCTCCTCCATATGCGGGATGGCACTGCTGCGCGACACACACGCCCTGAGCGCGCGCTCACCTGACCATGCTACTTACGAGTAACCATGCTGCACAGTCCCGGAGCCGGGAGCGGCGAACGTCACATCCGCGGAGGCGCCGTGGAGCCCCTCGGAGTGAGGACGGGAGTGGACGCCAGGTGCGATCCGGGCCCCTCGCCGGTGATCACCCCGAACAGCGTCCGCGCCACGTCCGCGCCGAATCCGTGCACGTCATGGCTCATCGCGGAGAGCGTCGGATGGGTCAGCCGGCACAGCTGGGAGTCGTCCCAGGCGAGCAGCGACACGTCACCGGGCACGCTCAGCCCCATCTCGGCGGCGACGGAGAGTCCGGCGACGGCCATGATGTCGTTGTCGTACACGATCGCGGTCGGGCGGTCCGGGGGAGCGGCCGTCAGCAGCGACCGGGTGGCCCGCGCGCCCGCCTCCCCGGAGTAGTCGGTGGCGACCTGCCAGGCCCCGTCGAGGTCGAGGACCCGCGCCGCCTCGTCGAAGGCGGCCGCCCGGATCGTGGTGTGGCCGAGCGCCGCCGCACCGCCGACCCGGGCGATCCGCCGGTGCCCGAGCGCGGCGAGATAGCGCACGGCCTCGGTGACGGCGGTGGCGTCGTCCGTCCACACGGTGGTGAGGCCCCCGGTCAGCGACGGATGCCCGACGGCGACGGCGGGCATGCCGAGCCGCTCGACGGCGGCCACCCGCGGATCGTCCGCCCGGAAGTCGACCATGATCGACCCGCTGATCTGCCGCCCCTTCCACCAGGAGTCCTGGAGCCGGACCTCCTCCTCCAGGTTCCGCACCAGGCGCAGCAGCAGCGAGCACGAGTGCTCCGTCAGCACGCCCTCCACGCCGGAGATGAACTCCATGTAGAACGGTTCGAGCCCGAGCAGCTTCGCCGGCCGGCAGATCGCCAGCCCCACCACGTCCACCCGCTGGCTGGACAGCGACCGCGCCGTCAGATTCGGCACCCAGCCCAGCTCCCGGGCCGCGTCGAAGATCCGGTCGCGGGTCGCCTCGGACAGCCCCGGCTTGTGGTTGAAGGCGAGCGACACCGCGCCCTTGGACACCCCGGCGCGCGCGGCGACGTCCTTGATGGTGACGCGGGGCGTCGGCGCTGTCGTCATTGGATCGGCTCCACGCAGTACAGGGCGGTTCGGGCGGTCTCGGCATCGGGAGTCTCCCAGCCGCGTACGCCGATGGTCACCCGCTCGCCGGGAAGCAGGGTCACCAGACCGGTGTCGGCCGCGGCGCCCGGGTCCAGCCGGTCGGCCTGCAACAGCAGATCCCGTACGAGGGTGTGGGCCGTCACGGTCACCGCGCCCTGCGCGAGTGTGACGTCGAACCGGGGGCGCGGGTAGGGGACTTCGCGGTCCGGCACGGGGAAGTGCAGGGCGCGCAGCCGGGTCGCCTCCGCAGGGCCCTCATCCATGGCGTCCTCGGCGTCCGCCACGAGGAACTCCTTCGGGCCCACGGGCTCCAGCTCGCGCGGCACCGGGACCTCGGCGACCGCCCGCGCGGCGGCCGACAGGTTCAGGGACACCTCGCCCACGACCACGCCCTCGACGGACATCCGGCGCAGCGTGAGCGAGCCGCGCCATGCCTGCGCGGACTGGTTGACGGCGGCCAACACCAGCCCGCCGAGCCGGGGTTGAAGGGTCAGCAGCCGGTCCGCGTACAGCCGCTTCAGCTCGTGGTAGAGCGGCTTCTCGCGTCCGTCGCCGTCGATCGCCGCCCAGGACGTCACCGGCCAGCAGTCGTTGAGCTGCCAGACGATCGTGCCCGCGCATACGGGCCAGTGCGCGCGCCAGTGCTCGATCCCGGCGGCGACGGCCCGCGCCTGGTTGACCTGGGTGAGGTAGTGCCAGCGGTCGAAGTCGCCCTCGGTGAAGCCTTCTTCGGGCACGGCGAAGTGTCGGGCGAGCCCCCGCTCCAGCTTCCCGTTCCCGTCGTCGGCCTTCTGGTGGTGCAGCATGCCCGGGGAGCCGGGCGCGAGCGTCTCGCCGGGCAGCGCCCGCCGCAGCGTCGCGTACGCGGGCGGCGCCTGCCAGCCGAACTCGGCCACGAAGCGCGGGACTTCGAGCCGGTAGTCGGCGTAGTCGTCCCGGTTCCACACCTCCCACGAATGGTGCGTGCCGCGCGCCGGGTCGTTCGGGTGGTGGTCCCACGAACCGGACCAGGGACTGCCCGGTGTGTACAGCCGCGTCGGGTCCAACTCCGCGACGACACGCGGCAGCAGACCCAGGTAGTAGCCCTCGCCCCATGAGTCCCCGGCCAGCCGCCGTTCCCAGTCCCAGTCCCGAAAGCCCCACAGGTTCTCGTTGTTGCCGTTCCACAGCACCAGCGAGGGATGCGGCATGAGCCGTACGACGTTCTCGCGGGCCTCCGCCTCCACCTCGCCGCGCAGCGGCTGTTCCTCGGGGTAGGCCGCGCACGCGAAGGGGAAGTCCTGCCAGACCAGCAACCCCAGCTCGTCGCAGGCGTCGTAGAAGTCCTCGCTCTCGTAGATGCCGCCGCCCCAGACGCGGACGAGGTCGACGCCGGCGGCGGCCCCCTGCGCGAGCCGCGTCCGATACCGCTCGCGGGTGACCCGGGACGGGAAGACGTCGTCCGGGATCCAGTTGACGCCCCGCGCGAACAGTCGCTCCCCGTTCACCACGAGGGTGAACCCGGAGCCGTGCGCGTCGGCCGAGGTGTCCAGCTCCACGGTGCGAAAGCCGATCCGGCGCCGCCAGGCGTCGAGCGGCCCGTGCGTGTCGGAGAGCGTCAACTCCACGTCGTACAGCGGTTGTTCGCCGTGGCCGCGCGGCCACCACAGCTGGACGTCGGGCACATCGAGCCGTACGGCCCCGCTGGTGCCGTCGATCACCGCGCTCGCCCGCACCCCGCCGACCCGGGCCTCGACGGTGAGTTCCGCCTCGACCCGGGTCCGCTCGACGTCGACGGACAGGTGGACGCGGCCGGTTGAGCCCCGCACGGTCACCACGGGCCGTACCCGGGCGATCCGCGCCGTCGACCAGCGCTCCAGCCGGACCGGCCGCCAGATTCCGGCCGTCACCAGGGTCGGACCCCAGTCCCAGCCGAAGGAGCAGGCCATTTTGCGCAGGTACTGGAAGGGCTGGGGATAGGCGTTCGGCCGCTCGCCGAGGCGGTCGCGCACGGCCTCGGCCGCGGTGTACGCGGAGGTGAAGCGCACCGAGAGCGGACCGTTCATGCCGGTGATGTCGAAGCGGTGGGAGCGGTGCATGTTCTGTACGCGGCCCAGGAGTTGACCGTCCAGCCGGATCTCTGCGGCCGTGTCCAGGCCGTCGAAGACGAGGTCGGTCTGCTCGTGCCCGGAGGACACCGGCACCTCGATGTCGTACGTCCAGTCCCGCCGCCCCACCCACGCCACCTCGGTCTCGGCCTGTCCGAGAAAGGGGTCCGGGATGACTCCGGCGGCCAGCAGATCGGTGTGCACACAGCCCGGTACCGCGGCGGGAAGCGCGCTTCCCTCGTGCCGCAGGGTCCATCCCTCGGTGAGCGGTGTGGCATCCAGCATGCGCACTCCCTAAACCGGTCCAGCCCTTGAACTCCCAGTGCTGGAAAACATTCTGGCATCGTTGGCGAAATAGGGACTTTACCGGTTCAGTAACGGCTGTCAGAGTGCCGAATCAGCCAACCCACTCGTGCTCGTCCGTCACGGAACGGAGCTGGTGCACATGAACAGCCGCAGGATTCTCGCCGGATCGGTGGTCGCCCTCGCCGTCATGGCCTCGGGGTGCACCGGCACCGGAGGCTCGACGAAGGGCGCGGACGCCAAGGCGCCCGCCGACCCGGCCAAGGTGAGTGGAACCATCACGGTCCTGACCCAGCGGACCGACCTCGTGCAGGACGGCACGATGACGAAGTACGCCGCCGCGTTCAACAAGACGTATCCGAAGGTCAAGGTCAAGTTCCAGGCCCTCACGAACTACGAGGCCGAGGTCAAGATCCGGATGAACACGGAGAACTACGGCGACGTCCTGCTGATCCCCGGCGTGATCAAGAAGAGCGACTACCCGAAGTTCTTCGCCTCGCTCGGCACCGAGACGGAACGCAGCAAGAAGTACCGGTTCACCGACTTCACCACCGTCGGCGGCAAGGTCTACGGGCAGAGCCCGATCGGCGTGATGCCCGGCTTCGTCTACAACAAGAAGGTCTGGCAGAAGGCCGGGGCGAGCAAGTGGCCCACCACACCGGCCGAGTTCCTCGCCGATCTGAAGGCGATCAAGACAAAAACCGACGCGACCCCGTACTACACCAACTTCTCCGCCGGATGGCCGCTGACCTCGTGGACGTTCGTCAACGGCTCGGTGCACTGCGACACCGGGGCGACCAGCAAGATCGCCGATGGTGACCCCTGGGCAAAGGGCGCCGACCTGCGCGTCGGCGACCAGTTGCTCTACGACACCGTGCACGACGGCTACATCGAGAAGGATCCGACGACCACCAACTGGGAAGCGTCCAAGGCCCGGTTGGCGAAGGGCGAGATCGCCACGGAGTGGCTCGGCACCTGGGCGATCATCCAGTTCCAGGACGCCGCCAAGAAGGCCGGCATCGACCCCGACGACATCGGCTTCATGCCCTTCCCCGCCCAGGTGGACGGCAAGTTCTGCGCGACGGTCGGCCCCGACTACAACCAGGCCGTCAACGTCCACTCCCAGCACAAGGAGGCGGCCCGCGCCTGGATCGACTGGTTCACCGACAAGTCCGGCTACGACAAGGACAACCTGGCCATCTCGCCCCTCAAGGACGCGCCCCTGCCGACCGTCCTGAAGCCGTACGAGGACGCAGGGGTGAAGCTCATCGAGCTCGACGACAGCAAGGGCGCGAAGGTCAAGCTGGTCGACACCGAGTCGGAGGTCGGCATCAACACCCCCGACTACCGTCAGAAGCTCGTCGACCTCGCCCGCGGCGCCGGAAAGGGCAGCCTCGACGACTTCTACGCCGACCTCAGCAAGCGGTGGACCGAGGCGCAGAAGAACGCGGGGTCCTGATGACGGACACCACCGAGAAGGCGGCCTTCCGGGCCGCGGCGCGGGACGGGGCCGCCGTCCCCCAGCCGCCCCCGGCACCGCGCCGCGCCCGCCTGTGGCGCGGCCTCACCCCATGGCTCTTCCTGATCGCCCCGCTCGCTCTGCTGATCATCTTCACGTACGCGCCGATCGCCAACATGGTCGCGTACAGCTTCACCGACTGGGACGGTGTGAGCCCCGAACTGCACTACACGGGCACCGGGAACTACACCGAACTCTTCACCAGGGAAGACCTGTTCCAGGTCTTCTTCGTCAGCGGCTACTACCTCGTCGCCTCCGCGGTCCAGATCGCCGCCGCGCTCTACTTCGCGACGATCCTCAGCTTCAACGTCCGCTTCCGGAACTTCTTCAAGGGCGTGCTCTTCTTCCCGTATCTGATCAACGGGGTCGCGATCGGCTTCGTCTTCCTCTACTTCTTCCAGGACGGCGGCACCCTCGACACGGTGCTCGGGCTGTTCGGCTACCACTCCGACCACGCCTGGCTCGGTACGTCGACCTCCGCGAACGTCTCGCTCGCGGGGGTGTCGGTCTGGCGCTACATGGGCCTGAACTTCGTGCTCTTCCTGGGCGCGATCCAGTCCATCCCGGGGGAGTTGTACGAGGCTTCGGAACTGGACGGCGCGAACCGCTGGCACCAGTTCCGGTACATCATCGCGCCGGGCATCAAACCGGTGCTGAGCCTGACCGTGATCCTGTCGATCTCCGGCTCGCTGTCGGTGTTCGAGATCCCGTACATCATGACGGGCGGCGCGACCGGCACCGAGACCTTCGTGATCCAGACGGTGAAGCTGGCCTTCCAGTTCAACAAGACGGGGCTCGCCTCGGCGGCCGCGGTCGTGCTGCTGCTGATCATCCTGGCGGTGACCTGGCTGCAGCGGCGCCTCGTCCCGGACGACAGGGTGGATCTCGTATGACGCGCCGCGCGGTTGCCCGCGCCTTCGTCTATCTGTCGCTGATCGTCGCGGCCGTGGTCGTCCTGCTGCCGCTCGGCGCCGTCCTGCTGACGTCCCTGAAGTCCTCGCAGGAGATGTCGGACGACAGCGGCGCCCTCACGATGCCGAAGGACTTCCTGTACTTCCACAACTATGTGACGGCGTTCCAGGACGGCCGCATGCTCTCCGCCTTCGGGAACACGGCCATTATCCTGCTGGTCGCCATCGCGGGGACCGTGCTGATCGGCTCGATGGCGGCGTACGCGATCGACCGCTTCACGTTCCGCCTCAAGAAGCTGGTGGTCGCGCTCTTCCTCATCGCCGCGCTCGTCCCGGGCGTGACGACCCAGGTGGCGACCTTCCAGATCGTCAACAGCTTCGGGATGTTCGACACGCTGTGGGCGCCGATCGCGCTCTACATGGGCACGGACATCGTGTCGATCTACATCTTCCTGCAGTTCGTCCGGTCCATCCCGATCTCCCTGGACGAGTCCGCACGCCTCGACGGCGCCAACGCGTTCACGATCTACCGGAAGATCATCTTCCCGCTGCTGAGGCCGGCGATCGCGACCGTCGTGATCGTGAAGGGGATCACCGTCTACAACGACTTCTACATCCCGTTCCTCTACATGCCGTCCGAGGATCTTGGCGTGATCTCGACGTCGCTGTTCCGCTTCCGGGGGCCGTTCGGCGCGCACTGGGAGACGATCTCGGCCGGGGCGGTGCTCGTCATCCTCCCGACCCTGATCGTCTTCCTGCTCCTCCAGCGCTTCATCTACAACGGCTTCATGCGGGGCGCGACCAAGTGAGATCTCAGGCCGCAGGTGCCCGCAGGGCCGCCACCAGCACCGGCGTGACCTGCTCGACCTGCCAGGGCCGGGCTCCGTAACCGGCGAGCAGCGCCCCGACCGACTCGTCGTCCGGCGTGGCCGGCGGCTCCCAGCACACCCGGCGCACGGTGTCCGGGGTGATCAGGTTCTCCTGCGGCATGTTCAGCTGTTCGGCCAGCGCCGAGACGGCGGCGCGTGCCGCGGAGAGCCGGGCCGCGGCCACCGGGTCCTTGTCCGCCCAGGCGCGCGGCGGCGGGGGACCGGTCACCGGCTGGCCTGGCTGCGGCAGCTCGGACTCCGGCAGCTCCCTCGCCCGGTCCACGGCGGCCTGCCACTGCTCCAGCTGGCGCCGCCCCATGCGGTGCCCGAAACCGTTCAGCCCGGCCAGGGCGTGCACGTTGGGCGGCAGCGACAGCGCGGCCTCGACGATCGCCGTGTCCCCGAGCACCTTGCCGGGCGAGATGTCCCGGCGCTGCGCGACCCGGTCCCGGGTCTCCCACAGCTCCCGGACGACCGCCATCTGCCGGCGGCGGCGCACCTTGTGCATGCCCGACGTACGGCGCCAGGGGTCCTTGCGCGGAGGCGCGGGCTCGGCGCCCGCGATCGCGTCGAACTCCTGCCGGGCCCACTCCAGCTTGCCCTGCCGGTCGAGCTCCTTCTCCAGCGCGTCCCGCAGGTCGACAAGGAGCTCCACGTCCAGAGCGGCGTACCGCAGCCAGGGCTCGGGCAGCGGGCGCGTCGACCAGTCGACCGCGGAGTGCCCCTTCTCCAGCAGGAAGCCGAGGACGCTCTCGACCATCGCGCCGAGGCCGACCCGGGGGAACCCGGCGAGGCGTCCGGCCAGCTCGGTGTCGAACAGCCGGGTGGGGATCATGCCTATCTCGCGCAGGCACGGAAGGTCCTGGGTGGCCGCGTGCAGCACCCACTCCACTCCGCCGATCGCCTCGCCGAGGCCCGACAGGTCGGGACAGGCGACGGGGTCGATCAACGCGGAGCCGGCGCCCTCACGGCGCAGCTGCACCAGATAGGCGCGCTGGCCGTATCGGTACCCGGACGCACGTTCGGCGTCGACGGCGACAGGGCCGCTGCCGGCGGCGAAGGCGGCGATCATCGCGGCGAGCGCGTCCTCGTCGGCGATGACGGGCGGAATGCCCTCTCGGGGCTCGAGCAAAGGGATCGGCGCCGATTCGACGTCGTCCGGAGGGCCGCCTCCGGTGGTTCGCAGTGGGCTGTCTGCTGCGGTCTCTTGGGCGTCGGTCACCTGTCAAGGGTATCTGTGTATGGACTACGCCCGCCGACGGAACGTTCCGTCGACGGGCGTGGGAGGGTCGTAAACCAGTCAGGTCGGTGAAAGATCGGGTTCAGGGTTCGTTCGTCGGCCGGTTTCCCGGGTTCAGTGGATGATCCCGGTGCGCAGGGCCACCGCCACCATCCCGGCGCGGTCGCCCGTGCCGAGCTTGCGGGCGATGCGGGCGAGGTGGCTCTTGACGGTCAGCGCGGACAGGCCCATCGAGACGCCGATGGCCTTGTTCGACTGGCCCTCGGCGACCAGGCGGAGCACCTCGACCTCACGGCCGGAGAGCTCGCGGTAGCCGCCCGGGTGGCTCGGGGCACCCGGGGGGCGGCGGTGCATTCGTGCGGCGGCCGAGCCGATGGGCGCGGCGCCGGGGCGGGTGGGGAGGCCGACGTTCGTACGGGTGCCGGTGACGACGTAGCCCTTGACGCCGCCCGCGAGGGCGTTGCGTACGGCGCCGATGTCGTCGGCTGCGGAGAGGGCCAGGCCGTTGGGCCAGCCCGCGGCTCGGGTTTCGGAGAGGAGCGTCAGGCCGGATCCGTCGGGGAGGTGGACGTCGGCGACGCAGATGTCACGGGGGTTGCCGATGCGGGGACGAGCCTCCGCGACGGACGAGGCCTCGATGACGTCGCGTACACCGAGGGCCCACAGGTGGCGGGTCACGGTGGAGCGGACGCGGGGGTCGGCCACGACCACCATGGCGGTCGGCTTGTTCGGGCGGTAGGCGACCAGGCTTGCGGGCTGCTCGAGGAGAACGGACACCAGGCCTCCTGGGTGGGGGACGGAGCCGGCTTGTGGGGATGAAGCCGGGAGGAACCGTGCTTTCAAGGTCACAGTCGTCTTCGGCACCAAACCCGTCCGCCTTTAGAGAATGATCACGATCTGGTGAGTAACAATCCGTGCAATTCGGACGCGCGATCGATCATCCGAAGATCGAACCGAGTCGCTCCGCGTCAATCGCGGTCCACTCACCGTTCATACGAGGCCGAAAGTGGCCGTATCGACAAAGACTCAGTAAGTCCTGGGCAACCCCTGGGCAAGACTCGTGCCGAGGACCCGGGGGGGGCCTCGGCACGGGATCGGCGCGGAACGTACAGGAGCAGGCGGGGCGCTCAGCGGGACTGCGGCCCCCGGCGCTGTGGCAGCGTCACCACGGCCGCGTCACCCGGGCTCGCCGGGGGCAGGCCCGCGACCTGGCAGAGCAGATCGCACCACGCGGCGAGATGGGAGGCCGTGTCGGGGACGCCGCCCATGCCCTCGCGCGGGGTCCAGGACGCCCGGATCTCGATCTGGGAGGCGGACGGCCGCTCGGAGAGGCCGCCGAAGTAGTGCGAGCTCGCGCGCGTCACCGTGCCGCTCGGTTCGCCGTACGACAGACCGCGGGCCTGGAGCGCTCCGGTCAGCCACGACCAGCAGACCTCGGGGAGCAGCGGGTCGGCCGCCATCTCCGGCTCCAGTTCGGCGCGGACCAGCGTGACCAGGCGGAAGGTGCCCTGCCAGGCGTCGTGCCCCGCCGGGTCGTGCAGCAGGACGAGGCGGCCGTCGGCCAGGTCCTCGTCGTCGGCGACGACCGCCGCCTCCAGGGCGTACGCATAGGGAGCGAGCCGCTGTGGCGGGCGCGTCGGGTCGATCTCGATCTCCGGCCGCAGCCGTGCCACCTTCAACGCCTCGACGGCAGCCCGGAAGGGCGGCGGAGCCGTCTGCGTCGCATCCCGGTCCCCCTCCTTCGCGTCGTCCATTCCGCCAGCGCCGTCCGACAGTCGTCCCTGAGCCGCAGCCATGCGGGGAAGATTAAGGGGAACGGAGCTCTGTTGCAGGGACAGACATCCCCTTTTGGCGGCCCGGTTCGGGCCGGACCCCGAACCGGGGGCCGCTGCGGCCGTGCGAGACTTTCCGTCGTGAGTGCCAACCGCCGCCCCGAGGGCCAGCCGCCGACAGCCACGTACGAGTCCGCCTTCCTCAAGGCGTGCAGGCGCGAGCCCGTGCCGCACACGCCGGTGTGGTTCATGCGGCAGGCCGGTCGCTCGCTGCCCGAGTACCTCAAGGTGCGCGAGGGCATCCCCATGCTGGAGTCCTGCATGCGGCCCGAGCTGGTCACCGAGATCACCCTCCAGCCGGTGCGCCGGCACAACGTGGACGCGGCGATCTACTTCAGCGACATCGTCGTCCCGCTCAAGGCCATCGGCATCGACCTCGACATCAAGCCGGGCGTCGGCCCGGTCGTCGCAAACCCGATCCGCACCCGCGCCGACCTGGCCCAGCTGCGCGATCTGACCCCCGAGGACGTCTGGTACGTCACCGAGGCGATCAAGCTCCTGACGGCCGAGCTGGGCGAGCGACCGCTGATCGGCTTCGCGGGCGCGCCTTTCACCCTCGCGAGCTACCTCGTCGAGGGCGGCCCGTCCAAGAACCACGAGCACACCAAGGCGCTCATGTACGGCGACCCGCAGCTGTGGGCCGACCTGCTCGACCGCCTCGCCGAGATCACCTCCGCCTTCCTGAAGGTGCAGATCGAGGCGGGCGCCAGCGCGGTCCAGCTCTTCGACTCCTGGGTCGGCGCCCTGGCACCCGCCGACTACCGCCGCTCGGTCATGCCCGCCTCGACGAAGGTCTTCGAGGCCGTCGCCGGATACGGCGTCCCGCGCATCCACTTCGGTGTCGGCACCGGCGAGCTGCTCGGTCTGATGGGTGAGGCCGGCGCGGACGTCGTCGGCGTCGACTGGCGCGTCCCGCTCGATGAGGCCGCCCGCCGCGTCGGTCCCGGCAAGGCGCTTCAGGGCAACCTCGACCCGGCCGTCCTGTTCTCCACCACCGAGGCGGTTCAGACCAAGACCCGCGAGGTGCTCGACGCCGCCGCCGGTCTGGAGGGCCACGTCTTCAACCTCGGCCACGGCGTCCCGCCGAACACCGACCCGGACGCGCTGACCCGGCTCGTGGAGTACGTGCACACGCAGACCGCCCGCTGACGCCCCTTTTTTAGGGCTCGGTTCGCCTCCGGGGCGCCTCAGCCTGTGTCGAGAGCACGACCATGCTCAGCCCTTCGGGCCTCCGCTTGCTCGCACTCTCGACACAGGCGCGCCCCTTCGGCTCACTCGCCTTCGCGACGCGCCCGCGACCTCACCAGCCGTGCCGCGCCCGCCTGCCCCACAGCAGGCGGCGCGGTTCGGGCGGGGGCGGTGTGCCGGGCCGCAGCGGCCAGGCCAGCAGCATGCCCACGAGGAAGCCGGCCACATGGGCCGCGTACGCCACCGTCCCGGCCGTGGAGACCCCGGCGCCCGACGAGTACACCGCCTGCAGCACGAACCAGAAGCCCAGCACCACCCACGCGGGCAGCCGCAGCGGCAGGAAGATCAGGAACGGGACGAGGACCCACACCCTCGCCTTCGGACAGAGCACCAGATAGGCGCCCAGCACTCCGGCGATCGCCCCGGACGCGCCGATCAGCGGGGCGCCCGAGTCGTCGTTGAGGAGCGCGAAGCCGTACGCCGCCGCGTAACCGCAGACGACGTAGAACAGCGTGAACCGCACATGCCCGAGGCGGTCCTCGATGTTGTTGCCGAAGATCCACAGGAAGAGCATGTTGCCGAGCAGGTGCAGCCAGCTGCCGTGCAGGAACATCGCCGTGAGGACCGACAGCGGCGGCGACTTGTCGTAGTCCGGCGGGGCCGTCAGGCAGCCTTCGCCGTGCGGACCCGTCACGACCTGGCCCGTGGGCACGAGCCGCGGCAGCCGATGGTGGATCAGTTCCTGCGGCACGGCGGCGTAGTGGTCCAAAAACGCCTGCAGATGGCACAACTGGGACAGACCGCTCTCTCCTGTCACCGAGCCCGCGATGCCGGGGGTGCGCAGGAAGACCAGGAAGTTGGCGGCGATCAGCGCGTACGTCACATAGGGCGTCCGGCGTGCCGGGTTCACGTCATGGACGGGGATGACCACACCGAATCAGTGCCCTGGATGAGCCCGGTGAATCCGTGAACGCCGCCGTCCGCCCGTGCGTATGTCTCCTCGACGCCCGCGATGCGAAGAACTACGTGAGGAACAGGCGATGAACGACCGAGTTACTCCTCCGATGCACGCTCTGCCCGACGGCGAGGCGGAGATCGCCCTC
Source organism: Streptomyces sp. R21 (assembly GCF_041051975.1). GTDB lineage: Bacteria > Actinomycetota > Actinomycetes > Streptomycetales > Streptomycetaceae > Streptomyces. Next base: position 2,649,257 of record NZ_CP163435.1, on the reverse strand, counting down.
GTACTGCACCTGCCCTGGGAGGACGTCGCCGCGCTCGGCCAGGAGGCCGGCCGGCTCGCCGCCCGGATGCAGCGGCCCGTCACCCTCGACGAGGCCGTCAGCCACCGGTTGCGGTCGGCTCGGTCCGCCGCGCACGCGAAGCCGGCGGGGGCGCAGCCCGCTGCTGTTTCCGCTGCCGCAACCGGGTCCGTCTCTTCGCTGCCGGGGCGGCCGCCGGCCGAGCAGGCCCGGCAGGCCATCGAGCGGATCAACGGGACCACCGGGCAGCACGAGTCGGCGTAGGACGGATTGTCGGGCGACTGCGGGCCGGTTGTGGCTGGTCGCGCAGTTCCCCGCGCCCCAATCGGGGCTCTACGCGCCCCTGGCGCGCACCGCTGCTGTCGCCTTCCTTGCCGCCACCAGGATCGGATCCCACACCGGTGAGAACGGGGGTGCGTAGCCCAGGTCCAGGGCTGTCATCTGTTCCACCGTCATGCCCGCGGTCAGGGCGACCGCGGCGATGTCGACGCGCTTGGCGGCGCCCTCGCGGCCGACGATCTGTACGCCGAGAAGCCGTCCGGTGCGGCGCTCGGCGAGCATTTTCACGGTCATGAGGGCGGCGTTCGGGTAGTAGCCGGCGCGGCTCGTCGACTCGATGGTGACGGTCTCGAACTGCAGGCCCGCCCGGCGCGCGTCCTTGTCGCGAAGTCCGGTCCGCGCGATCTCCAGGTCGCAGACCTTGCTGACCGCCGTGCCGACGACCCCGGGGAACGTGGCGTAGCCGCCGCCCACGTTGGCGCCGATGACCTGGCCGTGCTTGTTGGCGTGCGTGCCCAGCGCGATGTGCCGCTCGCGCCCGGAGACCAGGTCGAGGACCTCGACGCAGTCGCCGCCCGCCCAGATGTCCTCGTGCCCGCGCACCCGCATCGCCAGGTCGGTGAGCAGCCCGCCGTGCTCGCCGAGAGGCAGCCCCGCGGCCCCCGCGAGCGTGGTCTCGGGGCGTACGCCGATGCCGAGGACGACCACGTCCGCCGGGTACTCGGCGTCCTCCGTGGCGACCGCCCGGACCCGGCCGTCGTCGCCGGTCAGGAGCTTGGTGACCGCGGCGTCGTTGACCATGGTGATGCCCATGCCCTCCATGGCCTCGTGCACCAGGCGCCCCATGTCCGGGTCGAGCGTGGACATCGGCTCCCTGCCGCGGTTGACGACCGTCACCTCGTAGCCGCGGTTGATGAGGGCCTCGGCCATCTCCACGCCGATGTAGCCCGCGCCGACGACCACCGCGCGCCGGCCCTCCGTGGCGGCCAGCGTGTCGAGCAGGGCCTGGCCGTCGTCGAGCGTCTGCACCCCGTGCACGCCGGGCGCGTCGGCGCCGGGCAGGTCGGGGCGGATCGGTCGGGCGCCGGTCGCGATCACGAGTTTGTCGTACGGCGTCCACTCCTCGGCCCCGGTCTCCAGGTTCCGGGAGCGGACCCGGGCGCCCTCGACGTCGATCTCCACGACCTCCGTACGCATCCGCAGGTCGATGTCGCGCTCCCGGTGCTCCGCGGGCGTCCGGGCGATGAGCCGGTCCCGCTCGGGGACGTCGCCGCCGACCCAATAGGGGATGCCGCACGCGGAGTACGACGTGAAGTGGCCCCGTTCGAACGCCACGATCTCCAGCTCGTCCGGGCCCCGCATCCGGCGCGCCTGCGACGCGGCGGACATGCCCGCCGCGTCGCCGCCGATCACGACCAGCCGCTCTTTCGTCCCACCCGTGCCACCCGTCCCGCTGCTCATGCTCATACGAACACGCTACGGGGGCGGGGCATTTCAATCCTGGTCGCCACCCTCCTCCCTCACGGGAGGAGCGACCGGAAGGGCACCCGTGCCCGGGGTCGCCGGGGCCGGGCGGCGCGGCAGGCGGTTGCGTACGAATCGCATCCACAGCACGACGAGCAGCGCCGCGCCCGCCGCGAACGGGAGGACCGCGCCGAGCGCGACGGCGATCCAGCGCAGCATCGTGACGAACGCGTGCCAGCCACCGGCCAGCGCGTCCACGAAGCCCGGGTCCTCGTCCTTGGCCGCCGCCTTCTTCACCGGCGTCTCGGACAGGGACAGGGTGATGGTCGCCAGGCTGGTGCGGTCCTTCAGGGACGCCTGCTGGGCGAGCAGCGCCTCCAGGTCGGACTCCCGGGTGCTCAACTCCCCTTCCAGGGTGACCACATCGCTCAGTTTGGTCGCCTTGTCCATCAGCTCGCGGACCCGGGCCACGCTGGCGCGCTGCGACTTGATCCGGCTGTCCACGTCCACCACCTGGTCGGTGACGTCCTGTGCCTTGGCCGTACGTTCGATGATCTTCCCCGTGCCCTCCAGGTCGGCGAGCACCTCGTCGTACTGGTCGGTGGGCACGCGCAGGACGACCCGGGTGCGTTCGTGGCCCCCGTCGTCCCGGGTGGTGGTCTCGTTGCCGACGAATCCGCCCGCGTTCTCGGTGGTGGTGCGGGCGTCGTCCAGGGCCTTGGGCACGTCCTTGACCTGCACGGTCAGGGAGGCGGTGCGGATAATGTGGCTCGCGGTGACCTTGGGCGGGGCGGTCGCCTTCGCCCCTCGGGCGCCGTTGTCCGCCGCACCGCCGCCGTCCGCCTGCGAAGCGGCCGAGTCGGCCTTCTCGGGACCCTGGGCGGCGGCCTTGTCGTCGGAACCGGCGCCGATGTCGTCGGACGCGCCGCAGCCCGCGAGCGCGAGGCCGGCGGCGAGCAGGACAGCGGCCAGGGCCCGGCCCCGCCGTGCGGATCGTCGTCGTGGGCGCGTCTGCGAGCGCACTGTCTGTGCCATATGGGCCTACCCCCGAGGAGTCGTCGTGACTGACTCTCCTTCGACGCCCGGCCCGCCCCGGACGTTGGCGGGATCCGATCCCGAAGCGGTCACGGTCAGGACTCGGCCGGGCCACGTACCCCTGGCGGGAGTGCCAGCGGGCTCTGAGACAGTGGAGGCATGCGCGCACACAGCGGTCGTACGGATACCGGGCACGTCGTCGTCATCGGGGGCGGGATCGCCGGACTGGCCGCCGCCCACCGGCTGCTGGACCAGGGCGTGCGCGTGACCGTCCTGGAGGCGTCCGGCCGTCTCGGCGGCAAGCTGCTGCCCGGCGAGATCGCGGGCGCGCGGGTCGACCTGGGCGCCGAGTCGATGCTCGCGCGGCGCCCCGAGGCGGTGGGTCTGGCCCGCGAGGTGGGCCTCGCCGACCGCCTTCAGCCTCCCGCCACCGCGACGGCCTCGATCTGGACCCGCGGCGCCCTGCGCCCCATGCCCAAGGGCCATGTCATGGGCGTCCCGGGCACCGCCGCCGCCCTGTCCGGCGTCCTCTCCGAGGAGGGCCTGCACCGCATCGAGCGCGAGGTAGACCTGCCGCGCACGGAGGTCGGCGACGACGTGGCGGTGGGGGAGTACGTGGCGGCCCGCCTCGGCCGTGAGGTCGTCGACCGCCTGGTCGAGCCCCTCCTCGGCGGCGTCTACGCGGGCGACGCGTACCGCATCTCGATGCGCGCCGCCGTGCCCCAGCTCTTCGAGGCGGCCCGCACCCACGCCTCCCTGACGGAGGCGGTCCGCGCCGTCCAGGCCCGCGCGGCCGCCGCGCAGCAGACCGGACCGGTCTTCACGGGCATCGAGGGCGGCATCGGCCGGCTCCCGCTCGCGGTCGCGGAGTCGGTGCGGGCGCGCGGCGGGGAGATCCGGCTGAACAGCCCGGTCCACGGTCTGCGCTGTACCCCCGAAGGCTGGGAGGTGATGGTCGACGACTCCGTGGAGGAGGCCGACGGCGTCGTCGTCGCCGTACCCGCCGCCCGGGCCGCCACGCTGCTGCGCGCCGAGGCACCCGCGGCAGCGGCCGAGCTGGCCGAGGTCGAGTACGCGTCGATGGCGCTCATCACGCTCGCCTACCGCCGCGCCGACGCCGTGCTCCCGGAGGGCAGCGGCTTCCTCGTGCCGCCGGTGGACGGGCACACGATCAAGGCCTCGACGTTCGCGAGCCGGAAGTGGGGATGGATCGACGCCGAGAACCCCGACCTGCTGGTGCTGCGGACCTCGGTGGGGCGGTACGGGGAGACCGAGGTGCTCGGCCGGGACGACGAGGACCTCGTGGAGGTCTCGCGTCACGACCTGCAGGCGGCCGTAGGGCTGGCAGCCGCCCCCGTCGCCACCCGCGTGACGCGGTGGACCGACGGGCTGCCGCAGTACCCCGTCGGGCACCACGCGCGCGTGGCCCGCATCCGCGAGCACGTCGGCAAGCTGCCCGGCCTCGCCGTGTGCGGGGCGGCGTACGACGGCGTCGGGATCCCGGCCTGCATCGCGAGCGCGTACGCCGCCGTGGACCAGCTGCGCGGCGACCGCGGAGGACTGGACGCCCTGCGCGCGAACCCGGTGCAGAGTCTGCACGGCGGCGCGGGAGAATAGCCCCATGAGTGACGACGCCCCCACCACCGAGTCCGGCAGGGTCCCGAACAAGGGCAAGCTGGCCAAGGACCTCAACGAGGTCATCCGCTACACACTGTGGTCCGTCTTCAAGCTGAAGGACGCGCTGCCCGAGGACCGTGCGGGCTACGCCGACGAGGTCCAGGACCTGTTCGACCAGCTCGCCGCCAAGGACGTCACGGTCCGCGGCACGTACGACGTGTCGGGGCTGCGCGCCGACGCCGACCTCATGATCTGGTGGCACGCCGAGACCGCCGACCAGCTCCAGGAGGCGTACAACCTCTTCCGCCGCACGAAGCTGGGCCGCGCCCTGGAGCCGGTCTGGTCGAACATGGCGCTGCACCGCCCCGCCGAGTTCAACCGCTCGCACATCCCGGCGTTCCTCGCCGACGAGACGCCGCGCAACTACATCAGCGTCTACCCGTTCGTGCGCTCCTACGACTGGTACCTGCTGCCCGACGAGGACCGTCGCCGTATGCTCGCCGACCACGGCAAGATGGCCCGCGGCTACCCGGACGTGCGCGCCAACACGGTCGCCTCGTTCTCGCTCGGCGACTACGAGTGGCTGCTGGCCTTCGAGGCCGACGAGCTGTACCGCATCGTCGACCTCATGCGTCACCTGCGCGCCTCCGAGGCCCGCATGCACGTCCGCGAAGAGGTCCCGTTCTACACGGGGCGCCGCAAGGACATCGCCGAGCTGGTCGCGGGCCTCGCCTGACCGGCGTCCGATCCGTGCCTGATCCGTGCTTGATCAGCGGCTGGGCCGGGTGGCCTTCTTGGAGGCGCCGCCCGGCGCGGTCGGCTTCGGCTCCTCGTGCGGGGCGCAGGCCGCGCGCCGTACCGGGAGCCGGCCCTCCAGGACGTACGCGTCCAGGTAGCCGTTGACGCACCGGTTGGGTCCGCCGCCGATGCCGTGCGTCCCGGCGCCGTTCTCGGTCACCAGGACCGCGCCGGACAGCCGCCGTTGCAGCTCGACCGCGCCGTCGTAGGGCGTCGCCGCGTCCCGCTCTGCGGCCAGGATCAGGGTCGGCGGCAGGGCGCCCGGAAGCGCCCGCACGTCGACGGGCTGCTGCCGCGCCACCGGCCAGTACGCGCACGGCAGGTTCATCCACGCGTTGCCCCACGTCTCGAACGGCGCCACGCGCGCGAGCCGCGTGTTGTCGCGGTCCCAGGTGCGCCAATCCGTCGGCCAGGGCGCGTCGTTGCACTCGACGGCCGTGTAGACCGCGTTGCCGTTCTCCTGCTCGACGGCCGCCTCCGGGTGCGGCTCGGCCTGCTGGATCAGCGGCTTCGGGTCGCCCTTCAGATAGGCGGAGAGCGCCAGGGCGCGCTGCGGCCAGTAGTCGTCGTAGTACCCGGCCTGGAGGAACGCGCCCTGCAACTGCCCGGGGCCGACCTTGCCGCCGGCCGGCTCGGCGGCGAGCTGCGCCCGCGCCTTCTCGTAGTTGTGCAGGACCTCTTCGGGCGTGGCGCCCAGGCCGTACACCTCGTCGTGCCGGGCGATCCAGGTGCGGAAGTCCGCCCAGCGGTTCTCGAACGCGGCCGACTGGTCGAGGTTGTTCTGGTACCAGATCTGCTCGGGGGCCGGGTTCACCGCCGAGTCGAAGACCATACGGCGTACGTGCGAGGGGAACAGGGTGGCGTAGAGGGCGCCGAAGTAGGTGCCGTAGGACGCTCCCATGAAGGTCAGCCTGCGCTCGCCGAGAGCGGCGCGCAGCACGTCCAGGTCGCGGGCGTTGTTGAGCGACGAGTAGTGCCGTACGGCGCTGCCGGAGCGCCGGACACAGCCGCGGGCGTATGCCTTCGCCTCGGCGATGCGTTCCTTCTTGTACGACTCCGAAGGGAACGTCGGCGCGGGCGTGGGCCCCTTCACGAAGTGCTTCGGGTCCTGGCAGGAGATCGGGGACGAGCGTCCGACGCCGCGCGGGGCGTAGCCGACGAGGTCGTACGCCGCCGCGATGCGCTTCCACTCGGGGAGGAAGCCGATCAGCGGGAAGTACATGCCGGAGGCGCCGGGGCCGCCGGGGTTGTAGACGAAGGCGCCCTGCCGTGGCACCTTCCGCTTGGAGTTGTGCGGGTCCCGGCCGGTGGCGCGGACCCGGCTGACGGTCAGCTTGATCTTCTTGCCGTCGGGGCGCGCGTAGTCGAGGGGCACCGTGACCGTGCCGCACTGGAGCTTGCCCGGCACGTCCTGCTCCTTGGAGCACGTGCCGAAGCGGATTCCGGCGGCCGCGGCCCGCTCGGCGGCGACGGCCGTCCCGAGCGTCTCGGGGGAGCCCGCGGAGTCCGGCCAGACGGGCCTGCCGTCCGCGGGGGCGGCGACGAGGGCCGTCAGGAGCACGGCTCCGGCGGTTCCATGGAGGACGGCGGCTCTCATCGGGATCCCTTCGGCGCGCGGCAGCGACAGAAAGGATGTTTCGTTCGGCGGTTGGCGAAGTAAAGCACCGGCCCCCGGTGTCGGGTCCAATGACCCCGATGCGCCCCCTCGCGCGCCGGTCAGCCGCTCAATGGGCCAGTCGGTCAGGCGTGCCACTCGCGGTCGCGCGGCCCGTACTGCCGGTCGCGGTGCGCGAAGGCCGCCCGCAGATCCGGCTCGCCGATCGCGCGGACACCGCGCACGGCCACCGATGTGAGGTACGTACGGTCGTCGCCGCTGCCGTCGGGGCGTCGGGTGAGCGTGCCGAGCAGCCGCTGCCCGGCCGGGGACGCCCAGCGCGTGTAGGGGTGCACCTCGATCCGGGCGATGGCCAGGCAGCTCAGCGTGAGGACCAGCGGGAGCATGAACCAGACGGCCACCGGCACTTCGTTCCCGGTGGTCTGCGAGGGCAGCAGCAGCGCTACGGCGCCCAGCGCGAGGACGGCCGCCGAGGCCGCCTGGACCTGGCGGACGGCGCCCGCGACCGAGGTGCGTGCCCCGTCGGGCACGGCGAGGCCGGCGGCGACGAGCCGGTCGGCGAGGGTGCGTACGCAGTCCGCGGTCGCCGCGGTGGCCCGTACCGGCGCTATCCGGGACTGGCCCTCCGGGCCGATGGCTCCGATCACCGAGCGCTCCATGTCGTCGCGCCCGCGCGGGTCCACGACCGTCGCCCAGCCGGTGTGCGCGAGCAGCAGCCGGTGCTGCCGGGCCATCGACACCAGTGTCAGATCGGCGACCCGGGCCGGGCCGCCGGACAGGAACGCGGCCTCGTACAGCGTGAGATCGTGCCCGCGCGAACCGTCCGCGTCGGCGGCCGCCGCACGCACGGCCGCCAGGCACAGCCGCGTGCACGAGACGCCGGCCGCGGCCCAGGCCAGGAGCAGGAGAAGGACCCAGAACATGGCGTTTTTCTATGCGACGCAATCGGGGGAGCGCCATGCCTTGTTCACGATATGGACGGAGCGTTGTGGGTACGTGACGTTCCGCTTGACGCTCGACGCCCGGAGTCCTCGCCGAAAGCCCTCTAGGAGTCCTTGTCCTGCCCGGGAGGTGGGCTGGAGGCGGCCGGCGGGAGCCCGTAGTCCGAGGCCGGCGACGGGCTCACCGGGACCGGCGTCTGCGGGGCGTCCGTGGGGCCGGGCGGGGCGGGCGAGTGGGTGAGCGGCGGCGGGCTCGCGGTGGCCGCGTCCCGCGCGAGCGCGTCGAAGTCGACGTTCCCGGTGGCCTCCAGGACCTTGATGTGGTCGAGGACGGTGGTGTTCGCGTCGTCGGCGAGGTCGCGGACCAGTGAGTTGCGGGTGTTCGCGCGGACCAGGGCGACGACGGAGAAGACCTTGCCGTGCGCCTTGCGCAGGATGTTGGCGAACTCGACGTCGAACTCGTCGCCGTGCGCCGCGCCGAGCGTCGCCAGCCACCCGCGCTGCTGCGGGTTGGGCTGGTTGGGCAGCTCCAGACCGAGCCGCGCCGCCACGTTGCGGACCCGGGCGTCCAGGAACGTGTGCCCCTCGACGAGATGCCGGCCGGCGGTCCGCACGGCCTGTGTGGTGCCGCGCTCCTCGGCCTCCTGCCCCGCGGGCAGCTCCCACAGCCCGGCCAGCCGGACCTTCGTGATGAACTCCCGGTCCAGCCCGGACAGCGGCCCGAACTTCGTCGACACGGTCTCCGCGTTCAGGGTGTCGAGGCCGGTGCCGGAGCGGTCCGCGTACGACCAGATCGGAAAGACCAGGGCGATGAGAGTCGCCGTGAGGCCGGTGATGATGAGCCCGGTCCCGCTGATCAGTCCGGTGCGGTTGATGGATCGCATGGTGCCTCCTGTTGCGGCACCGCACGCTAGTGCGCTTCGGGTGCGGCTTGGCATATTACTGCGGGTCCTACGCCAACTGCCGTACGAGCCGAGAGGCTTGGAGGAGGGGGAATGAACACCAGGATGTGGTAGCGACGACGGAGGATGAACCACCCCAATTCGGGGAGAAGCGAACACAGGTTGTGCGGAGATGGGCAACCTTGTTAACCGCAGCACACTTGGGCGTTTAAGCCCGTCCGGCGTTTGAGGACGAGCGCGAAGCGCGACAAGGGGGAAAGGGGGCGAAGCCCCCAGGAGGACGGGACGGGTAGGGGCGGAGGGGGCGAAGAAACTCCCCGTCACCCCCCGTGCCGCAGCAACACCCGCCGAGTGGCCCGAGCCAACCGCACCGCGGGCCGGGACGACCGCGGCACCGGCCCCGACCGCTCCAGCCACCACTCCCGCAGCGCCCGCCGAGCGTCCGCGTCCTCCGGCCCCCCACCCAGCAACAGATGCTCGGCGAAGTCCAGCGCATCGCGCCGGTACCCCCCACCCATCGGATGACCCTGGGCGTACGCGAGGAACGCGGGCCGATACCCCGCCGCGAGGATCTCCGGCAGCTCCGGTGCCACCTTCGCCACGACATCCGCCCGCTTGGCGGCAAGTGCCCGCGCCTGCACCCCGAGGCGCACCCGGTCGAACCCCTCCGGCGCCGGCGTCCCCGCGACCAGCGCGGAGAGCAGCGCGGCCTGAGAGAGGCCGACCCGCTGCCGGGCGGGCCCGGCGTCGACGACCGGCGCGTCCCCCGCGCCACATCGGGACAAGTCCCCGGCGCCATATCGCGACAAGGAGACAGCTTCCCGCGGCCCCGTCGCGCGCCCCAGCGTCTCCTGAATGGCGTCCACCTCCCGCTCCAGCTCCCCGGGCTCCGGGAAGTTGTCGTCGCGCTCCAGCAGAACGCCGGGCGGGGTCACGCGGGAGGCGAGGTCCGCGAGGATGTCGAGGACCGGGCGGGGCACGGGGTGGGCGTGGCTGTCGTGCCAGACGCCGTCGCGCTCGAAGCCGCCGGCCACATGGACGTAGGCGATGGCCTCGACGGGCAGCTCGTCGAGGGCCCGCGCGGGGTCCTCGCCGCGGTTGACGTGGTTGGTGTGGAGGTTGGCGACGTCGATCAGCAGCCGTACGCCGGTACGGTCGACCAGGTCGTAGAGGAACTGCCCCTCGGTCATCTCCTCGCCGGGCCAGGAGATCAGCGCGGCGATGTTCTCCACGGCGAGCGGCACAGGCAGCGCGGCCTGGGCGATGCGGACGTTCTCGCACAGGACGTCCAGCGCGTCCCGGGTGCGCGGGACGGGCAGCAGGTGCCCGGCCTCCAGGAGCGGCGACGCGGTGAGGGGGCCCCCGGCCCGTACGAACGCGATGTGTTCCGTGACGAGCGGCGAGCCCAGCGCCTCGGCCCGCTCGGCCAGTGCGGTGAGCCGGGCCTCGTCGGGGCGGTCCGCGCCGCCGAGGCCGAGCGAGACGCCGTGCGGGACGACGGTGACGCCGCGCTCGCGCAGCCGCAGCAGCGACTCGGGGAGGTGCCCGGGACACAGGTTCTCCGCCACGGCCTCGACCCAGTCGATACCGGGCATGCGCTCCACGGCGTCGGCGATCTCCGGCCGCCATCCGATCCCGGTCCCCAGCCGCCCCGGCTGCCTCGGTTGTGTCACCTGTGTCACGTGTGTCACCTGGTTCATGGCCCCTCCTCCATCACCGCTGTTCGACCGACCCTGCGTGTCGTCTCCTCACGACGGACCTGTGTTCCGGCGTGACGGAGTCATGGCCCCGGCAGTCGGGGTCGAACCCAGGGGAGCGGACGTTCAGAGCAACATTTGAGGTTCCTGCTGCCGTCAGCTCGGCAGTGGCCACTTGTCCGGGTCGCGGCCCAGCAGACGCAGCGCCTCGTCCAGCGGGTCGGCGCCCGCCGCCACGTCGAGAACCGGCGCGAATGCGAACCCCGGACCGCGGCCCGCCGGGTCCGTCGGTACGCGCCGGGCGACGGCGAGCGCCGCGCCGCGGACATGGTCCGGCAGGTCGAGGGCGACACCGAGCGAGGCCGCTACGTCCCACGAGTGCACCACGTAGTCGATGAAGTGAAAGCCGACGGCCAGCCGCCCGGGGAACTCGCCGCCGATCTCCGGCAGGGCGAACTCCCGCCCCAGTACGCCCGGTTCGGCGAAGGCGGCGAGCACTGTCGTCGCCGCGCCGCGGTAGGTCCGCCCCGGCGCTGTCATGTCCGCCGGCTCGCGCCAGTACGCCATCCGGTGCCCGGCCCCCCGCGCGGCCGCCGCGAACCCGTGGTGCTGCGCGGCCATGTGGGCCACCAGCTGCCGCAGGGTCCACCCCGCACAAGGGGTGTCCCGCTCCCAGTCCGTGTCCCGGGTCAGATCCACCAGCCGTAACGACTCGTGCACGGCGACCCGGTCGAGTTCGACGAAGTCCCGTTCAGCGCTGCCCTGTTGGGTGATGTCCATGGATCGAGAATAAAACCAAGCGAACGATCGTGCTACTTGTTTGGAGGAACCGGCACAGTCGAGGGCGACGGTTGACTGCCGTACGTGTCAGGGGACTTCGGGCACCCGGAGGGGATCCGTCGCCGCGCCCCGCAGCCGGGACGCGATGCCGACGCGGGCCCTGCGGTAGGCGGTCGTTTCGTCGTGCAGGACAGAGACGGTGTTGGCGGTCTCCATCAACGCGATGATTTCGAAGGCGAGTTGGGGTGCGTCCGTGCCGGGCAGCAGGTCGCCGACGGCGCGGGCCTCCTCGATGGTGCGCTCCACATGGGCGGTCCAGTCCCGCTGAGCGCGGGCGACGGCGTCGTGCACGGGGCCGGACCGGGCGTCGAACTCGGCGATGACCTCGTAGAAGAAGCAGCCGCCGGGGAAGACGCGGCCCTGGGAGTACTCCAGCCAGAGGTCGCACAGTCGCCACACCCGGGCCACCCCGGCCGGGGTTCGCGCCGCCGGCCGGATGACCCGCTCCACGTAGATGCGGGACGCTTCCCGGACCGTCGCCAGCTGGAGTTCCTGCTTGGAGCCGAAGAGGGCGAAGACGCCGCTCTTGCTCAGGCGCAGCTCGGTGGCCAGCCGCCCGACGGACAGCGCCTCCAGCCCCTCGACCGAGGCGATGTCCACGGTGCGGCTCAGGACCAACTGCCGCGTACGGTTGCCGCGTTCGACCCTGCCGTCCAGCCGGGTCCCGGCCATCGTGACCTCCCCATGTTCCAGATGCCCACTGCGGATGCCCGGTCCGGGAGCGTCCGCAAAGCCTAGCCCTCGCGGACCGCCCGGCCGGTGCCGCTCAGTGGCGCTTGTCCCAGGCCGCGCTCTGCTCGAAGTACGTGTCGTAGATCTCCTGCACGTCCAGGAGGCTCTCCGGCGGCACCTTGCCGTAGGCGATCCGCTCCAAGTGGCGGAAGTACTCGAAGCGTTCGACGCCGGGCGTGATGACGATGAGGATGTCCGCGTCCTCACCGGGGGCGGCCGCGAAGGCGTGCGACAGGCCCGGCGGTACGACGACCAGGTCGCCGCGCTCGGCGGTGACGATCTGCTCGCCGGAGAGGAGCTGGGCGGTTCCGTCGATCATGTAGAACAACTCGGCGGAGTTGGCGTGGTGATGCGGTCTGGCACCGTCGGCGCCGGCCGTGAGGGTGGCGCGGAGGGTGGACAGCGCCCCGCCTGTCGCACTGCTGTCGGCCAGCAGCCGCAGCGTGGTGGGGGCGCGGCCGATCACTTCGGCCTCGGCGGAGCGGACGATCACGGACTCGTCGAAGTCCGGCACGATCAGCGACATCTCAAGACTCCCCTGGTGAGAACGGCTTTCCCGGCATTCCTGTTGTTCCCGGCATTGGTCGTTCGTGCGGTTCACGCGCCGTGCGTACGGCTCACGCGGCGAAGAGCAGGGCCGCGCTGAGCAGGACAACTACCGCGGTGGCGAAGTGAATTCCGAAGGCGACCGCCTTGGTTCCGCCGTTCCGCAGCACGATCAGGGTGTCACCCAGCGGCACCAGGGCGACGACGAGCATGAACCACGCCTCGGCCTCAAGTCCCGCGAAGGCGAGCAGCGCCAGGCCCATGATGCCGAACGTGGTGTCGCGCCCGCCCTTGACCGTGAGATAGGCGGCGTCGCCGTGCTGCCTGGCGGGGACGCCGTAGCCCGTGGCGGCCGGTATGGGCTGGAACAGGAAGCGTGCGCCGATGAACAGGACGAACAGGTCGAGCACGATGGCGAGGCCGTAGGCGGAGGAAGTGAGCATCTCGGATCTCCTTGCTAGCAGCGCTAGTGACAAGAGCGAAGATAACATAGCGTCGGCAATAATGCTAGCGGCGCTAGGATTGCGGTCATGTCGATCCAGACGCGCCGAGAGCGCGAACGAGCGGACCGCGAGCGGCTGATCATCACGGCCGCGCGGGAGCTGGCCGAGGCCGAGGGCTGGGACGCGGTGACCACGCGTCGGCTGGCCGCCGAGATCGAGTACAGCCAGCCCGTCCTGTACAGCCACTTCAAAGGCAAGAACGCCATCACGGCCGCCGTCGCCGTCCAGGGCTTCGCCGAGATGGCGGACGAACTCCGTGCGGCCCGCACCAAGGCGTCGGGGCCGCGCGAGGTGCTGGCCGCGGTCGGCGCGGCCTACGCTCAGTTCGGCGAGCGGCGCCCGGCGCTGTACGACGCGATGTTCACGCACGCCGTGGACCTGCCGTTCGCGACCCCCGAGGCACCGGCCGCCCTGCGTGCCGCCTTAGGGGAACTCCACCAGGCCGTAGAGCCGTTTTCCGGCGACGACGACCCGGACGTCCTCACCGAGACCCTGTGGAGCGGCCTGCACGGGCTGCTCACGCTGATGCGCAGCGGCCGGCTCCGCCGAGAGAGCCACGACCGCCGACTCGCCCTCCTGATCGGCCACTTCGCCCCGCCCGGGTGACGGGTGGGCGACGGCGCCCCGGCGCAGGCGTCAGCGGCGCAGCGCCGGGTGGTCCGCGACCACCGTGCAGGAACCCGGCGCGATCTCCGTGAATCCCGCGTCGCGGACCAACGGGAGGCCGGAGGTGGTGAGTCCGGGCCACCGGGCGGGATCGGCGGTGCGGACGGCGAGCGGGAAGCCCGCCTCGCGCCAGGCCGTGCGCTCCTCGTCCGAGAGCTCCCACCAGGCCAGTTGGGCGCCATGGCCGGCCTGGGCCATCGTCTTGCCGGCCGACATGTCGAGCTCGGGGTTCAGCCACAGCACCGGCGCCGTCGGGTCCGCGTCCACGGGCGGCTCGGGATCGTCGAGGTCGGTGCCGGAGACCTGGAGCCGGGCCAGGTCCTTGGGCCAGCCGTCCAGCGGGACGGGCGGGAAGACCCGTACCTCCGCGGACTTGCCCGCGACCGTGATGCCGGGCAGCGCCTCGGCCCGCCGCCACTCGGCGCCGCGCGCCCGCCGGACCACCTTGCGGATCCGGGCGTCCTGCCAGTCCAGCATCGCCTGCGCCCACTCGCCGTCCCCGACCGAGCGCTCGTCGCTCAGGATCGTCAGGACGGCGCGGGCGGCCGTCTCCAGCGCGTCGGTACGGGCCGGGGGAGCGGCCCGTTCGATGCGGACGACCAGGGGCAGCACGAACTGAGGTGCCTCGTCGCGCGCCGTGCGCTCGGAACGGAAGGGGCTGTCGGGGCCCTCGGCGGGAACGGTCTGGTCGCTGGTCACGTCCTCCAGTCTGCCAGGCGGAAGATCCGTTCCTCCGCGCCCCGGTGTGCACCGCCGTACGCCGTCGAAGACCGGTCGTTCCCGGCCGTCCGCACGAATTCCGCACGAACGAGGATGTGGTCCATGCAACGCGAGCTGAGACTGGCTGGCGTCGGCCGCCGTTACGGACTGCGTGGCCCCTGGGTGCTGCGCGGCGTCGACCTCACCCTGGCCCCCGGCACCCTGACCCGCGTCGAGGGCGCCAACGGCACAGGAAAATCAACCCTGTTGCGTCTCCTCGCCGGAATCGACGCACCCACCGAGGGCCGGATCGGCGGACGCCCACGCACGGCGTACGTCCCCGAGCGGTTCCCGGCGGCGCTCCCCTTCACCGCCTCCGGGTACCTCACCCACCTCGGCGCCGTCCAGGGCCTCTCCCGTCCGGCCGCCGCCCGCGCCGCCGACGAGTGGCTGGAGCGCTTCGGCGCCGCCGCGTACGCCCGTACCCCGATGTCCGAGCTGTCCAAGGGCAGCAGCCAGAAGGTCGCCGTCGCCCAGGCCCTGCTCGCGGAGCCGGGACTCCTCGTCCTCGACGAGGCCTGGACCGGACTCGACACCGCCGCCCGCGCGGAACTCGAACGCACCGTCGCGGAACGCACCGCGGCCGGCTGCGCGGTCGTGTTCGTCGACCACGACCCGCGCCGCCTGGCGGGGGCACCCGACGCGACGTACGCCGTCGTCGACGGTGCGCTCCGACGCCGTACGACGCCCGAGGCCGGACCACTCACGCAGGACGCGCCGCACGCCGTCGTCGAGGTCGACGTCGAGGGTGCGCCGGGTGTCGAACTGCCAGCTGACATACGGAAGTTCGTGACGCGCGTCGAGGAGGCCGGGTCGGGCAGGCACCGGCTGACCGTCGCCGAGAGCCACTCGGACGTGCTGCTCCGCTCGCTGCTGGGCGCCCGCCCGCCGTGGCACGTGGTGAGCGTGCGGCCGGTCTCCCGCGCCGGGGCAGCGGGCGCCGTGGAAGATGCCGATGCCGATTCCGATTCGGATGCCGCCCCGGTGCACGACTCGAACGACGTGCCCGACGCCCCCGCCCTCGAAGCCGAAAGCCGCCGATGACCGCCCTCTTCCGCTACCAGGCCGACCTTCTCGTGCGCTCCCAGCGCTGGCTGCCGCCCTTCATCCTGTACGCCGCCTTCCTCGCCGTCGGTGTGCAGGGCGGGCAGCCGGTGCTCGACTCGCTCGGTTACGCGGCCGCCGCGGTGCTCCCGGTCGCCGCCTGGCTCGTCCGCATCTGCGCCACCAACGAGCCGCCCGCGGCGCGGAGTTGTGTGGGGGCGGCGGCCGGACCCGTACGGGCGCACCTGGCGTGTCTGCTCGTCGCACTGTCGGCGGCCGTGCTCATCGCTGCGGCGTCGACCCTGGTCGTCACGCTGATCAGCGACCCGACGAGCACCGACCACCGCACGCGGCTGCCCCTGATCGAGGCGGGCGCCGCGGGGTTCCTCGCCGCACTCGTGTGCGCGCTGCTCGGCACGGCGGTCGGCGCGCTCACGACCTGGCCGCTGCTGAACTCGCCGGGCCGGGCGATCCCCGGCATGATGCTCGCCGCACTGCTGGCGCTGGTGGTCACGGGCTCACCCGCCCAGGCGACGATCAGCGACCTGATCACCGGCTCGCAGCAGGGCAGGGTGCCCGCGCCGCTCCTGCCGCTGGCCGCCGCCGCGCTGCTCACGGCCGCCGCGACCGCCGTGGCCTGCGCGCTCACCACCCGCAGGTCGGCCTGACGGCCGGCGGGTGACCGGCGGTTGATCAGCCCGAGCAGGCCGTGCGCTGCGCCTCCTGCCACTCGCAGACCGGGCACAGCGTGATGCCCTTGTGGGACTCCGGGTACTCGCTCGGCTTCTGGCACAGCACGCACTCGGCGTACGGCGGCCCGTCCGCCGCGGGACCCGGGCTCGCCGTCTCCGCTTCCGTACCGCAGTAATCGCTCATGGTCCCAGAGTAGGGCGGCCCCCGGCGGGGCTCAGTGGTGGCCGCCCGCCGCGCCGATCAGCTCGGACACCTTCACGAACCGGTAGCCCTTCCTGCGCAGCTCCGGGACGATCGTCCGCACCGCCCGCTCGGTCGCCGGCGCCGCGCTGCGCGTGCAGTGCATGACCACGACGGACCCCGGCCGCACCCCGTCGAGCACCTGCCGGGCCACCGCGTCCGAGTCCGTCGCGAACGCGTCCCCGCTCACCACATCCCACTGCACAGCGGTGACGCCGACCGCGCTCAGCGCGCGCAGCGCCCGCTGGTCGTAACACCCGCCGGGGAAGCGGAAGTACGGCATGACGCTGGGCACCCCCGCCTTCTTGATGGCGGCGAACGCCCGCTCCACGTCGCTCCGCATCCGGTCGGCTGGCACGGTCGGCAGGCCGTAGCAGTCGGCCGTGAAGGCGTAGTGGCTGTACGAGTGGTTGGCGACCTCGAAGAGCGGGTCCCGTCCGATGGCCCTGGCCTCCCGCGGATACTCGTCGGCCCAGCGCCCCGTCATGAACACGGTGGCCGGCACCTTCAGCCCGCGCAGGGTCGCGATGAGCCGCGGATTGTCGAAGTGCTCCCCGGCCGCGGCCCGGGCCCCCTGATCCGCGGTCATGTCCGCGTCGAAGGTCAGCGCGACGGCCTTGTCCGCCGTCCGTGAGCCGTTCTTGAAGACGGGTGTCAGGCCGGCGGGACCGGGGGCGAGGGTGGGGGGGGGCGCGGGGGTTTCGAGGGGGCCGCACTGGTGGGTGCCGGGCGGGTGGTGTGCGGGGCGCCGGGGGAGCCGCACGCGGCCAGTGCGGCGCCGAGCGCACCGAGGGCGCAGGCGGCGGCGAGACGACGTACAAGAATGATCACCGGATGAAGATATCCGGCTAAATGTGACTATTCGGCCATCACGGGCACGTGCCGGACGAATACGGCGGTGAAGTCACCCGCCCAGCATCCCGGCGCCGCCCGGCGCGGCACGCCTCAGGCGTTGCCCTTGCCCTTCACGTTCGCCTTGTGCGTGTCCTGCCGGTCCCGCGTGTCCTTCTCGGCCTTGGCCACCGCGCACCCCTTCCGGCCTTCCGGCTGTGTCCCTCGATCCTGCGCCGGGGGCGCGCTACTCGCCGGCGCGGATCGAAGGCCCCGGGGCTCCTACCGGTGCGCCGCCACCGGATCGGAGTTCCACAGGGCGGTGTCGTGCCCGTCGACCACCGCGCCGATGCGGGCCAGCGCCTGTGACACCGGCTGCGCGTCCAGGCGGCGGCCGTCGCGCAGGCGCAGGGCGACCTGGTCGGCGGCGGCCTCCCTGGCGCCGATCACCGCCTGGTAGGGCACGAGCCGCGCGGCCCGGATGCGGGCGCCGAGGGTGCCCGCATCCGGGGCGGCGAGCCGGGCGCGCAGGCCCTGGTCGCGGCAGCGTCGCAGCAGTCGTACGGCGTCGTCGGTCTCGGCGTCGGAGACCGGCAGGATCGCCACCTGGGTGGGGGCGAGCCAGGCCGGGAAGGCGCCGCCGTGCGCCTCGATGAGATGGGCGACGGCCCGCTCCAGGCTGCCGATGACGCTGCGGTGGACCATGACCGGGCGGTGGCGGGCGCCGTCGGGGCCGATGTAGTGCAGATCGAACTGTTCGGGCTGGTGGAAGTCGACCTGCACGGTGGAGAGGGTCGACTCGCGGCCGGCCGGGTCGGCGATCTGGACGTCGATCTTGGGGCCGTAGAACGCCGCCTCGCCCTCGACGGCCTCGTACGCCACGCCGGAGCGGTCAAGGACCTCGCGGAGCAACTCGGCGGACCTGCGCCACAGTTCGGGGTCGGCGACGTACTTCCCGCCGGGGCCGGGCAGTGAGAGGCGGTAGCGTGCCGGTTCGATGCCGAGCGCACGGTAGGCCCGGCGGATCAACTCCAGTGCGCCGTACGCCTCTTCGGCGACCTGGTCCAGGGTGCAGAAGATGTGCGCGTCGTTGAGCTGGATGGCGCGTACGCGGGTCAGGCCGCCGAGGACACCAGACATCTCGGAGCGGTACATGCCGCCCAACTCGGCCATGCGGAGCGGGAGTTCGCGATAGCTGTGGGAGCGGGAACGGTAGATGAGCGCGTGATGGGGACAGAGACTCGGGCGCAGCACGACCTGTTCGCCGCCGAGGTCCATGGGCGGGAACATGTCCTCGCTGTAGTGGGACCAGTGGCCGGAGATCTCGTAGAGCTCCCGCTTGCCCAGCACCGGTGAGTACACGTGCTGGTAGCCCGCCCGCCGCTCGGCGTCGCGCACGTACTCCTCCAGCGCGTGCCGTACGGCCGCGCCGTCCGGCAGCCAGTAGGGCAGGCCCGCGCCCATCAGCGGGTCGGTGTCGAACAGGTCCAGCTCGCGGCCGAGTCGGCGGTGGTCGTGCATGGCGGTCTCCTCAAGGGGAGGGACGAGTGACCACACACGGCGAAGCCCCGGGGCACTCGCCCCGGGGCTTCGGACTCAAGACATCAGTCAGCGCGCCGGGACACTCTCCGGCGTCGTCGTGTTCTTCGCTGCGGCACGCTTCATGCCTGTGACGCTAGCAGGGGGTACGCGGGCGGGCACGCGAATTAGTCTGCGCGTACCGGCATCCCCGCACCCGCCGCATCCATCCGAGGAGGCACCGCCATGACAGCGCCGCACGACACCTCGCCCCCGCCGGTCGATCCCACGGACACCGCCGACCTCGGAGCCGTCGCGGCCACGGACGGCCTCGCCGCGCGTCTCCTGGAGGGGCTCGCCGAGCGGTTCGGCGGGCGCGCCTGCGTCTCCGCCGTGTTCGGCGAGCCCGTCACTCGCGAGGGCGTCACCGTGATCCCCGTCGCCAGGGCCGCCTACGGCTTCGGCGGTGGCACCGCGCGCGGGGTCAGGCGGAACAGTAGTGGCGAGGGCGGCGGGGGAGGGGGCGGCGCCGAGACCCGGCCGCTCGGCTTCATCGAACTCCGCGACGGCAGGGCCACGTACCACCGCATCCGCGACCCGTGGACCGACGTCGTCGCCCCCCTCGCGACGCTGCTCCTCGGCACCACCGCCCCCTTGCTCGCCCGCGCCCTCACTGCCCGGCGCGGGCGGAATGGCTGACGCCGGGCGACGCGCCCGGCGCCGAGGGACCGCCTAGCGGCGCCAGGGCCCCGTCACCGCGAACGTCGTCCCCGGCGTATAGCAGTTCACGTACATCGTCCCGCCGTCCGGCGAGAACGTGACGCCCGCGAACTCGCCCCACTCCGGGGCCTCGGCGGTGCCGATGTTCTGCGCGCCGCGCGCCATGGCGTACACCTCGCCGCGCCGCGTCACGCCGAAGACGTGCTGGGCGCCGTTGCCGTCCTCGCAGACCATGAGGCCGCCGCTGGGGGCGAGACAGATGTTGTCCGGGGACTCGCCGGGGAGCTGGACGTCGGTGTCCGGGCCGAAGACGATCACGAGGGTGAGACGGCGCGCCGCGGAGTCGTAGCGCCAGATCTGCCCGTAGTGGTCGGCTGCCGAGCCGTCCGCGCTGTGCGCGAAGGAGGAGACGAAGTACACGCAGCTGCCGCCCCAGTAGCAGCCCTCCAGCTTCTGGGCGTGCGTGATGCCCTTCGGGCCGAAGTCCTGGAGTCGGACGGGGGTTTGGGCCGCGAGCGGGTCCGGTACGTCCACCCACTCGATGCCGTCGAAGGTCGTCCCCGTCTCCTGGACGGAGGACAGGTCGGGTACGCCCGGCACCCGCATCGCCTGGAGTCTGCCTCCGCGCGCAGTGAACCCACTCCGCCCTCGGGCCTGTTGGGCAGGAAGCGGTAGAAGAGGCCGAACGGCTTGAGGAACGCGTCCTCGGTCTCGTAGACGATGCCCCGCTTCGGATCGACCGCGATGGCCTCGTGCTGGAAGCGGCCCATCGCGGTCAGCGGGACCGCGCCGGTACGGTGCGGGTCGACCGGGTCCACCTCGAAGATGAAGCCGTGGTCCCTGGTGTAGCCGTTCGTCCCCGCTCTGTCCTCGGTCTCCTCGCAGGTGAGCCAGGTGCCCCAAGGGGTGGGCCCGCCGGCGCAGTTGACGGCGGTGCCGGCGATCGCGACGCGCTCGGACAGGACGTGGCCCCGGCCGTCCAGCGTCAGCGCCGTGCAGCCGCCCTTGCCCATCGGATCGTAGGTGAGGCCCTCGACCGTCGGGACGGGGATCTTCGCGGTGACGCGGTTCTCGTGATTGCGGACGAGGTGGACCCGGCCGTGCCGGCCGGCGAAGGCCGACATGCCGTCGTGGTTGCTGGGGACGAGGCCCTCGCCCGAGCGGAGCTGATCGCCCTCGCGGGAGAGGACCCGGTAACGGAAACCCTCCGGCAGGTCGAGCAGTCCCTTCGGGTCGGGGATCAGCGGGCCGTACCCGTGGTGGCCCAGGTCCTGCGCGGCGGCGGTGCCCGCGAAGAGGTCGGAGAGGGATCCGGCGAAGGCGATCGGGACGCCCAGGGCGCCCAACGCGCCTGTGCGAGCCAGGACTTGACGTCGGGTCGAAGTGCGGCCGTTCTCGGGCATGGAGCAACCTTCCTGTTGGCGGACAGGACTGTGATCCAGCTGTGTGTATCACGCAGGTGGGGTCACTGGAACCACGCGCGTAGCACGTGTCACCGACCGTGCTCGTATTGCCGACCGTGCCCGTCTCACTGACCGAGCTCGTCGCCGGTCCGGCTCTCGGGCGCCTCCCCGCCCCTGCCCTCGGGCTCGTGCTCGGCCGGGAGCGCCGGGTGCGCGGGCACCTGCTGCCCCTGCGACTGCGCCCGCTCCAGGAAGCGCAGCAGTTCCACCGGGAAGGGCAGGACGAGTGTGGAGTTCTTCTCGGCCGCGACCGCCACCACGGTCTGCAGCAGCCGGAGTTGGAGTGCGGCGGGCTGTTCGGACATCACCTCGGCGGCCTGCGCGAGCTTCTTGGAGGCCTGGAGTTCGGCGTCGGCGTTGATGATCCGCGCCCGGCGTTCCCGGTCGGCCTCGGCCTGGCGGGCCATGGAGCGCTTCATGGTCTCGGGCAGCGACACGTCCTTGATCTCGACGCGGTCGATCTGCACACCCCAGCCGATCGCCGGACTGTCGATCATCAACTCCAGGCCCTGGTTGAGCTTCTCGCGATTGGAGAGCAGATCGTCGAGGTCGCTCTTGCCGATGATCGAGCGCAGCGAGGTCTGCGCCATCTGGGAGACGGCGAAGCGGTAGTCCTCGACCTGGATGATCGCGTCCGGCGCGTTCACCACCTTGAAGTAGACGACCGCGTCGACCCGCACCGTGACGTTGTCCCGTGTGATGCCCTCCTGCGCGGGCACCGGCATCGTCACGATCTGCATGTTGACCTTGCGCAGCCGGTCGACCCCGGGGATCACCATGGTGAAGCCCGGCGGCCGGGCGTCGCCGACCAGACGGCCGAGCCGGAAGACGACCCCGCGCTCGTACTGCTTGACGACGCGGGCCGCCGCCGCGGCGTACACCAGGGCCGCGGAACCCACCGCTACGCCCGCGACCAGGAGTTCCTGGAGCATGACGACCCCCTTCCGGCCGTCGCCTGCCACCGGTCGCGCGCTCGCGAGAGCATACGACCATTAATGCAACGATATGCCCGACTCGGGCCCGCGGTCGAGAATGCTCGACCACGGGCCCGAGTGGGTGGAACGGTGCAGGTCAGCCGGTTGTGACCCGCACCGGCTCGATGCCCTCGGCGCTGTGCCGCGCCGACCAGTTCTCCAGCGCCGTGCGGCACGCGTGGTCCAGGTGGTGCAGGCCGGAGAGGTCCAGCTCGACCGGCCGGTCCTGCGGCAGTGCCTCCAGGCTGTCGAGGATCTTCGGCAGCCGCAGGAAGGTCGCGTTGCCGGACAGATACGCCTGGACGGGCCCGGCGCCCTTGTCTATGACCTCCATCCGCACGTGCGAGGCCTCCCACGCCGTCTTCACGACAGCCAGCGCGAGGCCGATCAGCACGCCCTCGAACATGCTCACCGCGACGATCGACACGGCCGTCACGACGAGGATCAGCGCCTCGCCGCGGTGCTCGCGCCACAGCCCGACGATCTCCCGTACGGGAATGAGCTTGGCGCCGGCGTGCACGAGGATGCCCGCGAGGGCCGGTATCGGGATGTACGCGAGCACGGACGGCAGCAGCGCCGCGAACAGCAGCAGCCATACGCCGTGCAGCACCCGGGACGCCTTGGTCTTCGCGCCCGCCTGGACATTGGCCGCGCTGCGCACGATCACCGCGGTCATCGGCAGGGCGCCGAGGAGCCCGCACACCGCGTTGCCCGCGCCCTGCGCCATCAGTTCCTTGTCGTACTCGGTGCGCGGCCCGTCGTGCAGCCGGTCCACGGCCGCCGCGCTGAAGAGCGACTCGGCGGAGGCGATCAGCGTGAACGCCACGATCGTGCCGAGCAGGCCGACGCCCGCGAGTTCGCCGAAGGCGTCCAGAGGCGGCGGCTGGATCGAGTCGAGCAGGCCCTTCACCTCGACCGTCGCCACCGGCAGATCGAGGACGAGCGCGGCGAGCGTGGCCAGCCCGACCGCGGCCAGCGGCCCCGGCACCGTGCGCACCCGGCGCGGCATCCGCTTCCACAGCACGAGTACGGCGACGGTGCCCGCGCCCAGCGCCAGAGAGGCCAGCGCCGTGGTGTTCCCGGCCGCCTCGAAGAGCGCCTCGGGCAGCCCGGCTATCTTTCCGAGGCCCGAGGCCGGGGCCTTGGTTCCGGCCACCGAGTAGAGCTGCCCGGCGATCAGGACGAGCCCGATGCCGGCCAGCATGCCCTCGACGACGGAGACCGAGATGGCCCGGAAGTAGCGCCCCAACTTCAGGGCGCCCATGAGGAGTTGGAGTGCTCCCGAGGTCAGCACGATGACCCCGAGGGCGGGCAGTCCGAACTCCCGCACAGCCTCGTAGACCAGCACCGTCAGGCCCGCTGCGGGACCCGAGACCTGGAGGCTGCTGCCGCGCATCAGACCGGTGACGATTCCGCCCACGATGCCGGTGACGAGCCCGAGTTCGGCCGGCACACCGGACGCGACGGCCACGCCCACGCACAGCGGCAGGGCGACCAGGAACACGACGAGCGAGGCGGCGAAGTCCTGCCGCAGATAAGGGAGTCGGAGCGACTTCGTGGATTTCGTCGGCTCCACCGACTTCGATGGCTTCATGTCGGCGCTCACAGGGCGTCGAAGGTGTCGGACTGCGGGCGGTGGGCCAGTACTGAGCCGGTGTGCACCTCGTAGAACCAGGCATGCAGGCGCAGTTGACCGCTCGTCAGCTTCTCCGCGATGCCGGGGTACGAGCGCAGGCGCAGCAACTGGGTCAGGACGTGGCTCTGCACGGCCTCGGTGACGGTGGGGTCCTCGACGGCCCCTTCGGGGCGGGGCGTCGCGTGCGCCAGCCAGTCGCGCACGGCGGGTACGGCGTTCAGGTCGTCGCCGCGCACCAGCGCGCCTACGGCGCCGCAGTGCGAGTGTCCGCAGACGATGACGTCGGATACGCCGAGCACTTCGACGGCGTACTCGATGGTGGCTGCCTCGCCGGTGGGGTGCTGCGAGACGTACGGGGGGACGATGTTGCCCGCGGTGCGCAGTTCGAAGAGCTCACCGGGCCGGGCGCCGGTGATCAGGGCGGGGACGACCCGGGAGTCCGAGCAGGTGATGAACAGGACCTGCGGCGACTGGCCCTCGGCCAGCCGGGCGAACTCCTCGGGGCGCTGTCCGTGCGCACGGGCGTGATCGATGAGGGGCTGCATTGTCAGTTCCTCCTGGCGCGCCTCAGTTGGCGCGTCGGCTTACGAGAACATGGCAGATGCGGGTACGACGGCATGACCCCACGTCGACGCGCTCGGCGGACGTGGCGTGGTGGGGGCCCAGATCTTCAGGGCGGGTCGGTGCCGGCTCGTACCCTGACCCTGTCGTGACGACAGGGCGTGCGGCAGCTCAGCAGCGGAATACCTGAAGTGCCGCCGGAGAGTGGGCGGTTGATGATCTTGAGAGGTGATGCGTGGTGCCGTCGGTCCCGGTGGGAGCCGAGACCGTGGTGTCGTACACCAGCAGGACGCGGGCGGGCGGCTCGGGGGCCGAGTCCGCCGCGACGCGGTGCCGGTCACGGGTGCGCAGTGGGCCGGTGGGTGCCGCGGAGTGTTCGAGGCCGCCGCACGTGACGATCTCGTCCGCGCGCTTGGCGACGGCGGCGGTGCCCGTGACCTTGGCGCCGGACGCGTGAGTGGTGCTGTGCGCGGACCCGAACGACGCGGTGGGAGCGAAGAGTTGCAGGGCAAGCAGGACGGCGGAGAGCGTCGCCAGCACGAACCGGACCGTTGTACTCCGCACCATGCGCCCTCCCCTCTGCCTGCATCCCTCGGCTTGCGTCCTCAAATACGTTAACGCGCCTAAGTTGTTTGCAAGGTTAACTTTACGTTTCGGGTAAAGAAAAGCCCAAAACGCGAGGTGGGAATGGCTTGAACTGACCCGTGTTCCCCTGGTGTTCGAATCTGCGACGCCCCTACGAGGTCTGCGACGGCCGCACGAAGCCCGCTACGCCGCTACGAGCCCCTTGGCGTCCCGTGCGAGGGCGGTCAGCCGGGAGATCGCGCGGAAGTACTTCTTGCGGTAGCCGCCGTTCAGCATCTCCTCGCTGAAGAGCCTGTCGAAGGGCATCCCGGAGGCGAGGACCGGCACTTCGCGGTCGTAGAGCCGGTCGGCCAGCACGACGAGCCGCAGCGCCGTCGACTGGTCCGGGACCGGCTGGACGTCGGTCAGGCACACGGCCGTGAGGTCGTCGGTCAGGGCGCCGTACCGGCTGGGGTGCACCTTCGCCAGGTGGTCGAGCAGATGCGGGAAGTCGTCGAGCGACGCGCCCTCGGTGGCGTACGCCGCCTTGGTGACCTGCTCGTCGGAGAACGGCGCCGGTGCCTCGGGCAGTCCGCGGTGGCGGTAGTCCTCGCCGTCGATGCGCAGGGGGCGGAAGTGCGCGGACAGGCCCTGGATCTCGCGCAGGAAGTCGGCGGCCGCGAACCGCCCCTCGCCGAGCTTGCCCGGCAGTGTGTTGGAGGTGGCGGCGAGGGCCACGCCCGCGTCGACCAGCTTGCCGAGGAGCGTCGACACCAGAACGGTGTCCCCGGGGTCGTCCAGCTCGAACTCGTCGATGCAGAGGAGGCGGTGTTCGCTCAGCGTGGCGACGGTCTTCTGGAAGCCGAGCGCGCCGACCAGGTTCGTCAGCTCCACGAAGGTGCCGAAGGCCTTGAGCGCGGGCTCGGCCGGGGTCGCGTGCCACAGGGAGGCCAGCAGGTGGGTCTTGCCGACACCGTAGCCGCCGTCGAGATAGACACCGCGGGGGCCGGTGGGGACCTTCTTCGGGGCCTTGCCGAGACCGAACAGCCGCCGCTTGCCGCCCCCGCTCGCGTGGGCGCCGCCGAGACCGGCCGCGAAGCCGGCGAGGACGTGCACGGCCTCGGTCTGGCTGGGCTGGTTCGGGTCCGGTATGTACGTCTCGAAGCGGACCGAGTCGAACCGCGGCGGCGGCACCATCTCGGCGACGAGCCGGTCGGCGGGGACATGCGGCTCGCGGGCGCACAAGGACAGCGGGGCCGCGTCGGCTATCGGGTGGACACCGGTTGCGGCAGTGGAGGACGACACGGTTCCCCACTCTAAGCGCCGTGCCACACTGCACGACATGCGACGCCTGTTCCCTGTGACCGAAGAAACAGCAGCCCAGGCCTCGGGAGGGGCCTCCGGGACGGATGTGACGGCCGGTGTGACGGCTGGTGTGACAGACCGCGAGTGGGGCCTCCTCGAGCTGGCGGAGGCGTACGCCTACCCTCCGGGGGACGGTCCCTGGCTGCGCGCCAACATGGTGTCCACGCTCGACGGCGCGGGCCAGCACGAGGGTCGCTCCCAGCCCATCTCCGGCCCCGCCGACATGCGGATCTTCGGTGTGCTGCGGGCTCTCGCGGACGTCGTGATCGTGGGTGCGGAAACGGTACGCCAGGAGGGCTACCGCCCGGCACGCGCGCGTGAGGACTTCGCGGAACTGCGGGCGGCGGCCGGTCAGGGCCCCGCGCCCGCGATCGCGGTCGTCACCGCGAGCCTCGACCTGGACTTCTCGCTTCCGCTTTTTACCTCCCCGCTGCTGCCCACGCTGGTGCTGACGGGCGCCGCCGCGGCCCCGGACCGGGTCGCGGCCGCCGAGAAGGCGGGCGCACGGGTGCTGATCGCCGGGGACGGCATGGGTGTGGAGCCCGGCCGGCTCGTCGGCGCCCTCGCCGAGCAGGGCATGACCCGGATGCTGACCGAGGGCGGCCCGCGCCTGCTGGGCCAGCTCGTCGCGGCCGGCGTACTCGACGAGCTCTGCCTGACCCTCTCCCCGATGCTCACGGCGGGGGACGCGCAGCGCATCGCCGGAGGGCCCCCGGTGGCGGTGCCGCAGCGGTTCGAACTGGCGTCTTTGCTGGAGGAGGCCGGGTTCGTCTTCAGCCGATACCGTCGGTCCTGACAAGTCGGCGGAATACCCCGTTCCGCTTTTCTTCGGCCGGGCACACCAAATCGCGCAGACCCCGTGCGGTCACGGGGCAGGATGGTTTCCGCAGGGGCCTGGAAACGGCCCACGGAGGAGAAGGGCGCCTGTCGTGTTCACAAGCGTATTGATGATCGAGAAGGCCCTGACGTCCGCCGACGTGGAGTTCGTCACCACCTTGCACGGCGACGAGCCGGTCGGCTTCCATGTGCTGCTCCAGCCGCGCGGCGACCAGGCGGACCGGCTGCTGCGGGCCATCGACGACGTCGCGCTCGGCGAGCTGGACGAGGCGGCCCACGAGAACGAGACGCCGGAGGGCGAGGACGCCGTGGGCCAGGGACAGCAGGCCCTCGACGTGTCGCTGAAGGCGCTGCGGGTGTCCGGCAGTGAGGCGGAAGGCCGGCTCATCGAGGACCATCCGCTGGACGCCCTCAAGGCCCTGGTCGACGAGATCGGCGCCGACGAGGTCATCGTGCTCACCGACCCGCACTACGTGGAGGAGTTCTTCCATCGCGACTGGGCCTCCCGGGCCCGCCACAAGGTCGGCGTACCGGTGCTGAAACTGTTCTCGCACAGCAAGGCGTGAGGCCCGGCCGCTGGGCCATGGCGTGCGCCATGGCCATTAGGGTGGGGCGCTGAACGTACGCCGCACCACTCCAGGGAGACGCACATGGCACCCGGCCTTCCCACCGCCATGGACCGACCGCACTTCATCGGCATCGGCGGCGCCGGAATGTCGGGCATCGCCAAGATCCTCGCGCAGCGCGGGGCCGAGGTGGCGGGCAGCGACGCGAAGGAGTCCGCCACCGCCGAGGCCCTGCGCGCGCTGGGCGCCACGGTGCACATCGGGCACGCGGCCGACCACCTGGCGTCCGACGCCACCTGTGTCGTCGTCTCCTCGGCGATCCGCGCGGACAACCCGGAGCTGGCCCGCGCGGCCGAGCTGGGCATCCCGGTGGTCCACCGCTCGGACGCGCTTGCCCGCCTGATGGACGGACTGCGCCCGATCGCGGTCGCCGGCACCCACGGCAAGACGACGACCACGTCGATGCTGGCGGTCTCCCTCTCCTCGCTGGGTCTGAACCCCTCGTACGCGATCGGCGGCGACCTCGACGCCCCCGGCTCCAACGCCCTGCACGGCGAGGGCGACATCTTCGTCGCCGAGGCCGACGAATCGGACCGCAGCTTCCACAAGTACGCGCCCGAGGTCGCCATCGTCCTCAACGTGGAGCTGGACCACCACGCCAACTACGCGTCCATGGACGAGATCTACGAGTCCTTCGAGACGTTCGCCGGGAAGATCGTGCCGGGCGGCACGCTCGTGATCTCGTCCGACCACGAGGGAGCCCGTGAACTGACCCGACGGCTGGCCGGTGCGGT
Organism: Streptomyces sp. R21; assembly: GCF_041051975.1. Lineage (GTDB taxonomy): Bacteria > Actinomycetota > Actinomycetes > Streptomycetales > Streptomycetaceae > Streptomyces. The sequence continues at coordinate 2,621,039 of NZ_CP163435.1, read as the reverse complement.
GCGGACGGTGACGTACGGAGAAGCGCAGGACGCCGACGTACGCGTCCTCTCCGTCGTTCCCCAGGGCCTGAAGAGCGAGGTCACCGTTCTCCTGGACGGCGCGGAGCTGACTTTCACGGTCTCGGTCCCCGGCCGCCACTACGCGCACAACGCGGTGGCCGCACTGGCGGCAGGCGTGGCCCTCGGCATCCCCGCCGCGGAGCTGGCCCCGGCGCTGGCCAGCTACACGGGCGTCAAGCGGCGCCTCCAGCTCAAGGGCGAGGAGGCGGGCGTCCAGGTCATCGACTCCTACGCGCACCACCCGACCGAGATGACGGCGGACCTGGACGCGATGCGCGCGGCGGCCGGCGACTCCCGCATCCTGGTCCTCTTCCAGCCGCACCTCTTCTCCCGCACGCAGGAGCTCGGCAAGGAGATGGGCCAGGCCCTGTCACTGGCGGACGCCTCCGTGGTCCTGGACATCTACCCGGCCCGCGAGGACCCGATCCCCGGTGTCACCAGCGACCTGATCATCGAGGCGGCCCGGGCGGCCGGAGCCGACGTGACCCCCGTCCACGACAAGGCCGAGGCCCCCGCCGTCGTCGCGGGAATGGCGAAGCCCGGTGATCTCGTTCTCACCATGGGCGCGGGCGACGTCACCGACCTCGGCCCGCTGATCCTGGACCGTCTCTCGAAGTAAGGGGCTGAGGCTCATGTCGTACGACATCGAAAAGCCGGACGAGCAGTGGCGCGAGGAACTGACCCCGGCCGAGTACGCGGTCCTGCGCAAGGCCGGCACGGAGCCCGCGTTCGTGGGTGAGTACACCGACACGAAGACCAAGGGCGTCTACTCCTGCCGCGCCTGCGGCGCCGAACTCTTCACCTCCACGGAGAAGTTCGAGTCGCACTGCGGCTGGCCGAGCTTCTTCGACCCCAAGGACTCCGACGCCGTCGAACTGATCTCGGACCGCTCGCACGGGATGGTGCGGACGGAGGTGCGGTGTTCCCGGTGCGGGTCGCATCTCGGGCACGTGTTCGAGGGGGAGGGGTACCCCACCCCCACCGACCAGCGGTACTGCATCAACAGCATCTCGCTGCGGCTGACGCCCGACGAGGGCTGAACCTCATACGGGATCTCATACGGGATCTCATACGGGCGGGAAATCCCCGTCGGCCTCCTTCGGACCGGGCGGCCGGCGGTGGCCGCGGCGCATCTCCCGGGGGCTCACGTCGAAGCGCTGGCGGAAGGCCGTGCTCATGGTGCTGGCCGAGGAGAAGCCCGAGGCGTAGGCCAGTTCCGTGATCGTCATGTGTTCGCAGTCGGCGCACTGGAGGCGGTCGCGGACCAGGCGCAGGCGTTCCTCGCGGATCAGGTCGCGGGGGGTGGTGCCCACGCGTTGCAGGGCCAGTTGGATCTGGCGCAGGGACCAGCCCAGGTCGCGGGCCATGGATGCGCCGGTCAGGCCGGGGTCGGCCGCGTGGTCGCGCACATGGCGGCGGACCATCGCCTCGACCTCGGTGAGATGGCCCGGGGCGTCCGGGCGGTCGTCGCCGGACGCGAGCATGCACAGGAGCTCGACGACGCGGTCCGAGACGGCGTCGAACTGGGGGTCGGTCAGGTTGTCGCGTTCCTCGTGCAGGCTCTGCACCATGGTGCTCACCACGCGCCCCAGCCCCGTCGTCAGGTCCAGCCCGGCGGCCAGCGGTGACGTCCGGTTCAGCGGGCCGTCGATCTCGCGGGCGGGGATGGTGAAGATGAACGCCAGGGTGGACGCCGTCTGCGCGCACTGGAAGGGGGATCCGAAGGTGACCAGGGCGCCCGCCCCCGGCGCGAGCCGCGCCACCTGGTCCTGCTGGGACAGCGTGATCTGCCCGGTGAGCGGCAGCAGCAGGCGGTAGTCGTCGTCCGGGTCCTGCCGTACCTGCTGGGCGGTCCGGCTGTACTCGATCGTGTCCGACCGGAACCTGACGAGCTGGTAGGTGTCGCTGCGCTGGCGGACCGTCTCGCCGCGGAAGTTGTCGGTGCGCGCGTAGGCGTACCCCATCCGGGACTGATAGGACGCGATGTGTTCGCTCCAGAAGTCGGCCCGCTCGTGCGGGTCCACCTCACTCGTGGTCTGCGACTCCACGATGTAACGTCCCGCGGGCAACGTGGCTCCTCCGCTGCGACGGGTCGGACGACTCCATTTCGGCAGCCCTGAACTTCCGTACGTTCACGGGCCGTTACTCGGAGTCAGACTAGGGCAGCACGCGGTTTCAGTAGTAGGCCACCCCCTCATTGGCATATGCCAAAGGTAAGCGGACGGCCTCGGCCCGGCGTCCCGGCGCGCTTGCGTCTTTGAGCAACTTCCTTGCGCACACGGACAAGTACGGATGTGGAACGGTCGCTACCGTCGAGCGCTCGTCAACCATCGCCCGCTTTTGAGGACTTCATGACCGAACAGATACCGGAGGCGGTGTTCTGGTGCCTGGCAGTGGGCCTGTTCGCCGTCACCGTGCTGCTGGTGCGGCAGCGCGGGATCAGCGCGGTGCAGCGCGGACGGAACGCCGAACTGGCGGACGGCCTGCGGGCCCGGGACGAGGAACTGCGCCATCTCGTCTCCGTCCGGCTGCCGGCCCTGGAGGACGCGCCTGGGCAACTCGCGACGGCTGCCGGTCTGCTGGACACGCGGCTCGCCGACACGGACTTCGCCAAGTGCCTCGACAGCGTCCTGGAGCGGTTCGCCGGGGCCGTCGAGCACGCCCAGTCCCGGGCCGACCAGTCCGCGAAGGCCGCACTGAAGGCGTCGATGCGCTCCATCCAGGCCCTGGCCAACGAACAGCAGGTGGCCATCGCGGAGATGCAGGACCGGCACGACCACCCGGACGTGCTGCGCGACCTGCTCGAAGTCGACCACACCAACGCCCAGTTCGGCCGCCGCGCCCAGGCCATCGCCGTGCTCTGCGGTTCCTGGCCGGGGCGCCAGCGTTCCGTCGCCGCGCTCATCGAGGTCGTACGCGGCGCCACCTCCCGCATCCGCGACTACCGGCGCATCCGCATCCACGGTGAGGTCGACATCGCCGTGGAGAGCCGGGCCGTGGAACCGGTCGTGCTCGCGGTCGCCGAGCTGCTCGACAACGCGGCACGCCACTCGCAGCCCAACACGACCGTCGAGGTCACCATCCAGGCGGTGCACAACGGCGCCTGCGTGGTGATCGACGACGCCGGCGTCGGCATGGACGGGCAGGCGGCCGAGCACGCCGCCGGGCTCCTGTCCGGCGGGCGCACCGTGGACGTCACCCGGCTCGGCGACCCGCCGCGCTTCGGCTTCGCCGTCATGGGGGTGCTCGCCGAGCGCTACGGCTTCAACGTCTCCGTCGGCACGGTCTCGCCGTACGGCGGTGTGCGCGCCGTGGTCTTCCTGCCGACCTCCCTGCTCACGCACCCGGAAGCCCTCCAGGAGCGTCCACCTGTGGTCGAACCGCCCGCGCGTGTCCCCGAAGCCGTCCCCGGGCGCACCCCCGCGCCGGATCCCGTGTCGCGTACGGCGTCCGTCGCCGCACCGGCCCCGGACGTTCGCCCCGATCCCGAACCCGCCCCCGGCCACAGGGAGCCGACCACGCCCGGAGGACTGCCCCAACGACGACGCCGCGCCCTGCGGGACACGGCCGCGGAGACCCCGGCCCCGCCCGCCGAGGAGGTCGGCGGCCGCTCGGCCGAGGAGAACGCCCGGCGCATGGGGGCGTTCGCGCGCGGCACCCGCTTCGGCCGGGCCGCCCAGCACACCTCGCACGAAGACGAAGGGAACAGCCACGAATGACCGGGCCCACCAACAACGAGTTGGGCTGGATGCTGGACGAGGTGCTGAAGGTTCCGGAGGCGCGCCACGCGATCCTGCTCTCCGCCGACGGCATGCTCCGCGCCCACTCCAAGGACATCGGCCGGGACGACGCCGAACGGCTGGCCGCGGGCCTGTCCGGCGTCCAGTCGATCAGCCGCAGCACGGCCGAGTTCTGCGGCACCCCGAACACCCCGTGGCGGCAGACCCTGATCGAGTTCGCGCACGGCTACGTGTTCCTCGTCGCCGCCGGCGAGGGCGCCTACCTGGCCGTCTCCACCAGCGAGGAAGTGGACATGGAGGCCGTGACGTACCGCATGCACAAACTCGTCGACCGGCTCGGCAAGGAGCTGACCAGTCCGGCCCGGCAGGACACCGGCAGCCCGGCATGACGGCCCGGCGCCGTCCCGGGGACCGGCTGGTGCGGTCGTACGTCGTCACGGACGGCCGTGCCCACCCCTCCCGCAACACCCTGGACCTGGTCACGCTGCTGATCGCCGCCGACGATCTGCCGCTGGCCGGACTCAACCCGGAAAAACGCAGGCTCATGGAGCTGTGCCGGCCCGGAGCCCTGTCCGTCGCCGAGGTGGCCGGCCATCTCGCGCTGCCGGTCAGCGTCACCAAGGTGCTGATCGCCGACCTCATGGACAGCGGCCACATCGTCACCCGCGCACCGGTCCCGGCCGCCCGGCCGACCGACGCCCGAATACTGCAGGAGGTGCTCGATGGGCTCCGCGCCCGCCTCTGAACCCGCCGCCGGATCCGCCGCCGAACCGGCCTCGGGCGATGTCTATCTGCGGCCCACCGTGCAGACCGCGGTCAAGCTGCTGGTCGTGGGCCACTTCGCGGTCGGCAAGACCACCTTCGTCGGCGCGCTCTCCGAGATCCGGCCGCTGCGCACCGAGGAGGTCATGACCGAGGCAGGCGCCCTCGTCGACGACCTGGCCGGCATGAAGGACAAGACCACCACCACGGTCGCCCTCGACTTCGGCCGCCTCACCCTCAACGACCGCCTGGTGCTGTATCTGTTCGGCACGCCCGGCCAGCAGCGCTTCACCCAGCTGTGGCAGGACATGACGCGTGGCGCGCTCGGCGCCCTCGTCCTCGCCGACACCCGGCGCCTGGGCCAGTCCTTCGAGGTGATGGGCGTACTGGAGGAGCTCGGACTGCCCTACGCCGTCGCCCTCAACCAGTTCGACGGCGCGCCCGAGTACGGCACCGACGAGGTGCGCGCGGCCCTCGACCTGCTCCCCGAAACCCCCCTCGTCCACTGCGACGCCCGCGACCGGGCCTCCTCCACGCGGGCCCTGATCTCCCTCGTCGAGTACCTCCTGACCCGCACTCCCACCGGCCAACTGGAGCACGCGTGACCGCCGTACCACCACCGGGCTGCCCGGCCCACGAGTCCCTGTACGGCCCCGAGTTCGCCGCCGACCCGGCGTCCTTCTACCGGCGGCTGCGCGCCGTCGGCCCGATCGCTCCGGTCGAACTGGCGCCCGGCGTACGGGCGTCGCTGGTGCTCGGATACGACGCCGCCCTGCACGTACTGCGCAGCCCCGAGACCTTCTCCAAGGACCCCCGCCGCTGGACGGATCTCGCGGACGGCACCGTCCCCCCGGACAGCCCGGTCGTCCCGATGATGATGTACCGGCCGAACGCCCTGTTCACCGACGGCGAGGAGCACCGGCGGCTGCGCGGCGCCATCACGGACAGCCTGGACCGGGTGGACCCCAACACCCTGCGCGGCTACATCGAGGCGAGCGCCGACACGCTCATCGACCGCATCGCGCCGCGGGGCGGGGCCGACCTGCTCGGCGAGTACGCCCAGGTCCTGCCGCTGCTGGTGTTCAACCGCCTCTTCGGCTGTCCGGCCGACTACGGTGAGCGGCTGGTCGAGGGGATGTCCGGAATCTTCGACGGCGTGGACGCCGAGAAGGCGAACGAGCTGCTCGCCACGACCCTGCTGGACCTCGTCGTCCTGAAGCGGGCCCGGCCCGGGCAGGACGTGACCTCCTGGATGCTGGCCCATCCCGCCGCGCTCACCGACGAGGAGATGGTCCACAGTCTCGTCGTGCTCATGGGCGCGGGCACCGAGCCCCAGCAGAACCTGATCGCCAACGGGCTGCGGCTGCTGCTCTCCGACGACCGGTTCGCGGGCACCCTGTCGGGCGGCAGCCTGCCCGTGGAGGACGCCCTCGACGAGGTGCTGTGGACCGACCCGCCCATGGCCAACTACGCCGTGCACTACCCGGTCCACGACGTCGTGTACGAAGGGGTGACCCTGCGGGCGGGCCATCCGCTGGTGGTCAGTCTCGCCGCGGCGAACACCGACCCCGCCCTGACGACGGATCAGCGTGCGGGCAACCGGGCCCACTTGGCGTGGAGCGCGGGCCCGCACAACTGCCCGGCGCAGAGTCCGGCCCGGCTGATCGCGGCGGTGGCGGTGGAGAAGCTGCTCGACCGCCTTCCCGACATCGAACTGGCGGTGCCGGTGGGGGAGTTGCAGTGGCGGCCGGGTCCCTTCCACCGGGCACTGGCCGCGCTGCCCGTGACCTTCCCGACCGCGCAGCGCGAGCGGGTCGCCGCGGTGGCGCTGCCCGCCGCGGTCGCGGTACCCGCACCGGTTCCGGTGCGGGTACCGGATCCGGTACCCGAGCGTGCGCCACGCGGCTGGACCGCGAAGCTGCGGTCCTGGTGGCGCGGGGAGTGATGAGCCCGGGGCGCGGGTGATCAGGCCAGCCGCACCGGAAGGGTGCGGTGGCCGTTCGAGATGAAGGAGTCGACCGGCTCCAACTCGCCTTGTTCCGCGGCGAGTCGGAGTCCGGGGAGACGCTCGAAGAGCGCCGGAACCGCGATCCGGGCCTCCAGCCGCCCCAGCGGGGCACCGAGGCAGTGGTGCACGCCGTACCCGAAGGCGAGGTGCTCCTTGTTGGCGCGGGTGACGTCGAACCGGTCGGCATCCGCGCCGTACGTCTCGGGGTGGCGCCCGGCGGCGGCGTACGCGGCCAGGATCGCCTCGCCCTTCCCGATCACCACGCCTTCCGGGCCGCCGAACTCGGCGACGACAAGGTCCTCCACGGCGTATCGCAGCGGCAGGGACGCGACCGGCGCCTCCACGCGCAGCGCCTCCTCGATCACGTCGTCCCAGCCGGCGCGGCCCGAGCGCACCTGGGCGAGCTGGTCCGGGTGGGTGAGCAGGAGGTGGATGGCGTTGTCGATGAGGTTGACCGTGGTCTCGTGGCCGGCACTGACCATGAGTACGAGGGTGTCGAGCAACTCCTGCTCGCTGAGCCGGGTGTCGCCCTCGTCGTCGCGCGCCGCAATGAGGGCCGACGTCAGGTCGTCACCCGGCGACTTCCGCTTCAGGGCCACGAGTTCGCCCATGGCCGCGTAGAAGCGGGTGTAGATGTCGGTGACTTCCTCCGGGGTGGCGGAGGTGTGGAAGATGCCGTCCACGACGGCCCGCAGTTCCGCGCCCTGCTCCTCGGGCAGCCCGAACAGCTCGCTGATCACCTGGATCGGCAGCGGATAGCAGAACTGCTCCCGCAGGTCCACCAGTTGGCCGCTTCGCCCGGCCTCCTCGACCCGGTCCAGCAGTGACTTGGTGATCTCCTCGATACGGGGCTGGAGCGCCGCCGTGCGACGGGCGGTGAACGCCTTGGAGACGAGGGTGCGCAGCCGCTTGTGGTCGCCGCCGTACGCGGTGAACATGTTCTGCACCGCGACCCAGGTGAACAGCGGCCACTCCGGGGAGATCTCGCCGTTGATCCACCTCGGCCAGTGCTGTCGCGGGTCCTTGGACACCCGCGGGTCGGTGAGCAGGCGCTTGAGCAGGTCGGGGCTGCTGACGGCCCATGCCTCGACACCGCCGGGGAGTTCGACGAGGGTCACCGGTCCCCCTGCGCGGATCCGGGCGGCCTCGCCGTGGATGTCACGGCCGGTCGCGTCGATGACTAGGGGCTGGGGATCTCCCATGGCGGCCTCCGGGGCACTCGGACGTCAGTACGACCGATCAAGCTACTGCGCGGCGGCGCGCCCTCACGAGACCGCGCCGGGTGTGCTGCGTATGGGCACAACTTCCCTGCGCGTGGCCGCAAGTCGACACATCGCCACCGTCCTAGGGTCGGTGTGTCGTATCGGAGAGCCGGTGAGAGCGCGATGTCAGTCAGCAGAGCCCGGCGGTGGATGCAGTCGAGCACTCTCCAGGTGCGGCTGGTGGCCGCCGGCGAGTGGTGGGACGCCGTACGCGTGCCGCTCACCCTCGGGAACAAGGCGCTGGAACACCTCGGGGACCGGACGGGAGCCGTGATCAAGGACGGCTTCGGCAGCTGCCTGTACTGGCTGATCCGCCCGGGCACCGCCGCCGACTGGAACCTCGCGCAGGTGAAGGTCCTGGGCCCGGGCAGCCATGTGGCCGTCCCCCCGCTGCACCGCGTCACGGGCCCGGGCCTGTACTGGCAGGTCCCCCCGTCGCGAGACCGCGAATGGACGAGCGCCGCCCTCCTCCATACCGCGCTCCGCACCTCCCTCTCGCCCGAGACCCGCCCCCACGAGCCCGAGTCGCGCCCCCACGAGATGCGCCCCACACCCTGAACGCCCGCCCCGACCGACCTGAGCCCGGCCGGGGCGGGGCCCTTCGTACGCGTTGATCACCCGCCCGGGCTCGCGCAGATGTCCTCGGGCGGCCGGAACGAGCGGTCCTCGGCCGGGTCCTCGGCCACCTGGGTGCGCACGGTCTCCAACTGCCGCAGCAGCGCGTCGAGATGACGGTCCGTCGGATCCTGGAAGAACTCCAGCACCGCGCGGTGGAAGGCGTCCCTGAGCTCGGGTGGCATCACGTCCGAGGCGTCGAAGCAGAGGGTGCGGGCGCGGGAGTTGAGCAGGGTGTCGATCTCCCGCTCGGCCGGACTCGCGGGCGTCGCCGGGGTCAGCCCGGTCGTGTTCGGGAACAGCGGGCGCACCGCGGGGTCCGCCTCGGCCCGCCAGCGCTCCCGGCCGGCCGGGCTCGACAGCCGCTCCACGAGTTCCTGGGCCGCCGGGTCGTCGCTGAAGACGGCGGCCATGTCGCCCGCGACCTCGTAGGTGTCGCGGTACCCGGCCGGTCCGCCCAGGTAGGCGGCCGACGGCTGCACGCGGACGTCGTCGCCCGCGTAGACGTACCGGATGAAGGCGCTCTGGTGCTCGTGCGTGCAGTCGAAACCGGGGGAGTCGAGCAGGCCCCGGGGTCCGCCGGGCCCGGACGTGCCCTCGTACGACGTGGTGAGGGACCGCTCGATCGACGGCGCGGAGCGGTGGCCGAGCAGCCGCGCCCAGGTCGTCCAGGCCCGCCGGACGGCGGGGTCGCGCCAACTGAGCCTGCTGGTCGCCCAGTCCGTGTAGAGCGCCGGGCCCGCCTGGTGGAGCAGGATGTCCTCGATCCAGTCGGTGCCGGGCCAGCCCGAGGTGGCCTGCGAGGCGAGCCCCACGCACCACTTCGGGTCGGTCGCGGGAGTGCTCCGCTTGCTCCACACCAGGCTCTTCAGGTCGACCTTCAACGGCACCCAGTACGTCCGGCGCCTGCCGTCCACCAGCAGCGTCGGCGCCCACGGCGGGTAGGCGCGCTCGGCGGTCTCCTCCGCGAGGGGCTTCAACTGATCCCGGCGGGCGTACTCGGTGAGTTCGCCGATGCTGTTGAGGATCGCCACGTCCGGCGGGTCGTCTGCCTCCAGCTGTGAGACGAGCGTCTCGCGCAGTGAGCGGGTGCCCTCGTACGTGTACGTCCGGCCGGTCCCGTCGTCGAGCCGCTCCAGGGCCGCTTCGAAGGCCTGGCCCTCCGCACCGGTCCACGGGCCCAGGACGACGAGGGGCGCGCGGGTGTCCGAGGCGCAGCCCGGGACGAGGGCGAGCAGACAGGCCGTGACGAGCAAGGTGCGCAGGACGCGGCTCATACGGCGGCTCCCGCGCGGGTCACCACGAGGTATTCGCGGCGGTAGGCGTGCAGGGCGCCCCCGATGAGACCCGCGCCGACCAGGCCCGCGGGGAACACGAAGGCAGCGGCCCCGTCCAGGAAGGCGAGCCGCCCGTCGGTGAGACCGTCGTCGAACCGGGCGTCCAGGACCGCGATCGACCGCGGATCCGGGCCGTCGAAGGGGCGCTCCTCGGCGACCGTCTCCGTCTCGGGCGAGGTCCGCTCCGCGAGCGCGTGCGCCACGGGGACGGCCGCCGCCTGGGCGTGCTGGGCGAGCAGCGCGTCGGCGGTCAGCAGCGGTACGGCGAGCAGCGGCAGGGCGGCGGCCACCAGCGGAACACTCAGCCGGATCCGGAACCGGCGACGCAGGAACGACACGGTCCGCCAGAGCCCGACAGCGAGCAGCACGAGGGCGAGCCCGGAGACGACGGCGGCGGCGATCACCCCGCCGCCCCAGCCGGCCCGGTCCACGAGCCGTTCGCGCAGCCGCCGCTCCAGGCCGGACACCCGGTCCACGATCGAGGTCGCGCCCGAGCCGGTCGACGGCGGGCACGGCCGGTAGCGGTCACCCTGGTGCGCGGCGGCGACCGGGGCCGAGCAGAGCATGCTGCGCGCGTACGTCAGCTCGGCGTCCCGCAGGACCGGATCGGTCGCGTCCCCCTGCGCCCGGCCGATCCAGCCCGTGTAGTCCACGACCAGCGCGGACACGACACGCAGCTCCTGCTCCTCGGCCACGGTCAGCGCCCCGCTGCGCGTCACCTGGTTCAGACTCTGGGTCGCCCGCGCCACCCGGGTCCGGTACCGCTCGCTGAGCCCGCCGAGTTCCGCCGCCCGGCCCTCGCCGAGGCTCTCCTCGGCCTCGCCCTGCGCGATGAACAGCGAGGCCCTGGTATGCGCGAGACCGACCAGCGCGGGCGCCAGCCGGTCCCGCACATACGCCGAGTCGCCCCGCACACCCGCGTAGGCCCAGCCGAACGCCCCGAAGGCCACGACGGCGAGCAACGGCAGCGCGACGAGCCGGTCCCGCAGATATCCGCGGTTGCGGCCGCCCGCCGCCGACGGCCACGCGTAGCGCCGGACACGGCGGGCGAGTTCGGCGGTCACGGCGCCGACGGCCCGCGCGCCGCGCAGCAGTCGCACGGGCGGTCGTTCGACGGCACCCACGCCCTTCGGCCTCCTGCCGCGGCTCACTCGCGGGCCGTCCGCGCGCTCCCGGGCGGCGCCGGACGGGCCATCGTCCGGAGCCAGTTCGTCACTCTCTTCCCGAGCCATGGGCTGCCCCTGTGGTGTCGGAAGGCCAGCGGTCGGACCTCGTAGGCGCGGTCGAGCAGGGTCTCGGCGACGGCCGCGTCCTCGGGGTCGGCGGACCGGGCGGCCTGGTGGGCCAGGGAGAGGTAGAGCCGGGACAGGTCCTTGCGGAGGCCGGGTTCGTCGGGCGGCAGACCGAGGCGTACGTCGGCGCCCGCCGCCAGCGCGGCCAGTCCCGGCGCGTCGAGGGCACCCCGCGCGAGCGCGCCCTGCGCGGCCTCCCACACCTCCGCCGTCATCCGTGCCCTGGCCTCCTCGTCCGTCAGCCCGTGCGCGTGGAAGAGCCGGGCCAGCCGCTCCAGCACCTCGCGCAGCCGCTCGGCCGTCTCGTCGGGGCGCTCGGCGGGCCGCACATGCTCGACTCCGATGCGTACGGCGGCCGTTCGCGCGGCGGTCCGGTGCCGTGAGTGCTGCGGCACCGCGTCCAGCGCCCGTACGGCGTCGTCCCGCGCCCGCTCGCCGCCCAGCGCGAGGTGGGCCCGCGCCGCGCCGAAGGCGGCGCTGCCCAGCGACGGGTTGCGCAGCCGCACCGCCTCGTAGAACGTCAGCGCCTCGTGCCACCGGCCCAGGCGCTCGGCGCAGTGACCGAGCGCGAGCTTCGGCGCGTACTCGCCCGGGATCGCCGCGTACACCCGGTCGAAGTGCCCGCGCGCCGCGCCGACTTGGTTCCGGGCGAGCGCGAGCAGCCCGCGGTGCCAGTCGAGCCGCCAGTCGTACGGGGCGCGCTCCGGCCCGATCAGCGCCTCGGCGGACCGCAGTTCACGCTCGGCTGCCTCGGTCTGGCCGCCGGGAACCCTCAACCGCAGGCGGCAGCGCAGCAGATGGACCTCCGGTGAGTCCCGCCAGTCCCCGGTGTGCTGGAGCAGCGCCTCCGGAGCGGCGTCGGCCAGCCTGCTCAACTGGGCGTGGTGGTCGTCGCAGGGATCGGGCCGCGGGACGGGCAGCCGCTGCGCGACGTCGGCGGCCGACGGCGCTGCGTAGGCCGCCGGGGTGTCCGGCGCCGCCCACTGCGCCAGGGGCGGCGCGGACCCGAGGGCGCCGTCGAGGGCGTACGACGACTGGAGGAAGAGCGGCGACGGCTCGAAGGTCTCGGTGCCCGTCCGCAGCGAGCGCAACTCCCGGAAGACACCCAGCAGTTGCTCCTCCATCTCGACGGCGGAGGCGAACCGCTCCGCCCGTCTGCTCCGGGTCGCACGGTGCAGCACTCGCGCCAGGGAGACGAGCCCGAGCCCGCGGGGCGCGGGTGCCGTCATCCGGAGGGCCTCCGGGAACCCGTCCGGGGTGTCGAGCCGGCCGAGCACGTCCAGGGAGCCCCACTCCGCGAGATCCTCCGGCGACTGCCCGAGACCGCTCAGCCGCCGCAGCGTCTCGCCCAGGCTGAACAGGTCGTCCTGGCCGGCGGATTCGCCGTGCGGGCCGACGGTCGGGGCGCGGAACCCCTCCGTGGTGTGACCGGGGAGACCGGCGGGCCGGACGCTCCCCACATCGATGATCTTCGTCGTGGTGCCGTCGTGCATGACGTTGTCCGGCTTCAGGTCGCCGTAGACCTTGCCGGGCCGATGGGTGTGCAGATACCCGAGAGCGGAGAGGATGCGCACTCCGTAGGCGAGCACGAACTCGTGGAAACGGCCGCCGCCGAACTCGTCCGGGTTCATCCGGGCCCGGGCCCGCACCTCCTCCAGGGTGAGCCCGTCGACGTACTGCAGCACGAGGAAGTCCCCGACCTCGGGATGGTGCCCGTAGTTGAAGACACGGATGATGTCGTCGTGGCCGAGATCCACCAGGGCCCGCCGCTCCCGGGCCAGCGCGCCCGCCGCGGCCGCCGCCTGGTCCGGATGCAGGATCTTGACGGCCACCTCGCGGTTGTCGACCTTGGTGTCGAGCGCGAGATGGACCTCGCCCATGCCGCCGTAGCCGAGCGGCCGGATCAGCCGGTACTGCCCGGCGAGGAGCTGTCCCTGCGGCAGGGGCAGCTGGTCCGGATCGGCGCCGCGGGACGCCGCGCGTTCCAGCAGTGTGATCGTGGGCAGCAGGACCGGATCGGGGCTCTCCTCGGGCAGCTCCACCTGCGCCGCCCGCAGGAAGACGGGCAGCTGTCCGGCGACGACGAGCGGCCCGAACGACCCGCCGGAGTCCGGCAGTTCACCGGACGCGCCGCTGTCCGAAGCCCCCTTCATACGACCTCAGGGTAGACGTGCGGGCCGGGAATGGCCCCCGTGTCGGATGGGGAGGTGATGTGCCCGAGGAGACGGGGTCCGGGTCCTATGGTGGGGGGCCGGGGGCACGGGGGACCAGTCGTCCGGCCGAGGAGATCAGCATGATGGACAGCCCGACCAGCGTCGTCGAGGCGGCGTTTCGCCACTACAGGTCGCAGGACCGCGATGCGGCCCTCCCGCTCTACGCGGACGACTTCACGTTCACCAGCCCGCGGGACGACCACATCGACAAGGCCGCCTTCTTCGAGCGGTGCTTCCCGACGGCGGACCGCTTCAAGGAGCAGCGGTTGCTGCACGTCACCCCCGTGGACCGGGAACTCGTCCTCGTCTACTACGAGTACGAGCTCATGACGGGCGACCGCTACCGCAACGTCGAGGCGATCACGGTCCGGGAGGGGCTCATCCGCGAGGTGCAGGTCTTCTTCGGCGGCGGGGTGTGAGCTGAGACGGCCGCCCCGATGATCTGATGCCGACGCCCGCCGGACTTATCCGGCGGGCGTTGATCAGTTCGGTGAAAGGCCGCCGCGAGTTTGGCAGAAAGCCCTTCCACCGAACGCTCGGCTTGCCAGTCTCGGTCCCGCACCCGGATGTCATGTCCGGAACGAGTGGACCGTCGACTGGAGCCCCCCATGACCCGAGCAGTCAGCAGCAGAAGGATCCTCCGCCTCGCGAGGGTCGCCGCCGTCGCCGGCAGCGTCAGCGCCCTGACCGTCGCCCTGTCGGGCAGCGCCTCCGCGGGCGTCCTGCAGAACCTGCCCGAGAACGCGACCGCGTTCCAGAAGAACTTCGAGCCGGTCTACGACTACGACTCGGACAGCTGCTACCCGGCCGCCGCCATCGACCCGAGCGGCAACCTCAACGGCGGCCTCAAGCCGACCGGTTCGGTCACCGGCGAGTGCCGCAGCGGACACCTCGGCCATGGGAACACCTACTCGCGGGCCAAATGCAACAACGGCTGGTGCGGGATCGTCTACGCCAGCTACTTCGAGAAGGACGAGGCCTCGCCCGGCATCGGCCACCGGCACGACTGGGAGTGCATGGTCGTCTGGGTCAAGCAGGGCGCGGACACGCCGTCCTACCTGTCGGCCTCCGCACACGGCGGCTTCAGCACCCACCCGATCGCCGACGTCCCGATGAGCGGGCAGCGCGTCGAGGCCGTCTACCACAAGGACGGAGCGAGCACCCACGCCTTCCGGTTCGCCAAGTGGGGCGAGACCCCGGAGAACGACACCGGCGCCTGGCACCAGGAGAACCTGCTCACCTGGGACAACATGGCGTCCAACCTGCGGAACATCATGAACGCCTCCGACTGGGGGAGTGCGAACTTCCCGCTCCAGGACTCGAAGTTCGGCGACCACCTGAACAAGGCCAAGCCGAGCGACATCACGTTCGACCCGTACGCCTGACGGACGAGTCGGGCCGGGAGTCGACCGCCCTCGCGAAAGAGGGCCTGCCGGTCGACTCCCGGCTTCCCGGTCTCCGCTGCGCGCGCCGCCCGATTCCCGCCCGCCGCCCCAACTCGCGCCGCCCACAGGCCTGCAGGGGATCTTGACGCCGATTATGTTACCGGTAACATCATCGGCGTCCAGGGATCAGCCCGGGAGTCAGTCCGGGAATCACCGTCCCCTTCTCCTCACCTGGAGACCGCGTGACCGATCAACCGACCGCACAGCAGGTCACGGCGGAGCGCGAGGCGCCGGACGCGCCGGTGTTCAGCCCGGCCGCGGTGGTCGCGTCCTGCGTGGGCTTCGTGCTCATCGGCGCGCTCCAGGCGCTCTACGGCCCCGCGATCCCCGCCTTCCGCGAGGAGTTCGGGCTCTCCCCGTCGGCCGCGGGGCTCGGGCTGAGCGCACACTTCGTCGGGGGTGTGGCCGGTGTGCTGCTCTTCGACCGGCTCTACGGGCGTCTCGGCAACCGGCGGATCCTCGGGGCCTCGTACCTGCTCATGGCCGTCGGCGCGGCGGGCTTCGCGCTCGCGCCCTGCTGGCCCGCCGGTCTGGCGGCGGCGCTGCTCGCGGGGCTCGGTTTCGGCGGGATCGACTACGGCCTCAACCAGTTGTTCGCCGTCGGCTTCGGCCGCCGATCGGCCGCGATGCTGAACATCCTCAACGCGCACTTCGGCGTCGGCGCGATCCTCGGTCCCGCCCTGATCGCGGCGGTGGGCGCCGAGCACTACCCGGCCGTCTTCCTCGGCTTCGCGCTCGCCAACTTGCCGTCGCTGCTGTGCCTGAAGGGCGTACGGGACAAGGCGCCGCAGCCGGCCGACGCGGCGCCCGAGGATGGCAGGCCCGTGCTCGGCCGCAGCCTCGGCTCGGTGCTCGGCGTGTTCGTCGCCCTCTACGTCCTGCACGTGGGCATCGAGGCGGGCGTCGGCGGCTGGGAACCCACGCACCTGGAGACGGTCGGCTACGGCGCGGGTGTCGCCGCCACCGCCACCTCGGTCTACTGGCTGATGATGACCGTCGGCCGCTTCCTGGTCGCCCCGATCGCGCTGCGCTTCTCCGCCCAGGCCATCATCACCGTCTCGTGCGCGGGCATGACCGCCTGCCTGCTGCTGGCCGCGGTGCCGGGCCTCGCGCCGTACGCATACGCCGGCGTCGGTCTGTTCATCGCGCCGATCTTCCCGACCGGGCTGCCCTGGCTGCACCGGGCCGCCCCACGGGCCCGCCGGGCGGGCGCGGTCGTCATCGCCGCGTCCATGGCCGGCGGCGTCGCGGCGGGACCGGCGCTCGGCAGGGCCATCGAATGGTCCGGAGTCCGAACGGTCCCGCTCGTGCTGTGCGCCCTGTCGGCGCTGTGCCTGACGGCCACCCGCTGGCTCGTCCGCGCCACCCGGTCCCGCTGAAACACAACTGCGTACAGCCCCGCTGAAGAGCGCCTCCGTACGGCCCCGTCGAAGAATGCCCGCGTACGCCCCACCGAAGGGAAGACTCCGCATGTCCGCCCGGTCCCCGCACCGCCTGAAACTGCCCGCGCCCGCCGCACCCCCGCTGACCGGGCACCTCCCCTTCGCCGACGCCCCCGGTGTGCCCGACCCGATCGAGGTCACCAGCCGCTGGCTCACCCGTGGCGGCCGCCCCTGGTTCCCGGTCTCGGGGGAGTTCCACTACTCCCGCTACCCGGCCCGGGAGTGGGAGGAGGAGCTGCTCAAGATGAAGGCGGGCGGGGTGACGGCCGTCGCGAGTTACCTCATCTGGATCCACCACGAGGAGGTGGAGGGCCGGGTCCGCTTCGACGGCGACCGCGATCTGCGGCGCTTCGCCGAACTCTGCGCCCGCCACGGCCTCGACTTCATCCCCCGCATCGGCCCCTGGTCGCACGCGGAAGTACGCAACGGCGGCCTGCCCGACTGGCTGCTCGCCCGCGCCCGCACGCCCCGCACCGACGATCCCGCCTATCTGGAGCCGGTACGCCACTGGTTCGGGGCCATCGCGGAGCAGCTGCGCGGTCTCGACCGGGCGCACGGCGGCCCGGTCATCGCCATCCAGATCGAGAACGAGCTGTACGACCAGCCCGGCCATCTCCTCACCCTGAAGCGGATGGCGCAGGAGGCCGGGCTGAGCGCGCCGCTGTGGACATCGACGGCTTGGGGCGGGGTCCAACTCCCGCCCGACGAACTGCTTCCGCTGTACGGCGGCTACACCGAGGCGTTCTGGACCGAGGCGGACGGCGGCTGGCCCGACACCTGTCGCAAGCACTTCTTCTTCACCCATCAGCGCGACGACGAGGGCATCGGCGCCGATCTGCGTCCGACGACCGTGCGCGGCGGCGAACCGGACGCCTTCGCGGACCGATTCCCCTGGGCCACCTGCGAGTTGGGCGGCGGCATGGCCGTGGCCTACCACCGCCGCCCACGCGTCGAGCCCGACGACGTGGGCGCCCTCGGCCTCACCAAGATCGGCTGCGGCTCGGTGTGGCAGGGCTTCTACATGTTCCACGGCGGGACCAACCCCGCCGGTGAACTCTCCACGCTCCAGGAGTCCCACGCCACCGACTACCCGAACGACCTGCCCGTCCTGACGTACGACTTCCAGGCTCCGCTCGGCGAATACGGCCAGTACCGGGACTCCTACCACCGACTGCGCCTCCAGCACCTCCTGTTGGCCGACTTCGGGCACCTCCTCGCGCCCATGACGTCGGTGCTTCCCGAGCAGGGGCCCTCGGGGCAGCGGGACCGCGACACCCTGCGCTGGGCCGTGCGCGGCGACGGCGACCGCGGCTTCCTCTTCGTCAACAACCACCAGCCGCACGAGCAGTTGCCGGCCCACCCGGACACGTCCTTCACGGTGGAGTTCCCGGGCGCCGCCGCCCTGACCCTGCCCAGCACGCCGTTCACCGTCCCCGAAGGGGCCTACTTCTGCTGGCCGTTGCGCCTGGACATCGCGGGGCTGCGGCTCGACTGGGCCACCGCGCAGCCCGTGTGCACGGTCGACGACGAAGGCCGTACCGTCCTGGTGCTCGCCGCCACCGACGGCATCGCCCCCGAACTCGCCCTGGACGCCCGCACGGTGACCTCCGTCAAGGCGCCTTCGGGGGAGACCGCACTCGCCGGCGACCAGGTCCTCGTCACGGGGCTGCGCCCCGGCACCGACGCCCTCGTGGAGGTGCTGACGGCGGGCGGCGGACGGGTCGGCCTGCTGGTCCTGGACGCGGCGACGGCCCACACCGTCTACCGGGGTGCCGCCTGGGGAGCCGAACGGCTGGTGCTCAGCGGCGACGGCGTCGTCTTCGACCACGACGAGGTCCGGCTGCAGGGCCTTGCCGCGGAGCCCTCGTTCGCCGTGTTCCCCGCTCCGGAACGGGCGCCGGTGGTGGCGGGCGCGTCCGTGCGGGAGACCGCGGACGGTGTACTGACCCGGTACGCGGTGCAGGCCGTCGAGTCAGGCAGCCGAGGCACCGCCCCGCTCGTCACCCTGGTCCGAGCGGCCGGTCCGGCGCCCGAGCCCGTCACCGGCGTGCTGAACCGGGCGAGTGCGCCCGCCGACAAGTACTTCGAGACGGTGGCCGCCGAGTACCGCATCGACGTCGGTGACGTCGCCGACGTACTGCCGGACGGCTTTCCGGACGGTCTTCCGGACGGCCATCCCGTCCGACGGACGCTGCTGCGCATCCACTGGACCGGCGACGTGGCGCGCGCGTACGTCGGGGACACCCTCGTCGCCGACCAGTTCTTCTCGGGGCGGCCCTGGGACATCGGCCTCGACCGGCTGCCCGCCGAGGCCCTGCGCGAGCACGGGCTGCGGCTGCGGATCCTCCCGCTGCACGCCGATGCCCCGGTGTACGTACCCGAGGAGGCGGCCGCGGCGGCGGGCACGGCCGCGGTCGGGCATGCCGAACGGGTCACCACTCGCTGCTGGGCGGCCCGGGAGGGCTGAGGAGCCGGGCGGGGCCGGTCGGTCCCGCCCGGCCTATCCTGTGCAGCGGTGGCGGAACAGCAGCGGCCGCGGCAGCGGTGGTGAGGAAGCAGGCGTGATGACCCGAAGTGCCACCGGCGGCCCCGCACCCAAGGGGCGCAGCCGGCGCAACTTCGCGGGGGCGCGCCCCGTGATGGACGACGTGGCACGGCTGGCCGGTGTCTCCAAGCAGACCGTCTCCCGGGTGCTCAACGACAACCCCGCCGTCCGCCCCGAAACCCGCGAGACGGTGCTGGAGGCCATGCGCTCGCTCGGCTACCGCCCGAGCCGCAGCGCGCGTTCGCTGGCCAGCGGCCGGACCCGGATGCTCGGCGTGATCTCCTTCGACGCGGCGCGCTACGGGCCCGCCTCCATCCTGACCGCGATCAACACCGCCGCCCAGAAGGCCGGTTACCTGGTCAGCTCCATCGCCCTCGACTCGGCGGACCGGAACACGGTCGTGGACGCCGTGCACCGGCTGTCGGGCGAGGGCGCGGACGGTGTGATCGCCATCGCCCCGCAGAGTCGGGTGGGGCGTGCGCTGGCGGAGGCTCGTCTCGACAGTCCCGACACCCCGCTGGTGGTGCTGGAGAGCGACCTCGGGGACGGTACGCCGCTGGTGACCGCCGACTCCCGGGACGGCGCCCGCAAGGCGACCCGGCATCTGCTGGACCTCGGCCACGCCACCGTCTGGCACATCGCGGGCCCGACGGGCTGGATCTCCGCCGACCAGCGCACGGCCAGCTGGCGGGCCTGTCTGGAGGCGGCCGGTGCTGAGGTCCCCGAACCCCTCGTCGGCGACTGGAGCGCCGACTCCGGGTACGAGCTGGGCCGCCTGCTGGCCCGGCGCCCGGAGGTCACGGCCGTCTTCGCCTCCAACGACCAGATGGCACTCGGCGTGCTGCGCGCCTTCCACGAGGCCGGCCGCCAAGTCCCTGACGACGCAAGCGTGGTGGGCTACGACGACATCCCCGAGGCCGCCCATCTGCTGCCCCCGCTGACCACCGTCCGCACCGACTTCGCGGAGATCGGCACCCGCTCGCTGCGGCTGCTCCTCGACCGGATCGACGGCGGGATCGAGGGCGGGGCGGCTGCGCCGGAAGGCCAGTCCCTGGTCCCCGTCGAACTGGTCGTCCGGCACAGCACGGGACCGGCGCTGCGGCGCCCGCTCTGACGACTCTCAGCCACTGCCTTCCGGGCCCGGCTTCCGGCCGCGTACCGCCCACGCCCGAGCCGTGAGCGCGACGGAACCGTCCGGCAGCCGGGGGACGGAAGCGGCGAGCGCGTCCCGCAGCCGGTCGCGGTCGGCCGGGGCGGGCGCAGCCACATAGCCCGGCGCGGGGCCCTGCCCGGCGAGGAACGGCTCCCACAGGTTGGTGAAGTCGCCGAAGACAGTGCGTACGGCGAGCGGCCTCCTCAGCGCGATGCGGAGAGCGGGATCGCGACCGTGAAGACGGTCGCCCCCGGCGCGCTCGTCAGCTCAAGGGAGCCGCCGTGCGCCCGCACCAGCGACCGGGCGACCGCGAGGCCCAGGCCGCTGCCGCCGCGGTCGCGGCTGCGGGCCTTGTCGACGCGGTAGAAGCGGTCGAAGATCCGCTCCCGGTCGGCGGCGGGAACGCCGGGGCCCGCGTCGGCCACCCGCACCAGGGCCGTGCCGCCCGAGACGGCGACCTCGACGGACACCTCCGTTCCGGCCGGAGTGTGCACGGCCGCGTTGGTGAGCAGGTTGTCCAGCACCTGCCGGACACGCAGCGGGTCGAGGCGCAGCCGTACGGCGTCGGAGCGCGTCGTGACCGTCAGCGGATGTCCCGGGTGGCCCGCGCGGAAGGCGTCCGCCGCCTGGCGCACCAGCTCCACCAGGTCGGTGTCCTCCCACCGCAGCGGCGTCTCCACCTCGGCGGCGTCGAGGCGGGCGAGCAGCAGCAGGTCGTCCAGCAGGACGCCCATCCGGGCGGCCTCGGCACGCAGCCGGGCCAGGTGCTTGTCCCGCTCCTCGGGCGCGTTGGCGGCCGCGTACTGGAAGAGGTCCGCGTAACCCCGTACGGACATCAAGGGGGTACGCAGTTCGTGCGAGGCGTCGGCGACGAACCGGCGCAGCCGCTGCTCGGCCTCCGCGCGGACGGCGAGCGAGTCGTCGATGTGCTCCAGCATGGTGTTGAACGCGGTGCGCAGCTCCTCGACCTCCGGGCCGCCCCCCGGGCCGTCGGCGCGCAGCGGCAGCCGCGCCGCCGACTCGGTGAGGTTGTGCGAGGTGATGCCGTGGGCGGTGTGCGCCATGTCGCTCAGCGGTTTCAGGCCGCGTCGCAGCAGTCGCCGGCCTGCCAGGACCAGCGCCAGCAGGGCGAGCCCGAAGGCGACCACCTGGACGGTGATCAGCCGCCGTACCGTGTCGTCGATGTCGTCCATCGGCGCCCCGCTGACCAGCACCACACCGGACTCGACCTCACAGGCGCGCAGCCGGTACTCGCCCACGCCCGGGAGGTTCGCGGTGCGCAGCACCTCGGTGTCCGCGCCGATCTGCGCCTTGGCCACGGAGGTGAGGTCGGCGACGTCCTTGGGCAGGTCGGTAGGTTCCTCGGGCTTGCGGAGCACGGGGGTGCCGTTCGTCACGTCGTACACGGCGTAGTACCAGCCCCAGTACTTCTTGCCCGCGAGCGTGCCGGTGTCCGCGATGCTCTTGGACTGGGCGACCTGGGCGAGCCCGAGCTGGTCGTTGAGCTGGTTCGACAGATAGTCCCGCATGTAGGTCGTCAGGGCCGTGCCGACGACCGCGAACACCACCAGCGCCAGCGCCCCGAGCCCCAGCGCCAGCCGGGTGCCGAGCCGCAGCCTGCCGTACGCCCCTCGCAGCCGGCCGATCACTCGGCGGCCTGGCGGATGACGTACCCGAACCCGCGCACGGTGTGGATCAGCGGCTCGCCCGTGTCCTCCAGCTTGCGGCGCAGTCGGCTGACGACCAGCTCCACGACGTTGGAGCGCCCCCCGAAGCCGTACTCCCAGACGTGATCGAGGATCTGCGCCTTGGTGAGCACGGTCGGC
Organism: Streptomyces sp. R21; assembly: GCF_041051975.1. GTDB lineage: Bacteria > Actinomycetota > Actinomycetes > Streptomycetales > Streptomycetaceae > Streptomyces. The sequence goes on along the minus strand of NZ_CP163435.1, from coordinate 2,599,339 downwards.
GACTTGCGCATCAGATAGCGCAGCACCTCGTACTCGGTCGGGGTGAGGGTGAGCAGCTTCTCGCCGCGCCGTACCTCGCGGGTGTCCTCGTCCATCGTCAGGTCCGCGACCCGCAGCACGGACCGCTGGAAGGCGGGCCCGGAGCTGCGCCGCAGCACGGTCCGCAGCCGGGCCATCAGCTCCTCCACGGCGAACGGCTTGACCAGGTAGTCGTCGCCGCCGCGGGTCAGGCCCGCGACCCGGTCGGCGACGCCGTCGCGGGCGGTCAGGAACACCACCGGCACCATCGTCCCGGAACGGCGCAGCCCGTCGAGAACGCCGAAGCCGTCGATGTCGGGCAGCATCAGGTCGAGCACCACGATGTCCGGATGGAACTCGGCGGCCCGGCGCAGCGCCTCGTCGCCGGAGTACGCGGTGACCGCCTCCCAGCCTTCGTAGCGGGCGACCGTCGCGACCAGGTCGGCGATGGGCGGGTCGTCGTCCACGACGAGGAGTCGTACTTTTTCCACCTGCTCATAGTGCTTCACGCGGCCCGTGGGACCAGCGGCGGGCGCCCCTCGGAACCACATCGATAACTACTTGAAAGTCGCACGACAGGTAAACGACAGCTCCGACCGGACAAGCTCGGATACCCCGGACCCGATCAAGGAGCTGTCGCCCGTGACGACCGTCCAATCACCCCCTGCGCCCCCCACGGCGATACGCCCCAGGGTGGTGGCCCGCACGGGCCTGTACGCCGTGCTGGCCGCGAACGTGGCCGTCGTGACCTTCTTCTTCACCCAGGCCGGCTTCGCCTCCAACGCCCTGATCGTGATCGGGCGGCTGGCCGGACTCTACGGCGCCCTGTTCATGGCCTTCCAACTGCTGCTGGTCGCCCGGCTGCCGTGGCTCGACCGCCGCATCGGCATGGACCGGCTGACCAACTGGCACCGTTGGACCGGCTTCGGCATCCTGTGGACGCTGCTGACGCACGTCGTGTTCATCAGCTTCGGCTACGCCGACGGGACCGACGTGGGCCCGATCGGCGAGATCGTCGACCTCGCGCAGACCACCGAGGGCGTGCTCCGCGCGATCGTCGCGCTGGGCATCATCATCGTGGTCGGCGCCGTCTCCGGCCGCTACGCCCGGCGCCGACTCGCCTACGAGACCTGGCACTTCATCCACCTGTACACGTACGTCGCCGTGGTCCTGGCGTTCACGCACCAGGTCGCGGTCGGTACGACGTTCACCGCGTCGTCCGCCGCCACGACGTACTGGTACGCGCTGTGGAGCGTGGCCCTCGGCGCGGTGTTCCTGGGCCGTCTCGTCCTGCCGCTCTGGCGGAACCTGCGCCACCAGCTGCGTGTCTCCGCGGTCGTCCACGAGGCCGACAACGTCGTGTCGATCTACATGACGGGCCGCGACCTGGACCGGATGCCCGCGCAGGCCGGCCAGTTCTTCCTGTGGCGGTTCCTGACCCGGGACCGCTGGTGGCAGGCCAACCCCTTCTCGCTGTCCGCCGCCCCCGACGGCCGCACCCTGCGCCTCACCGCCAAGACCGCCGGCGACGGCACCGCCGCCCTGCGGCACGTGAAGGTCGGCACGCGCGTCTTCGCCGAGGGCCCCTACGGCGCCTTCACCACCCTGCACCGCACGAAGCCGCAGGCCCTGCTCATCGCGGGCGGCGTGGGCGTCACCCCGATCCGCGCCCTGCTGGAGGACCTGGAGGGCCACGCGGTCGTCATCTACCGGGTCGCCACGGAACGCGACGCCGTCCTCTACGACGAACTGCGCGCACTCGCCCTCTCCAAGGGCGCGGAACTGCACCTGGTCACCGGCCCGCCCGTCCCCGACAAGCTGGCGCCGCGCGAACTGTCCCGGCTGGTCCCGGACATCGGCGACCGCGACGTCTTCCTGTGCGGGCCGCCGCCCATGATGAACGCGGTGCTGCGCACCCTGGGCGACCTGGGCGTACCCAAACCGCAGATCCATTTCGAGCGTTTCAGCCTGGCGGGATGAGAGAGACACCGTGAAGCGAGCCATACCTGTCCTGGTCCTGAGCATCGCGGGCCTGATCCCCGTCTGGCGCTACGAGGCGTCGACGTCCACCACGTCCACCACGTCCACCGCGGCGCCCACCCCGACCCCTTCTTCGTCCTCGTCGTCCTCGTCCGGCACCGTCGTCAAGGGGACGACGATCAAGACCGAGAAAGGCCCCGTGCAGGTCGAGGTGACCTTCGACGGGGACAAGATCAGCGCGGTGCGGATGTTGCAGCAGCCGAATCATCCGCAGACGACGGCCGCGGTGCCGAAGCTGGTCGTGGAGACGCTGAAGGCGCAGAGTGCGGACATCGACGCGGTGTCCGGCGCGACGATCACGAGCGACGCGTACAAGGAGTCCCTGCAGGCCGCGATCGACGCGAACGACTCCGATACGACGTCGTCTCCCTCGGCGTCAGCTTCCACGGCTTCGCAGACCGTGGCCGGTTCGACGGTCGACACCTCCAAGGGCGCCGTGCAGGTCGAGGTGACGTTCGCGGGCGACAAGATCAGCTCCGTGCGGATGCTGCAGCAGCCGAATCATCCGCAGACGACGGCCGCGGTGCCGAAGCTGGTCGCGGAGACGTTGAAGGCGCAGAGTGCGGACATCGACGCGGTGTCCGGCGCGACGATCACGAGCGACGGTTACAAGGAGTCCCTCCAGGCCGCCCTCGACGCGAAGGGCGCCTGACATGCGGCGCGTCGAGCACGTGATGGGGTTCCCGGTGTCGCTCAGGATCGACGACGAGGGGTTCCCGGAGGCGGCGGTGGACGACATGTTCGCCTGGCTGCGCGAGGTCGACGCGCGCTTCAGCCCGTTCAAGCCCGACAGCGAGGTGTCCCGGCTGGACCGGGGCGAGCTGTCGGTCGAGGACCTGAGCCCGGAGCTGCGGGAGGTTCTCGACCTGTGCGAGGACTACCGGGTCGCGACCGGCGGCGCCTTCGACGTACGCCTGCCGGGCCGCGGCCTCGACCCCTGCGCGGTGGTGAAGGGCTGGTCGGTGCAGCGGGGCGCCGAGCTGCTCACGGCGGCCGGCGCACGGAGGTTCTGCCTGAACGCCGGGGGCGACGTGGTCGTCTCCGGCGGACCCTGGCGGGTGGGCGTACGGCACCCCGAACACGCCGACCAGCTCTGTACGGTCCTGGAGCTCACCGACGGCGCGGTCGCGACGTCCGCCCGCTACGAACGCGGCGACCACATCATCGACGGCCGCACCGGCCACCCGGCAACCGGCCTCCTCAGCCTCACCGTCGTGGCCCCGACCCTCACGGAGGCGGACTCCACGGCGACGGCGGCGTTCGCGATGGGCCCGGAGGGTGTGGAGTGGGCCGCCGAGCTGGCCGGCTGCGAGGTGTTCGCGGTGGACGCGGAGCGGGGGGTGCTGCGTACGCCGGGGTTTCCTGCGGCGGGGGCGGACGCGGTGCCGGTGGGGGCTGCGTGAAGGATGGTTCTGTCGGGTCCGGTGGTCCCCTCAGGAGCAATGGTCCCACCGTGACCGGTGGGACCATTCAGCCATGAGCCAGTACTACGACCTCGGCGACCGGACTCTCTGGAACCCGTCCAACGGTGCCTCGCGGCTGTTCCTGCACCAAGTAGCCGTCTACGAGGCCGAGTTGGGGCTGCCGTCCGGCGTCGGCCCGATGGAGAACGACGAGTCCGCCGTCGAGGCCGCCACCTTCCGGACCTTCGCCAACGCCCTCCTGACATGGCATCGCGCCACGACCCACGGCGTCATGGCCGCCCTGTCCGAGGGTTTCGTCGCCACGGTGCTGGTCCTCGCGGAGCGGGCGGACATCGAGTTGGACTGGCCGACGAGCGACCCCACCACGAGCCGTGAGCGCAAGGACGTCCAGGTGCCCGCACCTCCGGCCCCCGACGCGGACGCATGGGCGGCGGCGCTGCGGGCCAGGGTGCGGGAGCTGGGTCGGTTCATGGCGCGCTGACGCGCGGCTCAGTCGACGTCGGAGGCGTCCAGGCGGTACAGACCGCTGCTGCTCGACGTGGATGACGTGGCCGACGTGGCCGACGTGGAGGATGCGGTCGACGTCGTCGAACTCGACGTGTATGCCGAGGACTTGACGGCCGTGCCGTGCTTCTCGACCCAGGTGGTGATGTCGGAGTTCGTGCCCTGGCCGCCGTCGGTGCTGACCATGATGTAGTGCAGCTTGCCGGACTTGACCAGGGTCTTGAGCTTGGCGAGCGTCATGGCGTTGTCGCTGCCGGACCAGCCGCCCATGGAGATCACCGGCTGACCGGACTCCAGGATGATCGAGGACGCGGTCTGGTCGGTAGCCACCGCCACCAGCCAGGTGGCGCCGTCCTGGTGCTTCTTGAGGTACGTGATCATGTCGGAGGTCACTGTGGTGCCACCGCCGCCCATGCCGCCGTCACCGCCCATGCCGGTTCGGCTGCCGGAGTTTTCGGCGCCGCCGGACTCCGTACCGCTGGATTGCTTACTGTCCGACGGCGGGTTCCCCGTCGGAGCCGAACCGCTTGGTTTCGTACCGGACTTGGCGCCGCCGGGTGCCGAGCCCGTACCGCCGCCCATGCCGCCGCCGCCCATGCCGCCCCCGGTGTTCGGACCAGCCGTCGGGTTCGTGCCGTTGCTGCTCGTTCCGGTGGCCGCCGAGGCCGAGTACGCGGCGGGACCGGCCAGGAGGGCGACGACTGCGGCCAGCGCGGCGACGCCGAGCAGTCGCTGCCGCTTGGTGAAGCGGCCGATGAGGAGTCCGAGCACCGAGGCCGCGCCGGCGACGCCGACCACGATCTCGGCGACGGTGTACAGGGTTCCGGAGCCGGAGACCCGCTGGAGCAGGACGACCGCCCAGAGCGCGCTGCCCGCGATTGCCGTCGGCAGCACCCAGCCCCACTTGGCCGCCGAACCCTCACGGAACGCCTTGTACAGGGCCACGCCGCCCGCACCGGCCAGGGCCGCGATGCCGGGGGCCATGGCGGTGACGTAGTACGGGTGGAAGGTGCCTTCGGCGAGGGCGAAGGTCAGGTAGTGCAGGACGAACCAGCCGCCCCACAGCAGCAGCGCGGCGCGCCTGGCGTCGGTGCGAGGCGCCCGGCCGCGCAGGATCAGTCCGCCGACGAGGGCGACGGCGGCGAACGGGATGAGCCAGGAGATCTGGCCGCCCATGATCTCGTTGAACATCCGGTAGATGCCCGAACTGCCGCCGAAACTCGCCCCGTTGCCCGCCGAACCCACCGACGACTCGGCGCCGAAGATGCGGCCGAAGCCGTTGTAGCCGATGACGAGGTCCCAGACCGTGTTGTCGGTCGAGCCGCCGATGTAGGGGCGGGAGGAGGCGGGGATCAGGTCGACGATCACCATCCACCAGGCGCTGGAGACGACCAGTGCGACGGTGGCGAGGGCGAGGTTGCGGATCCGCCTGCCCAGCGGGGCGTTCGCGGCCCAGAGGTAGACGAGGAAGAACGCGGGCAGGACGACGTACGCCTGCATCATCTTGGTGTTGAACGCGAAGCCGATCGCGATCGCCGACCAGAGCAGCGGCATCAGACGGCCGTTCCGGACGGCCTTCAGAAGGCCCGTCGCGCCCAGCAGCATCAGGAGGACGAGGACCGGGTCGGGGTTGGTGTCGCGCGTGATGGCGACCGTGATGGGGGTCAGAGTGAGGGTGAGCGCGGCGATCGTCGCCGCCACCGGGCCGAAGTCACGCTTCACCAGGCGGTGCAGCAGAGCCACGGAGCCGACGCCCACGGCGACCATCGGCAGCGTCAACTGCCAGGCTCCGTAACCGAATACGCGAGCCGACAGGCCCATCACCCAGAGCGCGAACGGCGGTTTGTCGACGGTGATGAAGCTGCCGGAGTCCAGGGCGCCGAAGAAGAACGCCTTCCAGCTCTTGGTGCCGGAGTAGACGGCCGCGTTGTAGAAGGTGTTGCCGGTGATCGAGGAGAGGTTCCAGGCGTACAGGGCCGTGGCCAGGACGAGGATCGCCCACAGGGCGGGGCGGGCCCAGCGAGGGTCCTCGGGAGCGCCGGTGAACAGCCGCCGGGCACGGGAGGCGAGGCCTCCGTCGGCGGGCGGGGCGGCCCGGTGCGAATGCCGGTCCCCCTCGGTGCGGGGCGGTGGCGCGAGGGTCGTCATGACGCGTACTCCAGGTATTCCGAGCGGGAAGAGGCGTTCGCGTCGGCTCGCGCCCGGGTGGGCGGGACCTCGGCGGTCTTACGGGCGGTCGGCACCTGAGGGGTACTGGTCCGGCGCGCTCATGACAGTGACGATCGGGGCCGCGTCTGGGGCGACGGTGAGGCTTCACTGAGCGACGGATGAGAATCAGGGAACTCACAGCTTGCCCACAGCGGGGGCACGGCGGATCACAACCAGGCGCCGTGGAAGGCTCGTTGAGAGGGGCGGTGAGCGGCGCGGTGTATCAAGCGGTGCCGTTCACCGGTGCCGTTCAATCGGCTCCAGGCACGCCTGAGCGCCCGGCACGATCGTGCCGGGCGCTCAGGCGCGGTGGTGGATCAGGAGAGGCGCACGGGAAGGGACCGGTGGCCGTTGGAGATGAAGGAGTCCACGGCGACCAACTCGTCGGACGGCACCGCTAGCTGAAGATCGGGAAAGCGGTCGAAGAGGGCCGGCAGGGCGATGCCTGCCTCCAGGCGGCCCAGCGGGGCGCCGAGGCAGCGGTGCACGCCGTAGCCGAAGGCGAGGTGCTCCTTGTCGGCGCGGGTGACGTCGAAGCGGTCGGCGTCAGGCCCGTACCGTTCCGCGGCGCGCCCGGCGGCGGCGTAGGCGGCCAGGAGGGCGTCTCCCTTGGTGATCGACAGCCCCTCCGGTCCGCCGAGGGCGCCGAGGTCGAGGTCCTCGACGGCGTAGCGCAGCGGCAGGCTGGCGACGGGTGCGTCCTGACGCAGCGACTCCTCGACCACGTCGTCCCACGACGCGCGGCCCGCCCGTACGTGCGCGAGCTGCTCGGGGTGGGTGAGGAGGGCGTGGACGGCGTTGTCGATGAGGTTGACCGTGGTCTCGTGCCCGGCGCTGACCATCAGCACCAGTGTGTCGATCAGTTCCTGCTCGGTCAGATGGGTCCGGCCCTCGTCGTCGCGGGCCGTGAGGAGACTTGAGGTCAGGTCGTCCCCCGGCGACTCCCGCTTGACGGCGACGAGTTCGGTCAGGATGCCGTGCAACATCTCGAAGGCCGCGGTCATCTCACCCGGATCGGCCGAGGTGTTGAAGAGGCGGTCCACCAACTGCCGCATCTCCACGCCCCGTTCCTCGGGCAGGCCGAACAGCTCGCTGATCACCTGGATCGGCAGCGGGTAGCAGTACTCCTCCCGCAGGTCGACCGTGGCCCCGTGCCGCCCGGCCTCCCCGACGCGGTCGAGGAGATCCTTGGTGATCTGCTCGATGCGCGGCTGGAGGGCGGCGGTGCGGCGGGCGGTGAACGCCTTGGAGACCAGGATGCGCAGCCGCCTGTGGTCGCCGCCGTACGCGGTGAACATGTTCTGCACGGCGACCCAGGTGAACAGCGGCCAGTCGGGGGTGATCTCCCCGTTGATGAAGGCCGGCCAGTGCTGCCGCGGGTCCTTGGACACCCTGGGGTCGGTGAGGAGCCGTTTGAGCAGGTCGGGGTCGCTGACCGCCCAGGCTTCCACGCCGCCGGGCAGCGTGACGCGGGTGACCGGTCCCCTCGCGCGGATCCGGGCGGCCTCGCCATGGATGTCACGGCCGGTCGGGTCTATCTCTATGGGGCTCGGGCTCGTTAAGGGGCTCGGGTTTCCCATCTGGGGCGCCTCCCTGGCACTCGGACGTGGACGTCCTTCGTCACGTCCCTGCAGCACGCCACGTTACGCCGCCGCCCGGCGGTCGCGGCGGCGGCGCAGCATGCCGTACCGCGGCTGCTGGTTCGGCAGCCAGCCGAAGGCCAGGCAGCAGCCGGTGACTCCGAGGAGGAGGCCGATGAAGAAGCCGCCGAGGTTGGAGGTGATCCAGGTGCCCAGTGTGACGAGGACGCCGACCAGGGAGTAGAAGAGCCGTTGGGTGGGATTGAAGAGGATCAGCAGGCCGCAGAGCAGCATCACGACGGGGAGGAGGTAGCCGGTCAGCGCCAGCGCACCGCTGTGCAGGATGACCTTCAGCGACGCCTTCTCGGTGAGCAGGACCTCCGCCCCGCCCAGGGTGAGCAGCAGCCCGCCCCAGAAGGGGCGGTTCGCGCGCCACCGCCGGAAGCCGGACCTCACGGACCGCGGACTCGGGGCGGAAGCCATCAGCAACCCTGGTCGCTGAAGCGGAGCTTGAGGCCCGGAAGCTTGAACACCGCCGCTGTGGTGGCGTAGTTGGTCTGCCGCAGGTTGGCGATGCGGACGGTGTCGGACTGCTGGCTGAAGACGCCCTTGGGGCCCTGAACGCCGGCCTTGTCGAGTGTGCTCGCGTCGTTGCCGATCTCGATGTTGTTGAACGACGCGTCACCCGACAGCTCTGTCGAGTCGGTGGTCAGGTTGGTCGCCTGCACCTTGTCCGAGCCGCTGCCCGCGGTGATCACCAGGTTCGTGCCGCCGAGGTCGACGCTCTGGCACAGCTTGGTGAGCGTCGCGTTCTTGATCGCGGAGGTGACGATCAGGACCTGCCCGCCGGTGTCACCGGCGTTCGGGCTGCCCTCGGCCATGTTGTCGAGGCCGCCGAACTGCTCGAAGCCCGTGCCGTTGAGCTCCGTCGCGGTGACCGTGAACGGCATGCCGGAGATCGCGAACTGCACACCCAGGGCTCCCTGGGCGGTCAGGATCATCAACCCCGCGGCGATCGCGGTGGCAGGCACCGCCATCACCGCGGCGCGGCGCAGGCGGACCCGCCCACGTCTCTCGGAGCCGATCTCCGTCTCCGGCAGTGCGACACCGGGACCGTGGTCAGGCTGTGCGAGGCCGGAACCGCTTTCCGGCTGTTCGGGGGTGGACGCCGAGGCGTCCGAGGACGAGGCCATGTGTGCTCCCTGGGCATAGTCAATGCAGGTGAGGCGTAAGGCACGTTGTCCTGGCGCGGACAGCGGCTGCGGCGCACGTCGCCCCGAACCTCCCGGCGGGTGCAAGGGCTTTCTCGTTACGCCGCAGTAACCGACGTGGAAGTTACCCGGGGTTACATCCAAGGGTCAAGAGACTTGTGGGAAAGGGATGTTGATTGTGTGTCACCCGTGAAGGAGGCCTCGGTCCCGCACGGCCCTGACCTCCAACTTCCCTTACCTGCCTTGACGTTGAGTGTTTTACGGGTCTACAACTCTCCCTTGTTTCCCCGGATCCGTGGCGCCGGATCCGTTGTCGCAGCCCGCTCTTCGCGGTGCGGCAGTTTCCTTCCCGGGCCCCATGCCGTCCTGAGGCATGCGCGCAGCGCTCCACAACCACCCCCCACCGCGGCACCGGCACGGTCGCCTTCCCCCCTGGGGCCGTGCCCGGTCGCCCGGCTGTCGCTGTCGGCCCGTGGCGTACGGAGAAGACGTCGCGGGCCGACGGCGGCCACCCGCACTCCCCATCGGAGAAGAGGCACCCCCATGCGTACTCGATCCCTCCTTGCCCTCGCCGGCGCAGCCGTCGCGCTCTCGCTGTCCGCGGCCGTCCCCGCATCCGCCGACGACATCCCGGTGCTCACCACCGGCAGCGCCGGCGGAACCCCCGTCGCCACCGGCGACGTGCTCAACGCCTCGCTGGCGAGCGGCACCGCGGCCACGCTCTACTCCAGCGCCACCGGCACGAGCGGCGTCTCCTGTGCCTCGTCGGCCTTCACCGCCACCGTCACCGACAACCCGGCGGCGCCGGGCGCCGCCACCGAGTCCCTGACCGCGCACACCTTCGGGGACTGCACCGCCAACGTCGTCGGCGTGCTCGGCGTCACCAGCATCACGGTCGACAATGTGCCGTACACGACGACCGTGGCCTCCGACGGCACCGTCACCGTGACCCCGGCGGCCGGCTCCGTCATCCAGACCACGGTCAAGCTGCGCACTCTGCTGGGCAGCATCAGCTGCGTCTATCAGGCGCCCAGCCTCTCCGGCACGGCGAGCAACGCCGACAACAGCATCGCCTTCGCCGCCCAGCACTTCACCAAGACCTCGGGCTCGTCGCTGTGCTTCAGCAACGGCTACTTCACCGCGAAGTACGCCCCGGTCGCCGACACCGGCCAGTCGGGCAGCCCGGCGGTCTTCGTCAACTGACCGCTGCGGCCGTGGAGTTCACATGACCGCTACGGCCGCGAGGTTCAACTGACCGCTACGATCGCGGATTTCACCTGGGCCGACGGACTCGCCGTCGGCCCAGCGCGACCGCCACGCCCGTGGTGACGATCAGCGCCGCCGCCGCGGCCCCCGCGAGCAGGGACACCCGAGGGCTGTTGTCCGGGCTGCTGGCGGCGGCCGGGAGCGGATCGTCGGACGACGCCGGTGCGGCGCCGGACGCGGGCGCGGTGGCGCCGGACCCGGCGGCGGAGGATGCGGTGGCAGCGCTCGGCTCAGGGGCGGCCGAGGTCGTGGCGGGCGCGGGGGAGCCGGCACCGCCCGTCCCGGACCCTGCCTTCTGATTGCCTGTCTTCGCGGCCCCGGCCCCGCTCGTCGCGGCGCCCGGGAAGACCACGTCCGAGCAGGAGTAGTACGTGTCCGATGTGCTGGTGTTCTGCCAGATCGTGTAGAGCATCTGGCGGCCGGTCCGGTCGGACGGGAGCTTCGCCCTGATCCGGTAGGCGCCGTTCACCAGAGCCGGATCGGTGGCGGTCGCAAACGGCTTCGACGGCAGGTCGGACCATGTAAGGGGCCGCGTCGGGTCGTAGCCGGGCTTCGTCAGATACAGCTTGAAGGTGCCCGTGTGCGGGATCGTCGAGCTGTACGCGAGCGTGAACGCCGCGCCGGGCGTCAGCCGCGTGGCGGGATAGTCGGCGCGGGCGAGGTCGAGGCCCTTGTACGCGGGCAGACCCCCGCTGCACAGCTTGCCGTCGGGGATCACCTGGCGGTCCCGGCCGCCCACATCGGCGACCCGGAGGTTGTCCCAGGCCGTGAACGGGGTGCCGTTCGCGGCGATCGCGGCCCCGCAGGCCGCGGTCTTCGCCCGGTCGCCGCCCTCCGGGGAACAGGCGAACACCCGGCTGACCGGATCCGTCGGCGCGCCGTGCGCCTGGGCCGGCACCGCGGCCCACGTCGTCAGCAGGAGCGGGGCCGCCATGGCGGCGGCGGTCGCGCCGGCCCTGCGATGTGCGGTCATCCGGGGGACTCCTCGGGCGGTGGGGTGGGGGGTGGCATCGAGGAGTACGGGAATCCTGTGCCGTGCGTTCAGACGCGAGCCCTGGCCCGTCAGACCTTTTCCAAGGGGGCAAAAGGGGTCGAAGGCGGTCAACTGGGCCCCGGATAGGGTCTCTTCTCGGCCAGATCGAGGGTTTCCCCTGTATCCCTCTTACCTGGCCTTTGCCTATCGTTCGAGCACAGCTGACCCACAGGTAACCCCTGGAAAGGTCGCTCGCGCATGGCCGGCCGCCGCGCAGCTCTCTGTCTCGACCCGTCGTCCGACCTCTGTTTTGACCTCTCGTCCTGACCTCTCGTCTTCACCCCCCGCCGCTTCGACGACGAAGCGATCAGACCGCTGCTCCGCGCCCGCCCTGCCCGGACGGAGCAGGCCAGGGAAAGGCCAAGCCCCTTGCGTACGTCCCCCTCCCGCTCCGCCGGACGGAAGCTGATATCCGTCGCCGCGCTGTCGGTCACCCTGATGGCCGGAATGGCCACCACGGTCGCCGTCGCCCAGACCCCCGCCGACGGTACCGACGCCTCCACCGCGCAGCCGGCCGCCGCGCCGGCCCCCGCCGAGCGCCTGATCGTCGGCTACAAGGCCGGTGCCGCCGAGGCCAAGTCCAACAAGGCCGCCGACGCCGACGCCGCGGCCAAGGGCAAGGAAGCGGGCGAGGACCTCGACTTCACGCGCCGCCTCGGTACGGGCGCCGCGCTCGTCGACCTCGGTGACAGGCTCAGCACCGCGGACGTCGCCGACGTCATCTCCGAGTACCGGGCCGACCCGCAGGTCGCCTATGTCGTACCGGACCGCCTCAACAAGCCGCAGGCTGACCCGAACGACACCGAGTACAGCAAGCAGTGGGACCTCTTCGAGGCCACCGCCGGCATGCGTGTGCCGGGTGCCTGGGCCACTTCGACCGGCAGCGGCGTGACCGTCGCCGTCATCGACACGGGATACGTCACGCACTCCGACGTCGCCGCGAACATCGTCGGCGGCTACGACTTCATCTCCGACACCGCGGTCTCGGTCGACGGCGACGGACGCGACAGCAACCCGGCCGACCCGGGCGACTACTACGCGGCGAACGAGTGCGGCGCCAACATCCCCGCCAGCGACTCCTCCTGGCACGGCACGCACGTCGCGGGCACCATCGCCGCCGTCACCAACAACAACAAGGGTGTCGCGGGCATCGCGTACAACGCGAAGATCTCCCCGCTGCGCGTCCTCGGCAAGTGCGGCGGCTACGACTCCGACATCATCGACGCCATCACCTGGGCGTCCGGCGGTTCGGTCTCCGGCGTCCCCGCCAACACCAACGTCGCCAAGGTCATCAACATGAGCCTGGGCGGTGACGGCGCCTGCTCCTCCGCGACGCAGAGCGCCATCACGGCCGCCGTGAACCGCGGCACCACGGTTGTCGTCGCGGCCGGCAACGACAACGACAACGTCTCCAACCACTCGCCGGGCAACTGCAACAACGTCATCTCGGTCGGCGCCACCGGCCGTACCGGCGCCAAGGCCTCGTACTCCAACTACGGTTCCCTCGTGGACATCTCCGCCCCCGGCGGCGAGATGAACACCGGCACCGCCAACGGCATCCTCTCCACGCTCAACTCCGGTACGAAGACGCCGTCCACGGAGTCGTACGAGTACTACCAGGGCACCAGCATGGCCACCCCGCACATCGCGGGCCTGGTCGCGCTGATGAAGTCGGCGAACTCCGCGCTGACACCGGCCCAGGTCGAGTCGGCCATCAAGACCAACGCCCGTCCCCTGCCCGGCAGTTGCTCGGGTGGCTGTGGCGCCGGTCTGGCAGACGCCACCAAGACGGTGCAGGCGGTGAGCACCTCCGGTGGCACCACGACCGGCACCACCTTCAGCAGCACCTCGGCCGCGTCCATCCCGGACGCGGGCTCGGCCATCACGTCGCCGATCACCGTCAGCGGCATCAGCGGCAACGCGCCCTCGACCCTCAAGGCCGCCGTCGACATCACCCACACCTACCGCGGTGACCTGGTGATCGACCTGGTCGCCCCGGACGGCTCGACCTACCGTCTGAAGGCCTCCAGCACCTCGGACTCCGCGGACAACGTGAACACCACCTACACGGTCGACGCCTCCAGCGAGGTGGCGAACGGCACCTGGAAGCTCCGCGTCCAGGACGTGGCCGCGCAGGACACGGGCACGCTGAACAGCTGGAAGCTCACCTTCTGAGCAGCTCAGCGGGCCTTTACGGGGGGAGGGGCCGGTCGGCACGCGTGTGCCGGTCGGCCCCTTCGGCCGTGCCGGGTACGGTGAGCCGCATGCCCCAACCCGCCCTCTCGCCCGAACCCGCCGACGCCCCCGTGATCCTCAGCAACGAGCCGGGTTCGTTCCCCTGGAGCGTGCTGGCCGAGCGGCATCCGGCGCTCATCCGGAAGGTCCAGGGCGCCTTCCCGTACGGCCCCGAGCAGCACCGCGCCCTCGACGCCCTGCTGAAGAACGGTGCCGAGGGCGTCATCGAACCGCTCGGCCGGGCGGCGGCGGACCGGGCGCAGTGGGACACCTGGGGGCAAGGTCGCTTCGGCCGCTCCTGGTTCGACGTTCCCTTCCTCTGGTCCGAGAGCTACTTCTACCGCCAACTCCTCGAAGCCGTCGGGTACTTCGCCCCCGGCCCGTGGAACGGCATCGACCCGTTCCGCCCCTTCAAGCTCGCGGAACTGGACACCCCCGAGGCGGACGAGGAACTCGCCGCCCTCGACGCGCTGGCGGACCGGCCCGTCGAGGAACAGGGGAAGGCGCTGCTGCACGGCGCGCTGTGGGGCAACCGCGCCGACCTCGGCTTCAGCCTCGCGGGCCCCGGCGCCGGCGCGGTCACCGAGCAACTCGTCGCGGACGACAGCGCGTTGCTGTGGCCGCTGTTCATGGGCGGCACCGTCTGTCTGGTCGCGGACAACGCCGGACGTGAACTCATCCCCGACCTGCTCCTCATCGACCACCTCCTGCGCCACCGCCACGCCGAGCGCGCCGTGCTGCACGTGAAGCCGTACCCCTACTACGTCTCCGACGCCACGACCGCCGACGTCGTCGACGCCCTTCGCCGCCTGACCGCCGCGCAGGGCGCTGCCGCGGAGGCCGGCCACCGACTCTGGTCCGCGATGACCGAGGGCCGCCTCACGGTGCGGGCCCACCCCTTCTCCTGCGCCCCGCTGCCGTACGCCGACATCCCGGACGACCTGCGCCGCGAGTTCGCCGAGGCCGACGTCACCGTCATGAAGGGCGACCTGAACTACCGCCGCCTCGTCGGCGACCGCCTTCGCCCGCCCACCACGCCCTTCGCGTCGACCACGGCGTACTTCCCGGGCCCGGTCGCCGCCCTGCGCACCCTCAAGTCCGACGTCATCGTCGGCCTCGACGCGCACACAGAGGCGGCGCTCGTCGCCGCGGAGGACCAGCGCTGGCGGGTGAGCGGCACCCATGCGCTGATCCAGGTCAAGTCACCTGGAGCGGCAGCGACTTGAGTCCGTTGATGAAGTTGGAGACCAGCCGGCGGGGAGGCCCGGCGGTGCGCAGCGACGGCAGCGCGCCGAGCGCCTCCTCGTAGAGCACCCGCAGCTGCAGGCGGGCGAAGTGCGCGCCCAGGCAGATATGCGGGCCGTCCCCGAAGGAGACGTGCGGGTTCGGCGCCCGGGAGAGGTCGAGCCGGTGCGGGCCGGCGAAGACACGCTCGTCGTGGTTGGCCGAGGCGTGGAAGACGACCACCTTGTCGCCCGCGCGGATCGGCTGCCCGGCCAGCTCGGTGTCCGCGGCCGCGGTCCGGCGGAAGGTGAGGACCGGCGGGTGGCATCGCAGCAACTCATCGACGGCGGTGTCGAGTTGCACCTTGCCGTCGCGCAACCGTTGGTACTCGTCCGGGTGTTCGGCGAGAGCCAGCAGGCCGCCGGGTGCCGCGCTGCGTACGGTGTCATTGCCCGCGACCGTGAGCAGGAAGAAGAACATCTCCAGCTCGGCCGGGGCGAGTTCGGGGTCGCCCGCGAGCGTGGTCAGCACGTCGTCGCCGGGGCGCATCCGCTTGTAGACGGCCAGCTGCTGGGCGTACGCGAACATGTCCCGCAGCATGGCCGGGGAGCGCGGATTGACCGGCCTGCCGTCCGTGTCCAGGACCGGCCGGCCCGCCTCGTCGGGATCCTGGTAGCCGATGACGCGCTGCGTCCAGTGCAGCAGCAGCTCCCGGTCGCGCGCCGGTACTCCGAGCAGGTCCGAGAGGTTGAGCAGGGCGTAGTCGTCGGTGACCGCGGCGACCAGGTCGCAGGTGCCGTCGCCCGCGCGGGCCTCGGCCACGGCCTTCGCCAGCAGGGTGCGGGCCCGCTCCCGCACGACCGACTCGAACCGCTCGATGCGGCGCGGGGTGAAGGCGCGGCTGACCGCACGCCTCAACCGGCCGTGATGCGGCGGATCCTGATTGAGCATCATGCGACGGATGAACGGCAGGTCGCCCGGGTCCGGATCGCGGATCTGGGTCGCCCCGGCATACGAGGAGTACGTCGCCGGGTCCTTCAGCACCCGGACGACGTCCGCGTGCCGGGTCACCGCCCAGAACCCGGGACCCGCGGGCCAGCCCAGCACCTCGGGTTCCTCCTGCCAGGCCACGGGATGGTGGTCGCGCAGGGTGCGGTAGGCGGCATGGGGCACCCCGTCGGCGTACCGCCGCGGATCGAAGACATCCGGGACGGGCGCGATCTCCCGCACGCTCATGCGACCCCGCCCTCGGCCGTCCCGACCGCTGCCGCACCGTCCGCCGCACCGTCCGCCGCACCGTCCGCCGCACCGTCCGCCGCACCGTCCGCCGCACCGTCCGCCGCGCCGTCCGCGCGCAGGAAGTCCTCCACGGTGCGGATCAGTTCGAGCGGGGTCTCGTCCATGGCGTAGTGCCCGGCGGCGGGCAGCTCGCGCAGTTCGGCGCGCGGATACCAGCGCATCCAGGTCTCCCGCATCAGGTCGGCCGACAGGGCCGGGTCCAGCGCCCCCGTCACGGCGAGCGCGGGCACCCTCGCGCCCTCGGCCTCGGCGTGGAAGTCCTCCCCGGCCCAGGAGTCCAGCCAGGCACGGAACGCCTTGGCGTCGCTGAGCGCGAGCGAGCGCTCCACCATCCGGTCGAGCCAGGCGGCCGGGCGCAGGCCGCCGGTGGTGAGGTCGATGATGGCGCGCCGGTTCTCCGGCCGGTGCGCCGCGTCCGCGAAGAGCTGCCACTGATCGTCGGGCATCGACAGTCCGGACGCGGGCACCGGCGAGACCCCGGCGATCCGGCGCAGCCGCTCCGGGGCGAGGGCGAGCAGGCGCTGCGCGACGGCCCCGCCCATCGAGTGGCCGACAACCGAGAACCGCTCCCAGCCCAGCCGGTCGGCCAGCTCGACCAGATCGGCGGCCGCCTCCGCGGTCGTGTACGCGCCGACGGCGTCCTTGGCCTCGCCGTAGCCGCGCAGATCGACGAGCGCGTACGTGAAGCTGTCGCGGTCCAGATCCGGCAGCACCGCCGTGTAGGCGGACCGGTCGGCGAACCAGCCGTGCACGGCGATCACCTTGTGGGTGCCGGAGCCGTGTGTGTCATGAGGGAGCACGAAGGACGTCATACGACCACGGTGACCCGGCCGGTGGAGTGCGGCAAGGGTGCGCGAGGGCACGACGGAATCCTGCGCACCGCCACTTGGATCGGACGTCCTGCCGCACCAGCCGTGGTCCGACGTCTGCACCGTCTCCACAGACGCCGTGGGAAACGTGCGGGTTCATCCGTGATTCACGCGATGGTGTGATCATGTCCCGGTCGGCGGATGGCCCCGGAGGGCCCCGGGTAGGGCCCGGCCATGACGCAGCCGTTTCAACTCCCGCACTTCTACATGCCGTATCCCGCCCGGTTGAACCCGAACCTCGACGAGGCCCGCGCCCATTCGAGCGCCTGGGCCCGCGAGATGGGCATGCTGGAGGGCTCAGGAATCTGGGAGCAGTCCGACCTCGACGCGCATGATTACGGGCTGCTGTGCGCGTACACGCACCCCGACTGCGACGGGCCGGCGCTCTCCCTGATCACCGACTGGTATGTGTGGGTGTTCTTCTTCGACGACCATTTCCTGGAGACCTTCAAACGCAGCCAGGACCGCAAGGGCGGCAAGGCCTACCTGGATCGCCTGCCGCTGTTCATGCCGCTCGACCTGTCGACTCCCGTACCGGAGCCGCAGAATCCGGTCGAGGCGGGGCTCGCCGACCTGTGGGCGCGCACCGTGCCGTCGATGTCGCAGGAGTGGCGCAGACGGTTCGCGGTCTCCACCGAGCACCTCCTCAACGAGTCGCTGTGGGAGCTGTCCAACATCAACGAGGGGCGGATCGCCAACCCCGTCGAATACATCGAGATGCGCCGCAAGGTGGGCGGCGCCCCCTGGTCGGCGGGGCTCGTCGAGTACGCGACCGCCGAAGTGCCCGTCGCCGTCGCCGAGTCCAGGCCGCTGCGTGTGCTGATGGAGACCTTCTCCGACGCCGTGCACCTGCGCAACGACCTGTTCTCCTACCAGCGCGAGGTCGAGGACGAGGGCGAACTGAGCAACGGGGTCCTCGTCCTGGAGACGTTCTTCGGGTGCACCACCCAGGAGGCCGCCGAGACCGTCAACGACATCCTCACCTCGCGGCTGCACCAGTTCGAGCACACGGCGTTCACCGAGGTGCCCGCGCTGGCCGTGGAGAAAGGGCTGACACCGGTCGACGTCGCGGCGGTCGCCGCGTACGCGCAGGGCCTGCAGGACTGGCAGTCGGGCGGCCACGAGTGGCACATGCGCTCCAGCCGGTACATGAACGAGGGCGCCTTGTCGGCGTCGCGGCCCTTCGGTGTCGCCGGTTTCGGCACGTCCGCCGCGGACATGCGGGGACTGCTCGCCGACGCCGGGGCCGAGCGGCTGCGCTCCTACACCCACGTGCCCTTCCAGAAGGTCGGTCCCTCCCGACTACCTGATTTCCACATGCCGTTCGAGGTGTCGCTCAGCCCTCATCTCGACGGTGCCCGGCAACGGCTCACTCCCTGGATGCACAGCATGGGGATGCTCCAGGAGGGCGTCTGGGACGAGGACAAGCTGCTCGCGTACGACCTTCCGCTCTGCTCGGCGGGCCTCGACCCGGACGCCACGCCCGAGGAACTCGACCTCAGCTCGCAGTGGCTGTCCTGGGGTACGTACGGCGACGACTACTACCCGATGGTCTTCGGACAGCGCCGCGATCTCGCGGCGGCCAAACTGTGCACCGAGCGGCTGTCGGCCTGCATGCCCCTCGACGGCGAGGACACCCTGCTCCCGGCCAACGGCATGGAGTGCGGACTGATCGACCTGTGGGCCCGTACGACGGCGGAGATGACCCCGGAGCAGAGGCGCACGTTCCGTGCCACTGTGGAGGTGATGACGGAGAGCTGGGTGTGGGAGCTCCTCAACCAGATCCAGAACCGCATCCCGGACCCCGTCGACTACATGGAGATGCGCCGCGCCACCTTCGGCTCCGACCTCACCATGAGCCTGTGCCGCATGGGACACGGCCCCAAGGTGCCGCCGGAGGTCTACCGCAGCGGCCCCGTCCGTTCGCTGGAGAACGCGGCCGCCGACTACGCCTGCCTGCTGAACGACGTGTTCTCGTACCAGAAGGAGATCGAGTACGAGGGCGAGGTGCACAACGGCATCCTCGTCGTGCAGAACTTCTTCGGCTGCGACTATCCCGCCGCGCTCGGCGTCATCCACGACCTCATGACCCAGCGCATGCAGCAGTTCCAGCATGTCGCCGCCCATGAACTGCCCATCCTGTACGAGGACTTCAAGCTCTCGGACGAGGCGCGCGGCATCATGGACGGCTATGTCACAGAGCTGCAGAACTGGATGTCCGGGATCCTGAAGTGGCACCAGGACTGCCGCCGTTACGGCGCGGCGGACCTGGCCCGGCGCGCCCACGGCTTCGTGCCCGACCAGGTGCCCGTGGTGCCCCTCAGCTGGAAGGCGGAGTCACTGGCGCTCTGACGGCGCGGCGGGCCGCCTCGGAGAGCTCCGCGAGGAGAGTGGCCGCGGTGGCCATCACCTCGCGGGCCTGAGCGGCGAGCGCCGGGTCGTCGGACGCGGCGCTCGCCACCGCGTAGTGCTCCTCGACGACGAAGGCGCCGAGGTTCGTGCCACGCCAGTGCGCGACGGAGTCGTCGCCGGGCCGGGTGAGGGCGTCGAACAGGGCGTGCAACGCACGGAAGGCCGCGGGAAGTTCACCGGCCTCGCGCTCCATGCGGGAGAGTTTGAGAAGCGCCGCGACACGTTCGTCGGCCCTCGTCCTGAGCGGAACGAACAGACGGTGGGCGCGCAGCGCCTGGAAGATGTCGCCCAGATCCTCGAACTCGTGGGCCAGCTCGGCGAGTTCGAGGGCGTCCCCGCTGTCGGGTGTCCTGCCGTCCCGTGCGGCGAGGTAGGCGCGGAAGTCGATGTCGTCGAGGGCCCGGATCAGGGTGGCCCTGGCCAGCTCGTCGAGGCCCTGCTCGCGCGCCAGGCCCGTCCAGGTGGACGACGGCTCGTCGGAGTGGTCGGTGCCGAAGAGCGAGTCGTCGAGGCCCTGCGCCCACTCCCGCAGTTCCTCTCCGCCGGCTCCGGGCTCGGGCATGCCGCCGAGGCCGCACCATGTGTCGTACGTCGTCTCGCGGACCTCGTACAGCAGGGGCAGGTCCTCGGGCAGGCCGTGCAGTCCCACCAGGACGGCGGCGAGCCGCAGTTCGTCGGTCATCGACGCCTCGGCCTCGTGTCTCAGCAGATGACGCAGGAGGGTGTGGTCGGTGTCCCGGCGGTCGTACTGGGCCGCGCGCAGGGCGAGCGCGCGCCGCGCCCGGTCCCGGGCCACCTCGTCCCAGGCCGTGCCGTCGCGCAGGAGGGCGAGATCGGCACGCCCCTGCGCGAGGACCGTCTCGGGGAGCGGGGGCCGGGGGTGGCGGTCCAGGAGCTTGTACGCGCAGCCCTCCTCCGCGTTGAGGAGGAGGAAGTCGGGCTCGGTGCGCAGCAGCGCGGCGTACAGCATTCCGATCAGCTCCACGGGGGAGCGTTCGGGGAGGCCCAGCGCGGCGCGGAGTTCGGTGCGCTCGGCGTCGATTCCGTAGTTCTCGCGGATCTCCTCCTCCGTCTCGGCGATCCGCGCGAGGATCCGCTCCTCGCCGTCCTGCGGTGAGAGGTCGAGGTGGTCGCGCCAGCCCGGCAGCCCGATCAGCATCTCCAGCGCCTCGTCGACGCTGTTCCCGATGATCCCGGCCGAGCGCTCGGAGTCCGCGTACAGCACGGAACCGTCCCCGCACACGAAGTACGTACCGCCCGTGTCGTCGCCCGCTATCGGCCGGAGCGGGCCGCCCGACGCGAGCCGGACCGGCTCCACGTGGTCCGCGCGGTCCAGGTCGAAGTCGAAGGGGAAGGCGGCCAGTTCCGCCAGGTGGGTGTCCTGGCGGAGCAGCTGAAGGGCACGGTCGGTCATGCCGCAGAACGTAACAGCCGCCACCGACAACAGGACTTCCCGCTTCCGTATCCGGTTTCCGAACCTTCTCGTCCGGAATGAGGCGTTCAGGGAACTTTGGTGTGTCGTCTGCGGTCTACCGGGGTGAGAGGAACCAACAACAGAACACGGGGGTGTTCGACCTTGACCGACATCATCGAAAGGACCGGCGACCGCGGCACGGGGGAGCGCGGCGACTTACGCAC
Organism: Streptomyces sp. R21; assembly: GCF_041051975.1. GTDB lineage: Bacteria > Actinomycetota > Actinomycetes > Streptomycetales > Streptomycetaceae > Streptomyces. Next base: position 2,578,378 of record NZ_CP163435.1, on the reverse strand, counting down.
TCCGGGGGAACTCACGCCGTACGCGGCGCCGTTGACGGTCCCGCCGGTCCTCAGGCCACACTCCGCGGACGTGCTCCAGGAGACCGAGATCGCGCTGCGCCCCACCTGGGTGCGGCTGCACCCGCAACTGCCGCCGACCCTGATGTGGGGATACGGCGGCCATGTGCCGGGCCCGACCATCGAGGTGCGCCGCGGACAGCGGGTACGCATCGCCTGGACCAACCGCATTCCCAAGGACAGCGAGTACCCGGTCACCTCCGTCGAGGTGCCCGTCCGCGCCCCGGGCGAGCCGCCCGCCAGCACGGAACCCGGCCGCCAGGGCGTCGAACCGAACAAGGACGTCGCGGCCCTGCCCGCCTGGTCCGTGACGCATCTGCACGGCGCCCAGACGGGCGGCGGCAACGACGGCTGGGCGGACAACGCCGTCGGGTACGGCGACGCCCAGCTCTCCGAGTACCCGAACGACCACCAGGCGGTCCAGTGGTGGTACCACGACCACGCCATGAACATCACCCGGTGGAACGTGCACACGGGCCTGTACGGCACCTACCTCGTCCGTGACGACGAGGAGGATGCCCTCCATCTCCCCTGCGGGGAACGGGAGATACCGCTGCTGCTCGCCGACCGGAACCTGGACACCGACGAGGACGGCCGGCTCAACGGACGGCTGCTGCACAAGACGGTGATCGTCCAGGAGAAGAACCCGGAGACGGGCAAGCCGGTCTCCATCCCGTTCACCGGCCCGTACACCACGGTCAACGGCCGCATCTGGCCGTACGCCGACGTCGACGACGGCTGGTACCGCCTGCGGCTCGTCAATGCGTCCAACGCCCGCATCTTCAACCTCGTCCTCATCGACGAGGACGGCACCCCGGTGCCGGGCGTCCTGCACCAGATCGGCAGCGACGGCGGACTGCTGCCGCGCCCGGTGCCGGTCGACTTCGACGACGCGCTGCCCGCGCTGCCCGTCGCCCCGGCCGAGCGGTTCGACCTGCTCGTGGACCTGCGCGGACTCGCGGGCAGGCGGCTGCGGCTGGTGAACAAGGGGCGCAACCAGCCGGCGGGCGTGCCCGACCCGGCGGGCGACGTGCGCTACCCCGACGTGCTGGAGCTGCGGGTCAAGGAGAGCGGCGAACCGGACACCTTCGAACTGCCCGAGGTGCTGTCGGGTTCCTTCCGCCGGCTCACGCACGACATCGAGCACGGCCACCGGCTCATCGTGCTCACGCCGCCCGCCACCAAGGGCGCCGGCGGGCACCCGGAGATCTGGGAGATGACCGAGATCGAGGACCCGGGCGACGTCCAGGTCCCGACCGACGGCGTCGTCCGACTGACCGGCCAGGACGGCACCACCAAGACGTACCGGCGTACGTCACGCACGTTCAACGACGGGCTCGGCTTCACCATCGCCGAGGGCAGCTACGAGCAGTGGAGCTTCCTCAACCTGGCGCCGATCGTGCACCCGATGCACATCCACCTGGCCGACTTCCAGCTGCTGGGCCGCGACGCCTACGACGTGTCGGGCTTCGACCCGGCGATCGGCGGCACGACCAGGCCGATCGCCTTCGACCCGAAGACGGAGCTGCCGCTGGCTCCCAACGAACGCGGCTACAAGGACGTGTTCCGGGTGCCCGGCGGCCAGGTGCTGCGCGTCATGGGCAAGTTCGACGGTGCGTACGGCCGGTTCATGTACCACTGCCATCTGCTGGAGCACGAGGACATGGGCATGATGCGGCCCTTCGTCGTCATGCCCAAGGAGGCCCTGAAGTTCGACCACGGGGCGGGGCACGGCGGCCACGGCGGCCACGACACCCATGGCGGTGGTCACCCGGGCTGAGGTCTCGCGCACCGGCTCACGCCCGCGCCCGGAGGATCGGGCGCGGGCGCGAGCCCCGGCGGCAGCGCACCACTCGCACGCGCTGGACCGCCTCGAACGCGCGTGTCAGTCTCACTCGTTCGTGAATCGTCGCGCACCGGAGCGCCGGGTAGAGCATCTGCCGGGGGCGATCCGGAGGCGAACCATGGAACAGACTGCGTTGCGTCCCAAGCCCATGCCGGGCCGGGAACCGGGCGACGGCCGTAAACCGGGTGCCACGCCCCGGCGTCCGCACGCCGCGCGGCGACGCGGCAGGCGGCTCACGACCCTGTTGTTCGGCCTGTTCGTCGGCGTGGTCCTGGTCCTGTCGGGTGTCGGGCTCGGCACGGTGGGGGCCGCGGTGATCGGGATGAGCAAGCTCGCCGATCTGCAACAGCAGGCGGGCCGGTCCGTACCGCCGGGACATGCGCCGGGGCCTTCCTCCGCCACCAAGTCGGCTCCCGTCAGCGGGAGTTCGAGCCCAATGGCGTCGGTCACAGACGTCACGCTCGGCGTCGAGGTCGTCGACGCCCCGAGCGGCAAGGGTGCACTTCTGGTCGGCGTCCACGTCCCGGGCCCCGGCTACACCGCCGGTCTCGTCCGGGGCGACGTCGTGCTCGCCCTCGGCGGGACCCGGGTGACCACGGCCGCCGAGCTCGCACGGGCGGTGGCAGGCGCACACCCCGGGACCTCCGTCACGCTGAGCATCCGCCACGCCAACGGCAACCGACAGCAACTGTCCGCCGTGCCAGGAATTCTGACGTAGCGTCACCTCATCGGGGTGGGGGGGGATGTCAGACCACCCTGAAGTGGCTCGTCAACCGCCCCTCGTCGTCCAGGACATGGAACGCGAGCCCGGGAGGCGCTTCCCGGTCCGCGACCGCCTCGCCCTCCCAGGGCAGCCGCAGCGTCCAGGTCACGCCCGGGCCGACGACGAGCGGTCGCCCGGCGAACGTGGTGGCCGCGGGTGTGTGCGCATGCCCCGTGATGAGCCCGACGACCTCGGGCCTGCGCTCCAACAGCCCCGCCAGGGCGTGCGGTTCACGCAGCTGATAGGCGTCCGGAAGCGGATGGTGCAGCGCCACCGGTGGGTGGTGGAAGGCGAGCAGCGCGGGAAGGGAGCCGTCGAGTTCGTCGAGCGTCGACTCCATCCAGGCGTACGTCTCCTCGTCGAACTCGCCCTCGTCGCGGCCCGGAATGCTGGAATCGCACATCAGGACGGCGGCGTCGTCGAAGACGTGCACGCTGTTGACCGGCCCCTCGGCCGCGGGCTCGCCGAGCAGTGCCTTCCGGTAGGGGGCGCGGCTGTCGTGGTTGCCCGGGCAGGTGAGTACGGGGAACGGGGTGCCGGTGTCCCGCAGCCCGAGGATCCGCGCGGCCTCCTCGTACTCGGCCTCCGTGCCGTGGTCCGCGATGTCCCCGGTCACCAGCAACGCGTCCACGCGCCCGGACAACCCCCACAGCCGGTCCCGCACCTGCTCGGCCCGCCGTGTCGCCCGCTCGGTCCCGTCCAGATGCAGATCGCTGATGTGCGCCAGTACGAGCATCGTCGTCGGCCTCCTCTTGGTGTCCGCTTTTGGTGTCCACTTGCCGTCCGCCATTAATGGGACACACGGATCAAACCATTAGATCTAATGCTTCATCAACCCTCAGGCATTAGAGGGGTGAACGGATAAAGAGCTGGCCCCCTACGACGCCACGCGCCACGATGGGCGCCATGCTGAGCACCCTTCTCGCCTTCCTAGGCGCCTGCACCCTGATCGCCGCCTCGCCCGGACCGAGCACCGTGCTGATCATCAAGCAGTCGCTGCAGAGTCGGCGCTCCGGCTTTCTGACGGTGCTCGGCAACGAGACGGGCGTCTTCATCTGGGGGGTCGTCGCCGCATTCGGCCTCACCGCTCTGCTCGCGGCCTCCGAGATGGCGTACGACGTCATGCGGATCGTCGGCGCGGTCGTGCTCATCGGCTTCGGCGTCCAGACGCTGCGGCAGGCGCGCAGGTCAAAGGGGGAGGCCGTGGACGGCAGCGGTTGGGAGAGCACCGGGAAGAGCGGCCTTGCCTCCTACCGGGGCGGACTGCTGCTCAACCTCGCCAACCCCAAGGCGGCGATCTTCGCGATGTCCTTCCTCCCGCAGTTCGTGCCCGAGGGCGCACCGCAGCTGCCCACCATGGTCGGACTCGCCGCGCTCTGGGCGGTCTACGAGATCGGCTACTACGGCCTGTATGTGTGGTTCGTCGGCCGGATGAAGACCGTGCTGTCCCGGACCGGTGTGCGCCGGCGCCTCGAACAGGTCTCCGGCGGTGTCCTGCTGCTGCTGGGCGCCCGGCTCGCCCTGGAGAGCTGACGCAACGGCGGTAACCGGCTCGCGCACACTTCCGTCGAGGGGCAGGATGCTGCCCGTAGGCGGAACCGGGGAACTCCGGACAGACGGAGGTATGGATGACCAGCACGCCAGCGCCCTTCACGGCCGGTGACTACGAGGCCCGTATGCGGCGCGCGGCGGACGCCGCCGCGGACGCCGGGCTCGACGGCGTGCTGATCGCGCCCGGGCCGGATCTGGTCTGGCTGACGGGCTACCGGCCCGTGGAGACCGAGCGGCTCACCCTGCTGGTGCTGCGGACCGGACAGGACCCCGTCCTGGTCGTGCCCACCCTGGAGGCGCCGGACGCGGCCGCGTCGGCCGGCGCGCCCGCGCTGACGCTCCGCGACTGGACCGACGGCAAGGACCCCTATGAGGCGGCCGTCTCCCTGATGCGGGGCAGTGGCCGCTTCGGCGTCAGCGACAACGCCTGGGCCATGCATCTGCTCGGCCTCAGGAAGCGGCGCCCGGACACCGACTACATCGCCCTCACAGACGCCCTGCCGATGCTGCGGGCCGTCAAGGACCAGACGGAACTGGACCGCCTGGCGGCCGCGGGAGCGGCCGCGGACGCAACGTTCGAGGAGATCCGGAAGGTTCCCTTCGCAGGCCGCAGGGAGGCCGAGGTGGCCGGTGACCTGGCCGATCTGCTGCGGCAGTTCGGGCACTCCCAGGTCGACTTCACGATCGTCGCCTCGGGCCCGAACGGCGCCAACCCGCACCACGAGGCCGGTGACCGCGTCATCGAGCGCGGCGACATGGTCGTCCTCGACTTCGGCGGCCTGAAGCACGGCTACGGCTCCGACACCTCCCGCACGGTCCACGTCGGCGAGCCGGACGCGGAGGAGCGCAAGGTGCACGACCTCGTGCGCGCGGCCCAGGAGGCGGGCGTCGCGGCGGTCCGGCCGGGCATCGCCTGCCAGGAGGTCGACCGGGCGGCCCGCGCGGTCATCACCGACGCCGGATACGGCGAGTACTTCATCCACCGCACCGGGCACGGCATCGGCGTCACCACGCACGAACCGCCGTACATGATCGAGGGCGAGGAGAAGCCCCTGGTGCCCGGGATGTGCTTCTCCGTGGAGCCCGGCGTCTACCTGCCGGGCCGCTTCGGGGTGCGCATCGAGGACATCGTGACGGTGACCGCGGACGGCGGGCGCCGCCTCAACACCACCTCCCGCGAGCTGGTGATCGTCGACTGACGTGTACCCACCGACCACCCGGCGAGAGCCCCGCCCACGCCCCCGGACGAGACCGGCGCGACCATGACCCAGGCACCGACACCGACAGCGGACACCGTCCGCCGGCTGGTCCTGTCCCTGCTGCCGAACGGCGGGGCGGCGGGCGCGGGACCGCACGTGCGGCCCGTGGGCGAGGGCGGTGAGCACTCCAGCTGGTGGGTCGGCGCCCGCCATGTGCTGCGGCTCGCCCCCGACCGCGACGCCTCCGCGCGCCTGCGCCGTGAACTGCGGCTGCGCGATCTGGTCCGCCCGCACATCGGGGTCGCCGTCCCCGTGAGCGTCGCGCACGGCGAGTGGACGAGCGGTCTCGGCTACACCCTGGACACCCGGCTGCCCGGCACCACCGGCGAACAGCAGGGCGTCTCGGCGATCGGCGAGAACGACCTGGCGGCGCTGCTCACGGGCCTGCGCGAGGTGCCCGTACGTCAGGCGGAGGCGCTCGGCGTGCCACGTGCCACGCCGCGCTCCCTGGAGGCGCTGCGGAGCGCCGCCGCGAGCGCTGCCCAGCGGCTCGCCGCCGCCGACGAGTTCGACCCCGCGCGGCTCGCCCAGCTCAAGGCCTCCGCCGCCGTCCAGCTCGCCGCCCAGCCCGGCGTCGCGGTCCTCGTGCACCACGACCTCAGGGGCGAACACCTCATGGTCAGCGCCGACGGGCGGGTGCGCGGCGTCCTCGACTGGACCGGCGCGGTCCTGGGCGATCCCGCCGAGGACATCGCGGGGCTCGCCGTCGCCGTCGGCGCCCCCGCCGCCGTACGCGCCGCCACGCTCGCCGGCTACGGCGCCCGGCCCTGTCTGCGCGGCCTGTGGCTGTCGCGCTGCGACACCGTGACCCGCCTCGCCGAGCACCTGCGGGACGGCGAGACCGGCCCGGTCCCGCTCCTGCGCATCCAGCTCCGCCGCGCCTGGGAGGCGATCCTCCTCGAACGCGTCACAGAACTCCCGGGCGACGACTGACCCGCGTGGCCCTCACGGGGTTTCCGACAGATCCTCGCGGCGTCGCACTGATCTGTCAGAAACCCCCTAGGCCTGCGCCAGCACCACGCACGACTCGCCCGGCAGATGCAGCAGCCCGTCCGCGCCCGGCCGGTCCACCGGCTCCCACGCGGCCAGTACGCGCGCGTTGCGGATGCCCAGCGGGATCGCCGCGGAGTCCTTGCCGAGGTTCACGGCCACCTGGACGTCCCCGCGGCGGAACGCGATCCAGCGTGCCCCCTCGTCGTGGGCGACCTTGACCGCCGCGAGATCGGGGTCCGAGAGGTCCCGCTGGCTGTGGCGCAGCGCGATCAGGTCGCGGTACCAGTCCAGCACGCGCGCGTGGAGCCCGTTTTCCGCGCCGGAGGCCGGCTCCGACCAGTCGAGGCAGGAGCGGTCCCGGGTCGCCGGGTCCTGCGGGTCGGGTACGTCCTCCTCGGCCCAGCCGTGCGCCGCGAACTCCCGCCGCCTGCCCCGCCGTACGGCCTCCGCCAGCTCCGGATCGGTGTGGTCGGTGAAGAACTGCCAGGGCGTGCCCGCGGCCCACTCCTCGCCCATGAACAGCATCGGCGTGAACGGTGAGGTGAGCACCAGCGCCGCCGCACAGGCCAGCAGCCCGGGGGAGAGGGACGCCGAGAGCCGGTCGCCCTGGGCGCGGTTGCCGATCTGGTCGTGGGTCTGCGAGTAGCCCAGCAGCCGGTGCGCCGACATGCGCGTACGGTCCAGGCGGCGGCCGTGGTGGCGGCCGCGGAAGCTCGAATACGTGCCGTCGTGGAAGAAGCCCGACGTCAGGGTCTTCGCGAGTGCCGCGACCGGGGCCCGCCCGAAGTCCGCGTAGTAGCCCTGCGCCTCACCGGTCAGCGCGGTGTGCAGGGAGTGATGGAAGTCGTCGTTCCACTGGGCGTGCAGTCCGAGGCCGCCCTCCTTGCGGGGGGTCACGAGCCGCGGGTCGTTCAGGTCCGACTCGGCGACCAGGAAGAGCGGCCGGTCCAGCTCGGCGGCGAGGCCGTCCACGGCTGTCGACAGCTCCTCCAGGAAGTGGCACGCGCGCGTGTCCTTCAGTGCGTGCACCGCGTCCAGGCGCAGCCCGTCGAGCCGGTAGTCCCGCAGCCACGCCAGCGCGCTGCCGACGAGATACCCGCGCACCTCGTCCGAGCCGGGCGCGTCCAGGTTCACCGCGGAGCCCCAGGGCGTGTGGTGGGTGTCCGTGAAGTACGGCCCGAACGCGGGCAGGTAGTTGCCGGACGGGCCGAGGTGGTTGTGCACCACGTCCAGGACGACACCGAGGCCGAGTTCATGTGCCCGGTCGACAAATCGCTTCAGCGCCTCGGGGCCGCCGTACGGCTCGTGGACCGCCCAGAGGGAGACGCCCTCGTACCCCCAGCCGTGCCGTCCGGGGAACGGGCACAGCGGCATCAACTCGACGTGGGTGATGCCCAGTTCCACGAGGTGTCCGAGCCGCCCGGCGGCCGCGTCGAGCGTGCCCTCGGGGGTGTACGTCCCCACGTGCAGCTCGTACAGGACCGCACCCGGCAGCGGACGCCCCGGCCACTCGGCGCGCCAGGCGTAGCGCTCGGGGTCGACCACCGCGCTCAGCCCGTCGGGGCCGTCCGGCTGGCGGCGCGAGCGGGGATCGGGCAGCACCGGGCCGTCGTCCACCGCGAACCCGTACCGCGTGCCGTCCCGCGCGTCCGCCTCGCCCGTCCACCACCCGGCGCGCTGCGGATCGCGCTCCAGGGCGCTCACGGCGCCCTCGCAGTGGAGCGTCATCCGGTCGGCCTGCGGTGCCCACACCTCGAACCGCACAGAGGGTTCCCCCTTGTCTGCTCACCTGTTCGCTTGTCCGCTGTCACTCACCTGTCGCCCACCGCGACGCAGTCCTCGCTCACTGCGACGCGGTCCGTCCATGGTGCGTCACACGAGATCAATTCGCTTTCGGATCCACCCTTTTGCCGCCCTTCTGCCGCACGGAACGACCCTGTCGGCCGCAGTGGTCGTTTCCCCGTTTTCTGGACACCCCGCCCGGGCTGACCGACAATCACCAGCGTGACGTCGTCCTTCGAGTTCCACACCTACCCCGCGCGGTTGTCCGACGCGGAGCGCGACCGGGCGCTGAAGGCGCTCCGCGACGGCGTCGCCCTCGGCCGTCTCTCGCACGACACCTTCATCCGCCGCATGGAACTCGCCCTCACCGCCCGCAGGTCCGACGAACTCGCCGCCCTCACCGCCGACCTGCCCACCGAGAACCGCTGGTCGAAGCTGGTGTTCGGCACCGTCGAGGCGGTCTCCGGCTTCACCGTGCGGCTGCGCAGGGCCTGGCAGGCCGAGCGGCTGCCGAAGCTGCTCCTGCCCAACCCGGGCAGCCCCTACCCGCTGCGCATCGGCCGCGATCCCGCGAGCGGGCTGCGACTGAGCCACGAGACGGTGTCCCGGGTGCACGCCGAACTGAGCCGGCACGGCGGCCTGTGGGTGCTGCGCGACCTCGGCTCCACCAACGGCACGACCGTCAACGGGCGGCGCGTGATCGGTGCGGCCGTCGTGCGGGACGGCGACATGGTCGGCTTCGGGCGGATGTCGTTCCGGCTGTCCTCGGGCTGAGCGGCCGGGGGACGGAGGCCGGGACACCGGGCCCGCAGAACTCTGGCCTGGGATTCACACAGGGCTCACGATCAACTTCCCTTACCTTCCGCAGTGTTGACGTACCTCTTGAGCCGTGACTGACTGTGCGTACACCATGCACACCAGGTGAAACGACGGCATCGCACAGTGGAGGTGTCCCCTGCCGCCACTCCTGCGCTACCCGACCGTGGACGAGCTGGGCGCCCGTGCCGCAGCGCTCGTCGCCCGCCGCCCCCGGGACGCCCGGCTGCGCCGCGTGGGCACCTCCCGGGCAGGCAACCCGCTCTGGCTCCTGTCCGTCGGGCACGGCAGCCGCCAGGCCCTCGTCGTCGCCGGACCGCACGCCAACGAACCCGTGGGCGGCGCCACCGTGCTGCGGCTCGCCGAACGGGCGCTGGCCGACCCCCGGTTGTGCGAGGGCGCGGACGCCACCTGGAACCTGCTGCTCTGCCTCGACCCCGACGGCTCCCGCCGCAACGAGGCCTGGCTGACCGGCCCTTACACGCTCGGCCACTACTTCCGGCACTTCTTCAGACCGGGCTTTCTGGAGCAGCCCGAGTGGCTGCCCGAGGGCGCGGACGGCGCCGCGCTGCCCGAGACCCGCACCCTCCTCGAACTCCAGGACGAGCTGCGGCCGTTCCTCCAGTGCTCCCTGCACGGCGTCGACGTGGGAGGCGCCTTCGTCGAGCTCACCCGCGACCTGCCCGGACTGCCGCACCGGGTCGCGCAGACCGCGGCGCGCCACGGCATCCCGCGCGAACTCGGGCCCTACGACACGCTGTACTGGCCGGCGCTCGGTCCCGCCGTCTACCGCATCCCCCCGCCGCGCCGCGGAGACCTGGCCGCCGCGATCACGGAGGCCGCGGTCGAGTCCACCTGGTTCCACCCGCACCGGCACGGCACGGTGACCGCGGTCGTCGAGGCCCCCATGTGGGGTGTGGCCGCCGTAGAGGACGCCACGCCGCCCGCCGACGCCGACGCGGCCCTGCGCGCCGTCAGCGCCACGCTGCGCCGCGACACGCGCCTCCTGTTGGACCTCCTCACCCGGCTGCGCCCGCACCTGGCCGCCTCTCCGGACACGGCCTGCCTCCTCGCACCCGTCGACGACTATTTACTGGTCGGCCCCGGCCTCGCCGACTCCTGGGACCCCGACACCCACGACGGCGGGGTGCGCTCATTGACGCCGCTCAACACCGCCCGCCTGACGTCCCTGACCCTCGCGGGACGCCGCGTCGCCCTGCGCACCGCCGGGCTGCTGCGCCAGCTCGTGACCGGCTCCGGGCACGACCCGTGCGAGGTGCTGCCCGAGCTCGACCGGCTCATCGACGCGTGGTGCGCCGACTACCGGGACGGTCACGGGGCACGCTGGATACCGGTCGCACGCCAGGTCGAATACCAGGCGCGGGTGGTGCTCGCCGCGTTCGAACTCGCCGCGAAGCAGGCGCCCGTGCGCTCCCGTTCGGGTGAGAGCGGGTGGGGCTCGCAGCCCGCCGTGCCGATGCACCAGGAATGACACGAACCACTCAAGCGGTACGAGGCGGTCTCCTCGCGGCGGCGGCCCTGCTCACGGCCTGCGCTCTCCCGGCGCAGGCCGCGCCCCGGGAGGCCGTTCCCGGGAACTGGCTCTACCTCACGCTCACCCGCGGCGACGCCCGCTTCAGCGACACCCGCGGCACCCTGCTGCTCTGCGATCCGCCCCAGGGCCACGCGCACGCGGCCGAGGCCTGCGAGGAACTCCGCGCCGCGGACGGGCGCGTCGACCGGATCCCGCCCAGGGCCGACGTCCTCTGCCCGATGATCTACGCGCCGGTCACCGCCTCGGCCCGCGGCGAGTGGAACGGTCGCCCGACCGACTACCGGCACACCTTCTCCAACTCCTGCCTGCTGGGGGCCGAGACGGGCGCGGTGTTCCTGCTGGCGGAGTGACTAGGCCGCGATCCGCGCGTGGCGGGCCGCCGCGATGACCGTACGGGACTGGTGCTCGACCTGGTGCTCCAGCGGGACCCAGCGGGCGCTGAAGCGCTCGGCGAAGGCGTCGCACCAGGTCGCCACGAGCTGCTCCAGATGCGGAGCCGCACGGTCGTCGGCCTCCTGCAGGACCCGCAGCAGCATCGCCGCGGCCCGCAGCGGGAGCCGACGGCCGAACGCGTCCACGCTGCCCACGTACGCCATCGTGGTGTCCGCCGGCGGCGTCTGGACCCAGTCGTCGGCCAGGCCCGGCACCAGCTCCAGCGCCCACTTGGCGGCCCGCAGCAGCGGTCCGTCGGGGCCGCTCAGCCGCGGCAGCACCTCCGCGAGGACCCGCTCCACCTGGAGCGCGTCCCGCAGCAGCCGCCGCGCCAGCCGCCGCATCGCCTCCGCCGGTGCCGGATGCGGTGCCGGGTCGTCCACCAAGTCGCTGGCCCACATGGGTACTTCGACGACCGCCGTCAGCCCGCCGTACCGATGCGCGTGGTACCAGGTGCTGTGCCGCGCGTCGTCGGGCATGCTCGGGTACGCCACGTCCGAGCCGGGCGCCGGCATCACATGCACCCCGGGCCCGGAGGCGGGCCAGCCCGCCGCGTCGGAGGCGCCGGTCTCCACCGGGATGCGCAGCTCCGCCGCGGACTTGGCGAACGGCTCGGCGAGCCCCGGGATGTCCCTGGTCAGCTGCACCCAGCTGCCGCCCAGATCGGTGCCGTGCAGGGTCACCTGGAGGTACGGCCGCACCTCGTCGATGACCCGGGTGAGTGCCCGGGTCTCCGGCGGCAGCCGGTCGGGCGGCAGGACGGAGGGCGACCACTCCGGCTGCTCGGGTCCGGCGGGACGGAAGAAACCGAGGTGGTAGTCGAGCAGCGTGCGCGGCGCGGGCGTAACGTGCAGGCTCGCCCCGTCGGGGTCCGCGCAGAGCAGGAAGTGCCAGGAGGTGCCGGCCCGCAACTCCCGCTCGCGCAGTACACGTTCGACCAGCGCCAGCAGCGTCGAACCACCGGTCGGTTCGTTCGCGTGCGCACCCGCCACGACGAGGACCGCGCGCCGCGCGTGACCGACGGACAGTAGGTGCAGGGGCCTGCCGGCCCGGGAGACACCGACCTGCCTGAGGCGGCACAGTGCTGGGCGATGGGCTGCCAATGCCCGGGCGGACGAGACGATTTCGGCCACACTGGGGTAGCGCAACTCCAGCAGGAGACTCACCCCCGACTTGTCCGCTTTGGGTCGCCTTTGCAGTACTCCATGAAGGGGGTTGAACTGTCAAGCAGACGACGGGGAGGCTCCAGGGGGCGCCAAGTGGCATTTACTGCCAGCGGGTGAACGTATCGGATCGAAAGGGGTGTATCCCTTCGTGGATCGCCCCGCCGACCGGCGCGGGAACGGAGCGCGGGAGCCCCGGCACGCGCGCGAGCCCCGGGAGCGCGCGCGGGCGTGCGCCGGGACGGTTACGCCCCTTGGGCAGGACGGCCCCGACGCTCCGAGAGCGCCGCTGTCACCCGTACGGGCCGGTGAGAACTGCGGTCAGGAGTCCGCGGTGGTCCGCTGGGAGCAACCGCGCGCACCACCCCGGCGCGCCGACGTACAGGCGGGAGCCGGCGGTGCTCTGTCTTCCCGGATTCGCCGGCCCTTCGACCGGACGAACCTCCCTGGCCACCGTCTCCCCCGGGGCGCTGCGGCCAGGCCCCGCCGGGCCCCCGCCGAGCCTCCTGGACCCGGCGGTCGAGCGCGACCCGTACCCGCTGTACCGCACCCTCCGCGAGCACTTCCCCCTCGTGTACGACGCCCCGTTCGGCGCCTGGCTGGTCAGCCGGTACGCCGACGTACGCACCGCGATCGAGGACCCCCGGCTCGTCGCGCCGCCGCCCGGACGCACTCCGGCCCATCAGGTGGACGGCCCGCACCGGGCCCTCGCGTCGGCGGCGTTCCGCGGGCCGGCCCCGGCCGCCCTGGCCGCGGGTGTCGAGCGGACGGCGTACGTCCTGGCCCGCCGCCTCGCCGGCCGCCGGGAGGCCGATCTCGTCGCCGAGTTCTGCCACTGGCTGCCGGCCGCGGCCGCCGTCGCCGCACTGGGGCTGCCGTACGAGGACACCGCGCGCGTGCACGCATGGTGCCGCACGGGCCTCGACCACCTCGGCGGCCATCACCCCGAACTCGACGCCTTCCTGCGCCCGTACCTCGCCCGCCGCCGCGCCCACCCGGGCACCGATCTGCTGTCCGTGCTGTGCACGGCGCGTGTCGACGGGCGCCCGCTGCCCGACGAGGCCGTGACCGGGCTGGCCGGGACCCTGCTCGGGGCGGGCGGCGACACGACCGCCCGGGCGCTGGCCTCGTTCCTCGCCAACCTCCTCGACCACCCGGCCCAGCTGGCGGCCGTCCGCGCCCGCCCCGAACTGGCGTCCGGAGCCTGGGCGGAATCACTGCGCCGAGATCCGCCGCTGCACGTCGTGCTGCGCCGCGCCGCCGAACCGGTCGGCGCCGTACCGGCGGGCGCCACGGTGGCCTGCCTGCTCGGCGCCGCGGGCCGCGACCCGGCACGGTTCGCCGACCCGGACCGCTACGACGCCTTCCGCACCGACCCGGGCCACCTCGCGTACGGCTCCGGCCACCACTCCTGCCCGGGCACCCTCCTGGCCCGCCTCACCGCGGAACACGGTCTGAACGCCCTGCTGGCCGCCGCACCGGACCTCCGCTGGGCCCCAGGGTTCCGGCCCACCGGGGAGGGCCTGGTCAGCCGCTCCCCGCGGGCCCTCCTGGTCCGCTGCCGCTGAGGTCAGCCGCTCTCCGGCCCGCCTTCCCCGACCCGTTCCAGCAACGCCACGGGCAGCGTCTCGAAAAGCTCCTCCACGCGCGCGTGCCCCGTGAACTTCCGTCCCGGAGTGAGGACATCGGTCCACCGTCCGGCGGGGAGCGGCAGCCGGGTGTCGCGCCAGCCGCCCGCCCGGGCCAGCCTCAAGGACATGCGCGTGACGGCCGTGAGGACCTCTCCGGAGCGGGCGAAGGCGACACAGTGCGCGGCGGCCGGGCCCTCGGCCGACAGCGGGGTGTACGTCGCCGCGTCGCCGAAGGCGGTGGGCCGGCGGGCGCGCAGCCGCAGCGCGGCCGTGGTGAGCTCCGTCTTCTCGGAGGGCTGTTCGGCAGGGGTGAAGGGGCTGCGGTTGTCCGGGTCCACCAGTGCCAGGTACTCGGCCTCCGTGCCCTGGTAGACATCCGGTACCCCGGGCATCGTCAGATGGACCAGCGCGGCGCCCAGGACGTTGGCCCGTACGTGCAGCGCGAGCGATGTGCGCAGGTCCGTCACTAGCCGCCCGGGGGAGCCGCACGGACCTTCCGCGACGAACGCCGCCACCGCCTCCTCGTACGCGGGCTCCTGCTCGGTCCACGCGGTGTGCAGCCCCGCCTCCCGGACGTGCTTCAGGAGGGCTCCTTGGAGACGTTCCTCGGCGGCCGGGCCGAGCCCGAACAGGGTCTGCCAGGCGGCCCACGCGAGCTGCGGGTCGGGGACGCCGGTGCCGGCCCGGGTCACCTCGGCCAGGACGTCGGCCCACCGCTCGGGGCACTGGGTGAGCACCGACAGCGCCGCACGGACGTCACCGCTCCGTTTCGTGTCGTGCGTCGACAGCACCGTCCCCATGGCGGGCCAGTCGCGCTGCACGCGCGCGCAGTAGGCGTGGAAGTCGTCCGGCGACACGGCCGGGCTCCCCGGGTTCCCGCCGACCTCGTTGGCCGACAGCAGGGGCTGGTAGCGGTAGAACGCCGTGTCCTCCACGGACTTGGCCCGCAGCGCCGACGACGTCTGCGCGAACCGCGCCCGGAACTCCGCCCCCGCGGGCCCTTCACCGGCCCGGCCGAGCACCAGATCCCGTACGACGTCCACGGCCCGCGCCTCCTCCGGCACCGTGAAGGCCGTCCGGGCCTCGTCCGCGGCGGCGCCGGTGACGATCGAGGCGGCGTCCGTGGAGGGGTAGGGCCGGTACACCTCCATGCGGACGAGGAGTTCCCGCAGGGCGCTGCCCAGGGCCCAGGGGGCGCGGTCGCGCAACGCCAGGTCCTCGGACCCGGCGCACAGCCGGCTCGCCACGCGCGTGAGGCGGTCCGTCTCCGTGGCCAGTTCGTGCGTGACCACCTTGTACGCGGCCCGCCGTACCGTCGACTCCCAGTGCCCTCCGCGGTCTGCCTGCACGGCCGCGAACCGCCGGTACTGGCCGAGGAGTTCGCCCGCGCCGGCCGGGTCCGTGAAGAGACCGTCGACCTGTCGCAGCGCGTCGTAGCCGGTGGTGCCCGCGACGGGCCACGCGGCCGGCAGGGGCTCGCCGTCCGCGAGGATCTTCTCGACCACCGTCCAGCGCCCCCCGGTCGCCTCGTGCAACCGGCGCAGATAGGCGTCCGGGTCGGCGAGGCCGTCGGGATGGTCGATGCGCAGCCCCTCGACCACGCCGTCGCGGAGCAGCTCCAGGATCTTCGCGTGGGTCGCCGCGAACACCTCCGGGTCCTCCACCCGCACCCCGATCAGCTCCGAAATGCTGAAGAAGCGCCGGTAGTTGAGCTCGGTACGGGCCAGCCGCCACCACGCCGGGCGGTACCACTGCGCGTCGAGAAGCCGCGGCAACGGCAGCTTCTCGGTCCCTTCCCGCAGCGGGAACACCTGGTCGTAGTAGCGCAGGACGTCACCGTCGACCTTGAGATGGCCGATCTCCGCGCCCAGCGGGCCACCGAGCACCGGCAGCAGCAGCCGTCCGCCCTGCGCCTCCCAGTCGATGTCGAACCAGTGCGCGTACGGCGACGCGGGGCCCTCCCGCAGCACCTCCCAGAGGGCGTGGTTGTGGCGCGGCGTCATGGCCATGTGGTTCGGCACGATGTCCACCACCAGGCCGAGGCCGTGCTCCCGCGCGGTGCCCGCCAGCGAGCGCAGTCCCTCCTCGCCGCCCAGCTCGCCCCGCACGCGCGCGTGGTCCACCACGTCGTAGCCGTGCGTCGATCCGGGGACGGCCTCCAGAACGGGCGACAGGTGCAGATGCGAGACGCCGAGCGACGCCAGGTACGGCACCGCCGCCTCGGCTGCCGCGAAGGGGAACTCCGGCTGGAGCTGAAGCCGGTAGGTGGCGGTCGGTGCAGCGGGGACCGGGGGCCCGGGCACCGGGGCCGGGATCACCGGGTCGGGACGCTCAGGTGTCATGGAGACCTACGTACCCGCCCGGCCGCGTTTCGTGTCACCGACGCACGCAAACGAGCTGCGCGCGCCGGGAAACCGACCCCACGCGCGCCGACCCAGGACCCGAAACCGGCCTCCACGCGCGCGTGCGCCCCCACGGCCTCCACGCGCGCGTGCGCCCCACGTCCCGCCCGGGCCCTACGCCGGCCGCTGCAGCACCGTAAGACTCCGGTCCACCAGCGTCAGCCGGTCCCCGGCCTCGACCTTCGCGCCCGTGCCCGGCGGCACCCCCTCGGGGCGTGCCGTGTCGACCACCACCTGCCACTGGCGCCCGTGGTCCACCGGCACCACGAACTCCAGCGGCCTCGGCGAGGCGTTGAACATCAGCAGGAACGAGTCGTCGGCGATGCGCTCCCCGCGCGGTCCCGGCTCGGAGATCGCGTTGCCGTTGAGGAACACGCTGAGCGCCCGCGCCTGCGCGGAGTCCCAGTCCCGCTGGGTCATCTCCTTGCCCTCCGGAGTGAACCAGGCGATGTCCGACAGCTCGTCGTGCGTGCCCTCCACCGGGCGCCCGTGGAAGAAGCGGCGCCGCCGGAAGACCGGGTGGTCGCGGCGCAGCCACACCATCGCGCGCGTGAACGCCAGCAGCTCGCCGCCGTCCTCGGGCCACGGCACCCAGGCCAGCTCGCTGTCCTGGCAGTAGGCGTTGTTGTTGCCGCCCTGGCTGCGCGCGAATTCGTCGCCGTGGCTGAGCATCGGCACGCCCTGCGAGAGCATCAGCGTCGCGATGAAGTTGCGCATCTGACGGGCCCGCAGCGCGCGGACGTCCTCGTCGTCGGTCTCGCCCTCGGCGCCGCAGTTCCACGACCGGTTGTGGCTCTCGCCGTCGCGGTTGTCCTCGCCGTTGGCGTTGTTGTGCTTGTCGTTGTACGACACCAGGTCGTGCAGCGTGAAGCCGTCGTGGCAGGTGACGAAGTTGATCGAGGCCAGCGGGCGCCGCCCGTCGTCCTGGTAGAGGTCGGACGAGCCCGTCAGCCGGGACGCGAACTCCGCGAGCGTGCGCGGCTCACCGCGCCACATGTCCCGTACGGTGTCGCGGTACTTCCCGTTCCACTCCGTCCACAGCGGCGGGAAGTTGCCCACCTGGTAGCCGCCCTCGCCCACGTCCCACGGCTCGGCGATCAGTTTCACCTGGGAGACCACCGGGTCCTGCTGCACCAGGTCGAAGAACGACGACAGCCGGTCCACCTCGTGGAACTGCCGGGCCAGCGTCGCCGCGAGGTCGAAGCGGAACCCGTCGACGTGCATGTCGGTGACCCAGTAGCGCAGCGAGTCCATGATCAGCTGGAGCACGTGCGGCGAGCGCATGAGCAGGGAGTTGCCGGTCCCCGTGGTGTCCATGTAGTAGCGGGGGTCGTCCGCCAGACGGTAGTACGAGGCGTTGTCGAGGCCCCTGAAGGAGAGCGTCGGGCCCAGATGGTTGCCCTCGGCGGTGTGGTTGTAGACCACGTCCAGGATGACCTCGATGCCGGCCTCGTGCAGCGCCCGGACCGCCGACTTGAATTCCAGGACCTGCTGGCCGCGGTCGCCCCAGGAGGCGTACGCGTTGTGCGGGGCGAAGAAGCCGATCGTGTTGTAGCCCCAGTAGTTGCCCAGGCCCATGTCGACCAGACGGTGGTCGTTCACGAACTGGTGCACCGGCATCAGTTCCAGCGCCGTGACGCCCAGTTCCGTCAGGTGTTCGATTACCGCCGGGTGCGCGAGCGCCGCATAGGTGCCGCGCAGTTCGTCCGGAAGGTCCGGGTGCAGCATCGTGAGGCCCTTCACATGGGCCTCGTAGAGCACCGTGTGGTGGTACTCGGTGCGCGGGCGCCGGTCGTCGCCCCAGTCGAAGTACGGGTTGACCACGACCGACGTCATCGTGTGGGGCGCCGAATCCAGGTCGTTGCGCTTGTCGGGCGCCCCGAAGGGATAGCCGTACACCTCCTCGCCCCACTTGATCGAACCGCTGATCGCACGCGCGTACGGATCGAGCAGCAGCTTCGCGGAATTGACGCGCTGCCCGCGCTCCGGCGCATACGGCCCGTGCACACGGAAGCCGTACCGCTGACCGGGCATGATCCCGGGCAGATACGCGTGCCGGACGAACGCGTCGGTCTCGCGCAGCTCAACCGCCGTCTCGGAGCCGTCGTCGTGCAGAAGACACAGCTCGATTCGGTGGGCGGCCTCCGAGAAGACCGCGAAATTGGTACCGGCGCCGTCGTACGTGGCACCGAGTGGATACGCCTCTCCAGGCCAGACCTGCATGGACACGACTCTTCCAGTAGTGCTGCGCCTCCGGGGGCGACTCCGTGCCGAGTCTCCCCGAAAGTGATGGAACCACCTATGACTTACGTCCCTCTTACCGTCCGACCAGGCATACCCCGTATGCCAGACCAGTGGGGCTCGAAGAACTCCTAGAGACACAGGGGGTTGGGGGAAGATGTGCGCAAGATAGTGCACCGCCATCTGGGAAAGGTGGTGGCGGGCGCGGCGATCGCGGTGGCCGGGACCGCCGTGATGATCGGCATCACTCTGCCGGGTTCCGCGGGGGCGGACGACTCGGGCGGCGCCGGAGGCGGTAACCAGTCCGCCCAGCAGGCCGGGCAGGGACAGGGCCAGACGGCCGTGCAGCCCGGCATCGTCGAGGCGGCCCCGGCCGAGGGCAAGAAGGGCAAGGGTCGCGACCCGCTGACCGACGACGAGCTGAAGCGGGTCGAACAGATCGCGCTGCACCAGTCGTCGTTCGCCGCCAGTGAGAACGTCGAGGGCAAGCGCGGTCCGCAGCGCCTCGGCGTCGACCTCGCCGAACCCGACGAGAACGAAGTGGCCGACCCGAACGCGCCCCGGCGCGCGGACGTGACGTACTACGACTACAAGGACGACTCGCTCGTCACCAAGACCGTCAACCTCGACACGGGCAAGGTCGAGCGGACGGACACGCAGCACGGCGTCCAGCCGCCCATCAGCCGTGACGAGTCGATCGAGGCGGCCAAGCTCCTGATCGCCGACCCGCTCGGCGCCGGCCTGAAGGCGGACTACAAGGACGCCACCGGCAAGGAGCTCACCTCGCCCGAGCAGCAGCTGACGCTCAACAGCATGGTCTACCGGGCGACTTCGGGCGCGCAGTCCGGGACCCTCGCCGACTGCGGCAAGCACCGCTGCGTACGGCTGTTCCCGAAGATCAAGAACGGGGCCTGGATCGACACCCGTGCCTTCGTGATCGACCTGAGCGCCCGCAAGGTCGGCAAGCTCGGCTGAGCCGTCCTCCGTCCACTTTCCCAACCCTTCTGATTTCCGCGAGGAGTCACTTCTTCATGCGCGTCAACAGAATCAGCCGTGCCCGCAGCCGGGCGGCGGTGGGCCTCTCGGTGGCCGCACTCGCCGTCGGCGTGACCTCGGCCGCGGGTCCGGCCTCCGCCCAGCCGCACAGCAGCGCCAAGACCACCGCGAAGGCAGCCCCCGCGGCGGCCGCCGACTGCAGCTCGGCGTACAAGATCGAGCAGAAGCTCTCCACCGGGACCACCTGGCGGATGTGCTGGCACTACGAGAGCAACGCCGGGCTCGTCCTGGAGAACATCTCCTACCAGCCCAAGGGCGAGGCCCAGCCGATCAAGGTCCTCACCAGCGCCAAGCTCGCCCAGATCGACGTCCCCTACGACGACGGCTCGGTCGAGTACGACGACCTCACGGGCGCGGGCTTCGGCCAGGGCCTGATGAACCTGGCCGCGGGCGAGTGCCCCGGCGGCACCATCAAGAACGTGAAGATCCCCGACGCCTGGGATCCGTCGCAGGCCAACGTCAAGGGCCTGTGCACCACGACCCGTTCGCGCGGCCACGCCTACCGCATGCAGTCCGACTCGGGCAACAAGGTCTTCCAGACCCAGGGCAAGGACCTGCTCGTCTACACGGCCAACAAGGTCGGCTGGTACGAGTACATCACCGAGTGGCGCTTCCAGGACGACGGCACCATCAACATGAACGTCGGTGCCACCGGCAGCCTCTCGCCCGGTGACTACGACGCGGGCGACGGCCGCGGCTGGCCGCTGGGCAAGGGCGCCAAGGACTACGCCACCAGCCACCGGCACAACGTCTTCTGGCGGCTCAACTTCGGCCTGGACAGCTCCACCAAGAACAAGGTCGAGCAGTACGACTCCGCGGTCAGCGCGCCCGCTCACGGCCAGCAGGCACCGAGCACCAAGACCACCCGTACCAAGGTCACCAAGGAACTCGCGGGTGACGCCAAGAACGGGCGCTGGTGGCGGATCGTCAGTGACATAGGCAAGAACAAGGACGACCACGCGCGCTCGTACGAGCTCGTGCCGGGCGCGACCAGCAAGTTCCTCGGCCGCGGCTTCACCAAGCACGACATCTACTTCACCGAGTACAAGAAGTGCGAGCAGTACGCGAGCAACAACCTGCTCAACTGCGGTGCGGGAGCCGGTAAGTCCGTCGACAAGTGGGTCAACGGACAGACGCTCCAGCACCCGATCGCCTGGGTCAACGTGGGCTTCCACCACATCGCCCGCGACGAGGACCAGCAGCCCATGCCGGTCCACTGGCAGGGCTTCTCGGTCGCCCCGCGCGACGTCACGGCTATGAATCCGCTCACTCCGCCGGAGCTCGCCGACCAGAACGGGCATGTCCAAGACGGTAGTTGAGAAACGACCCTGTCCATCCGGCTGCACCGCCGACCGGTCCCGGAGTACCCTTCCTTGATCGTTGAGTAGGGAAGAGCTCGGGGGAGCGGAAGGCGGTGCGCGGGTGGGCTCGGGAGGGTTGGAGTTGCCTCCTGGTGACGAGGGTCACGAGGGGAACTCCACAGATGTCCCGCCCGGCGCGGTGTCCCTGGCACGGCCGATGGAGATGGGTTCCATTGGACCGGAACTGGACTGGGGCGTCGACGCCTGGCGCGAGGTGCGTACGCGCGCCCAGCGGGCCGGGCGTGCCTACATCTGGCTGAACCTGGTCGAACAGCGGCTGCGCGCGGTCGTGGCCGCTGTTCTGCGCCCCATCTACGAACCCGTCCACGGCGACGACTGGGTCGTCGCCGCCGCCGGACCGGCCGGTCAGGAGTGGGTGCAGCGGGCCGTCGCGGTACGCGAAGTCAGCCGCCGCAAGGGCTACTTGCTCGACCCGGCCGACGACAACGTGCTGAGTTTCCTGACGTTGCCGCAGCTGCGCGAGCTGATGGTGCAGCACTGGCCGTGCTTCGAGCCGTACTTCGACGAGCGCCGCGACGTCGAACTCGCCCTGGACGAGCTGGAAGTCACCCGCAACGTCGTCTCCCGCAACCGCGCTCTGTCCGAGGCGGTCCTCGCCCAGGCCGAGCGCGCCTCGGCCAAGCTCCTGGAGATCCTCGGCTCCGGCAGCGACGTGCCCTCCGCTCGCCGGCTGCCCGTCGACGCGGTCGAGAACCTGGTCGGCGACCGGTACGCGGACGTGGTCGGCGTGCACTCGGACCGGGTGCGCCTGCTGCGCCAGTTCCCCGCCGAGGACCTCTTCGGCGGCGCCCGCCGCGTCGACGCCATCGGCATCGGCCTGAACCTGCTGGTGCAGAACTTCTCCGGGCGGCGCCTGGTGCGGCTGGCCGAGTCGGGCTGCCGGGTACGGCTGCTTTTCCTCAACCCCGCGTCCAGTGCGGTGAAGCGGCGCGAGCGCGAACTCGGCATCAAGCGGGGCGAGTTGAGCCGCGCCGTCGAGATGAACATCCTGCACATGCGCCGGGTCCGGGCCAGGCTGCGCGACCCGGGCGCCTTCGAGATCCAGGTCTTCGACGAGACCCCCCGCTTCACCGCCTACCTCGTCGACGGCGACGGCTCGGACGGGATCGCCGTCGTGCAGTCCTATCTGCGCCGCACCCGTGGCCTGGAGGCCCCGGTGCTCGTGCTGCGCGGCGGAAGCCGGGTGCTCAAGGCGGACGACCAAGGCGAAGAAGGGCTTTTCCCGACATATCGCGAGGAGTTCGAGCTGGCCTGGGCGGACTCGCGTCCCGTGTCCTGACCCCGGCCCGACCCTGACCCCGGCGGGCGAAAGCGGAACGCGGCCGTCGGATTGTCAGTGGCACATGGGATCGTGGAGACCACTGGGGGAAAGCACCACGAAGAAGGGGGGCCGCCCATGGGCTGGCACCGGGAGCTGCTGATCGGCTTCGACCTGGAGACGACCGGGACGGATCCGCGGGAAGCGCGCATCGTCACGGGAGCCGTGATCGAGGTCAAGGACGGGGAGCCGGTCGGGCACCGCGAATGGCTGGCCGATCCGGGCGTGGAGATCCCGGCGGACGCGGTGGCGGTGCACGGGATCTCGAACGAGCGGGCGGCCACCGAGGGCAGGCCCGCCGACCAGGTCGCCGACGCGATCGCGGGCGTCCTCGTGGAGTACTGGAAGACGGGCGTCCCGGTCGTCGCGTACAACGCGGCCTTCGACCTGACCCTGCTCTCCGCCGAGCTGCGGCGCCACGGACTGCCGTCCCTGCGCGAGCGGCTCGGCGGCATCGATCCGGCACCCGTCATCGACCCGTACACGATCGACCGCTCCGTGGACCGCTACCGCCGCGGCAAGCGCAACCTCGAAGCCGTCTGCACGGAGTACGGGGTGGCGCTGGAGGCCGCCCACGACGCCTCGGCCGACGCGCTCGCCGCGGCCCGGCTCGCCGGCGCGATAGCCCTCCGCCACCCGAAGGTCGTGGCCCTCGGTCCGGCGGAGCTGCACCGCCGCCAGATCGAGTGGTACGCGCAATGGGCGGCGGACTTCCAGAGCTTCCTGCGCCGCAAGGGCGATGCCACCGCCGTGGTGGACGGGACATGGCCCTTGCGAGAGCTCGCGGACGAAACGGTCTGACAGGCGGGTCGGTTCGCGGGGGACCTCGGCAGGTTGTTCAGACGCCGGGCAGGGCTGCCGACGGGCGTACGGCGTCCTCGGACAGGACCTTCTCGGTCGGGACCTTCTCGGACAGGACCTTCTCGGTCGGGCCGGTGGTCGGCGTCACGATCCCCTCGCTGGTCACGTGGCCGTCGCCGGTGCGATGGGCCCGTTCGACGGCCTGGCCCCAGTACGTTCCGGCGACCATCAGTGTCGCGCCGATCCCGGTGAGCAGGGTGAACCGGTCGCCGGCCAGGGCGATGCCGACCGCGGCCGCCCAGATCGGCTCGGTGCCCAGCAGCAGGCTGGCCCGGCTGGCGGAGGTGCGCTGCACGGCCCACGTCTGCGCCAGGAACGCGAACACGCTGCAGAAGAGGGCGAGATAGGCCAGCTGGGCCCAGGTCGCGGCATCGGCATGGGCCAGGACCGGCAGGTCGCCGGCGGCGGGCACCAGGAACACCGCCGTGCCGAGCAGCGTCTGGAGGGTCGTCAGCTGGAGCGGCCGTACCGACCGGCGCGAGGTGAGCCGGCCGACCAGCGCGACATGCCCCGCCCGTATCACGGCGGCGCCGAGCATCAGCAGGTCGCCGCTGCGCGGAGCGTGGAATCCGTTGCCGGACATGAGGAGGCCGACGGCCAGAACACAGAGACCGGCGGCGGCGAAGAAGGCCGGGGGCAGTCCGCCGCGGCGGCCCGTGCGGTCGAGGAGCGGGGTGAGCACGATGGTCAGGCTGATGATCAGCCCCGCGTTGGCGGCGCTCGTGTGCGCGACGCCGTATGTCTCCACGATCAGGACGGCGGCCTGCGTGATCCCGAGGGGAAGCCCGGCCCGGATCTCGTCGCGGGTCCACCACCGAGGCGTCCCGGGGCTGCGGCGGGCGGCGACGAGACCCAGACAGGGGAGTGCGGACAGTGCGTAGCGCGCGAACAGGACGACCAGGACAGGGAGGGCGGCGGTGGCCGTCTGGGCAGCCAGATAGCTGGAACCCCAGACGATCGCGACCAGCAGAAGTACCGCATCGGTACGGCGGGCATCAGGCACCCGCCTACGGTGCACCGCGCACCTGCTTGAAGCCCAGAGCCACCTTCTAAAAGGATCTTTTAGCCTCCCTACATCGTCGGCCTACACTGTCGACGTGGACGAACGGCAGCTGCGGATCCTGCGGGAGCTCGGCGAACTGGGAAGCGTCACCGCGGTCGCCGAGGCACTGCTCGTGACCCCTTCGGCGATCTCGCAGCAACTGCGCCTGCTGCAACGCTCGATGCCCGTCCCGCTCACCGAGCGCCACGGACGCCGGCTGGTGCTCACGGACGCCGGGCAGGCCCTCGCGGGCGCGGCGATCGAGGTGGAGACGGCGCTGGCGCGGGCGCGCCACACGGTCGAGGAGTTCGTCGACCGGCCGGACGGCGACGTCTCGGTGGCCGCCTTCCACAGCGCCGCCTCGACGTTCTTCCCCCTGCTGCTGCGCGGGCTCGCGGCGCCCGGTGGACCGCGCCTCGCGTTCGGCGACGAGGACGTCCCGCAGGACGACTTCCCGCGACTGACCCGTGACTACGACCTTGTCCTCGCCCACCGCCTCGACCACGCCCCGCCGTGGCCGCGCACCGTCACCGCCACGACCCTGCTGCGCGAGCCGCTCGACGTGGCGATGCCCGCCGACCACCCGCTCGCCGTCCGGCCGTCCCTCCGCGCCGCCGACGTCGCCGACGAGCCCTGGATCACCGTGCACGACGGGTTCCCCGTGATGGCCACCATCGAGGCGATCGGCGCCGCCGCGGGCCGGCGGCTCCATCTGGCGC
This sequence comes from Streptomyces sp. R21, assembly GCF_041051975.1. Taxonomy (GTDB): domain Bacteria; phylum Actinomycetota; class Actinomycetes; order Streptomycetales; family Streptomycetaceae; genus Streptomyces. The sequence continues at coordinate 2,553,509 of NZ_CP163435.1, read as the reverse complement.
ACCGCATCAACGAGTTCGCGGTCGTCGCCGAGGTCGTCGCGGCCGGTGGCGGTCTCGCCCTGATACCCCGCTGGACCACCCGCCCGCATCCGGCGCTGGTCCTCAAACCGCTCGACGGCGTACGGGCCCTGCGCCACATCGACGTGCTCCACCGCCCCGAGCGCACCGCCCGCAGGGCCGTCCGCACGGTTCTCGCGGAGCTGCACCGCGCCGCCGGCACGGTCACCGGCCGTGCTTGACCTCCCCGCCGGGCACGGTCAGAAGGGATACCACCGCACGGTCTCGTCCCCGTCCCGCAGTGATGCCACTCGGCGCTCGAACTCGGCCAGCGCCTTGGGGTTGGCCGGCGCGTGCTGCGCGACCCACGCGCAGCTGGCGGTCTCGCGGGCGCCCCGCAGCACCGTGCAGCCCGTCCACTCGCGCACGTCCCAGCCGTACGCCGTGGTGAAGGAGTCGTAGGCCTCGGCCGACAGCCCGTAGCGGTCGCGGGACAGCGCCATGACCACCAGGTCGTGCTCCCGCAGATCGGCGGAGAAGGTCTCCAGGTCGACCAGGACCGGTCCCTCGGGGCCGACATGGACGTTGCGGGGCAGCGCGTCGCCATGGATGGGACCCGGTGTCAGATGCGGGGTGAGCGCGGCCGCGGCCACCGCGAAACCGTCGCGCCGCTCCCGCAGATACGCCGCGTCCGCCGGGTCGATCGCGTCGCCCGCCAGGCGCAGCCAGCGCTCCACTCCGCCGAGCAGCTCGCGCGGCGGCAGGGCGAAGGAGGGGGCGGGCAGGGCATGCACGACCCGCAGCAGTTCGGCCAGATCCCGCGGCTCGGCGGGCCGTACGGAATCGGGCAGCCGGTGCCACACCGTCACCGGGTGCCCCTCCACGAGCAGCGCCTTCGGCTCGGCGGCCCGCACCGCGGGGACGCCGGAGGCGGCGAGCCAGGCCGCGATGTCCAGCTCCCGCCGCGCACGGCCCTGGAGTTCGGCGTCGCGCCCCACCTTGACCACCAGGTCACCGGCGGCGAACACCGCGTTCTCGCCGAGGGCGAGCAGCCGCGCGTCCCCGGCCGACCCGGGCAGCACACCTGCCGCGGCCAGTACGTCCCGCGCCCGCGCCTCGTCCATCCTTCGCCTCCGTGTGTTCCTCGGGGTCGTCACCCAACGGCGTCACGATCACGCCAACCGTTGGCCAGTCTCGCATTCCCCGAGGTCGCGCCGTGTGCGCAGTGCCTTGACGAGGTACACCGCCTTCACGACCATGACCTCGGCCGCGCGGGCGGCCGGACCCGCACAAGCCGCACGAGCCGCCCAATAAGGGGTCGATTACGTGGCATTGGTGAGCGCGACGAAAGAGCCGGCGCGGCGCGCGCCGCGGGCGGCGGGACGGACCGGGCGGGACGGCCGGGCCGCGGACCACGGGGCCTGGTTCCTGGTGCTGCCCGCGCTGATCCCGATCCTGGTGCTCAGCGTCGGACCGTTGCTGTACGGGATCGGGCTGGCGTTCACCGACTCGCAGTCGGGCCGCACCGAGCCCACCCAGTGGACCGGCGTCCTCAACTTCCAGGACCTGCTGCACGACACGCTGTTCTGGGACTCGTTCAGGATCGGACTGCTGTGGGCGGTCGGCGTGACCGTGCCGCAGTTCCTGCTCGCGCTGGGGCTCGCCCTGCTGCTCAATGAGAACCTCCGCTTCCGATGGCTGGCGCGAGCGCTCGCGATCGTCCCGTGGGCGATGCCCGAGGTCGTCGTCGGCATCATGTGGCGGCTCGTCTACAACCCGGACGCGGGCATCCTCAACGAGACGCTCCGCGACCTGGGCCTCGGCGACGGGCGCGACTGGCTGAGCGGCCTCGGTACCGCCCTGCCCGCGGTGATCGTCGTCGGTGTCTGGGCGGGCATGCCGCAGACCACGGTCGCGCTGCTCGCCGGGCTGCAGAACACCCCGCGCGAACTGCACGAGGCGGCCGCGATGGACGGCGCGGGCGCCTGGCGCCGCTTCCGCACCGTGACCTGGCCCGCCCTCAGACCGGTCGCCCTGGCCATCACGTCGCTCAACCTCATCTGGAACTTCAACTCCTTCGCCCTGGTCTACGTGCTGACCAACGGAGGCCCCGGCGGCCGCACCCGCCTGCCCATGCTCTTCGCCTACGAAGAGGCCTTCCGCTACGGCCAGTTCGGCTACGCGGCGGCGATGGGCTGCGTGATGGTCGCCGTGATCTCGATCGTCCTCGCCGTCTTCCTGGTGGGCCGGCTGAGGGGAGACGAGGAATCATGAGGACCAGCAGCAAGGCTCGCGCCGGACAGTACGCCGCCCTCCTCGCCTATCTCGTCTTCCTCGCGTTCCCCCTCCTCTGGCTGATCTCCACCGCCTTCAAACCCCCGCGCGAACTGGCCAGCCTGCACCCCACCTGGATCCCCAAGGACCCCACCCTCGCCAACTTCCGCCAGGCGTTCGACGAACAGCCCCTGCTGCACGCCGCCCTCAACTCCCTGGTCGCGGCGCTCGGCGCGGCCGTCGTCGCCGTACTGATCGCGACCCCGATGGCGTACGTCATGGCCCGGCACCGCACGCTGCTCGCGCGGGCCGCCACCGGATGGGTGGTGGTCAGCCAGGCGTTCCCGTTCGTGCTGGTGATCATCCCGCTGTTCCTGGTGCTGAAGAACCTGCGGCTGATCAACTCCGTACCCGGACTGATCATGGTGTACGTCGTCTGGGCGCTGCCGTTCGCGCTGTGGATGCTGGTGGGATACGTGCGGGCCGTGCCGGTGGAGCTGGAGGAGGCCGCAGCCGTGGACGGTGCCGGGCGGCTGCGCACGCTGGTCTCGGTCACCGCTCCGCTGCTCGCGCCGGGCATCGTGGCGACGGCGCTGTTCGCGTTCATCAGCGCGTGGAACGAGTTCTTCTTCGCGCTCGTCCTCCTCAAGACCCCGGAGAAGCAGACCTTGCCGGTCGTCCTCACCCACTTCATCGGCGCGGAGGGCGTCGCCGACCTCGGCCCGCTGGCCGCCGCCGCGTTCCTCGCGACCCTGCCCTCGCTGGTCGTCTTCGCCCTCATCCAGAAGCGGATCACGGGCGGCATGCTCGCCGGGGCGGTGAAGAGCTGATGCGTGTGCGATGGATCGTCGTGCTGATGCTGCTCCTCGCCGGCTGCACCAGCGGCGGGGGCACGTCCGCGGACGGCCGTATCACCCTCCGCTTCCAGTCCCTCGCCTGGCAGGAGGAGTCGGTCACCGCCAACAAGGAACTGGTGAAGGAGTGGAACGCGGCGCATTCCGACGTCAAGGTCGAGTACGTACAGGGGAGTTGGGACAGCGTCCACGACCAGCTGCTCACCTCCTTCGAGGGCGGTGAGGCGCCGGACATCATCCACGACGCCTCCGACGACCTCGCTGACTTCGCGTACGGCGGCTATCTCGCCGACCTGCGTGAGCTGCTGCCCGCCCGCCTCAAGTCCGACATTCCGCAGCACAGTTGGGACACCGCCACCTTCGGCGACGGCGTCTACGGCGTGCCGTTCCTCCAGGAGCCGCGCGTCCTGATCGCCAACGCCAAGTGGCTGAAGGAGTCGGGGGCAAGGATTCCGACACCCGAAAAGCCCTGGTCCTGGGGTGAGTTCAGGAGTATCACGAAGGAGCTGAGCGGTGAGGGCAGGTACGGTGTCGCCTGGCCGCTCAAGGAACCCGTCTCCGCGACCCTCAACCTGTCCCTGTCGGCGGGCGGACAGCTCTTCCACCGGGACGCCGACGGCAAGGTCACCGTCCGGTTCGGGGAGGCCGACGCGGTCGTACCGCGCACCCTCCACGACCAGGCGAACACCGACCACAGTGCCTCGCCCACCACGCTCGGCAGCGGTGGCTCCGACACGCTGCCCGGCTTCTTCGGCGGCAAGTACGCGATGGTCCCGCTCGGGTTCTCCTACCGCCAGCAGATCGTGCAGCAGGCGCCGAAGGGCTTCGACTGGCAGGTGCTGCCCGCCCCCGCCGGTGCGGACGGCCTCACGCAGGGCGTCAGCCCGCAGACGCTCTCCGTCTCCGCGGACAGCCCGCACAAGAAGGAGGCCGCCGAGTTCATCGACTTCCTCCTGCGGCCGAAGAACATGGTCCGCCTCGCGCTCGGCGACTGGATGCTCCCCACCGGAACACAGGCCCTCAAGGATCCGGCCCTGCACACCGCCAAGAACGACTGGGCCACCGGCACGGCCCTGGCCCAGCACCTCCGCCCCGCCCCCGCCCAGTCCGTGCGCGGCTACCCGGAGTGGAAGGACAAGGTCGCGACCCCCGCCTTCCAGGAGTACTACAGCGGGGCGATCGGCCTGGCGGAGCTGAGGAGACGGCTGGTGAAGGACGGGAACCTGGTGCTGGCCCGCTATCAGCGCTGAGGGTCCCGCCGACGCCGTACCTCCAAAGCCTCCGGGAAGTCCGCGCGCGCGTCGGCGTACGGATGCGATGCGATGCGGTCGGCGCGCTCACGCGCAGGGCCTCCGGAATTCCGATTGCACGAGACGTCTCGTCTCACTTACGGTCGGATCATGACTACCCGACGCGCCCATATCGCCATGTTCTCCATCGCCGCCCACGGGCACGTGAACCCGAGCCTCGACGTGATCCGGGAGCTCGTCGCCCGCGGGCACCGCGTCACCTACGCGATCCCGCCCGCCTTCGCCGGGAAGGTCGCCGAGGCCGGAGCGGAGCCGAAGCTCTGGAACTCGACGCTGCCCACCGACGACGACCCGGACGCCTGGGGGACCGAACTGATCGACAACATCGAGCCGTTCCTTGACGACGCGCTCCAGGCCGAACCGCAGCTCGCCGCGGCATACGAGGGCGACGAACCGGACCTGGTGCTCTACGACATCACGGCCTACCCGGCCCGGGTCCTCGCCCACCGCTGGGGCGTCCCGATCCTGCAGCTCTCGCCGAACCTCGTGGCCTGGGAGGGCTATGAGGAGGAGGTCGGCAGGCCGATGTTCGAGCCGCTGAAGCGGACCCCGCGCGGCAAGGCCTTCTACGACACCTTCGCGCGCTGGATCGCCGACAACGGCATGGACCTGAGGGTCGAGGACTTCATGGGCCGCCCCGACCGGTGCCTCGTCCTCATCCCCAAGGCACTCCAGCCGAACGCCGACCGCGTCGACGAGCGGCGCTACACCTTCGTCGGCGCCTGTCAGGGCGACCGCTCGGCCCAGGGCGAGTGGCGCCGTCCGGCGGACGCCGAGCGCGTGCTGCTGGTGTCCCTCGGCTCCACCTTCACCAAGCAGCCCGCCTTCTACCGCGCGTGCATCGAGGCCTTCGGTGATCTGCCGGGCTGGCATGTCGTCCTCCAGATCGGCACGTTCGTCGACCGGGCGGAGCTGGGGGAGGTGCCGGACAACATCGAAGTGCGGGACTGGGTCCCGCAGTTGGCGATCCTGCGGCAGGCCGATGCGTTCATCACCCACGCCGGTGCGGGCGGCAGTCAGGAGGGGCTGGCCACCGGGGCGCCGATGGTCGCCGTGCCCCAGGCCGCCGACCAGTTCGGCAACGCCGACATGCTGGAAGCACTCGGCGTCGCCCGCCACGTACCCATGGAGCAGGCGACGGCCGAGACGCTGCGCGAGGCCGTGCTCGCCGTGACCGAGGACCCGGAGGTCGCCCGGCGACTGAAGGCGGTCCAGGAGCAGATGGCGGGCGAAGGAGGCACCGAGCGGGCGGCCGACCTGATCGAGGCTGAACTGGCCGCCTCCGCTCGCCCGTCCCTTCCGCCGGTGAAGTAGACGGCGAAGAGGGTCTGTTGATCCCCCGTGGAATCAACAGACCCTCAGTTGTCCGGAGTTGACCGGAGCGAAACCGGAGTTGCTCCGGTCTCGCTCCGGTGTCGTTCCGGAGCTATACGCCGACCCTCTCGCCCTCCATGGCGGGCGGAGGCGGCGACATGGCCTCCGGCGACTCGTCGTGGGTGAGGTCCGGCAGCCGGTTCAGCCACTTCGGCAGGTACCAGTTGTGCTCGCCGAGCAGTGCCATCACGGCCGGGAGCAGCACGCCCCGGATGACCGTCGCGTCGATGAGCACCGCGGCCGCCAGGCCCACGCCCATCTGCTTCATGGACTGCATGGACAGCGTTCCGAAGATCGCGAACACGGCGACCATGATGACGGCGGCGCTGGTGACGACACCGGCCGTGGTGACGACGCCGTGCCGGATCGCCTCCTTCGTCGCCAGCCCCCGCAGCCGCGCCTCACGGATACGGGACACCACGAACACGTGGTAGTCCATCGACAGTCCGAAGAGGATCACGAAGAGGAACAGCGGCAGCCAGGTGATGATGGCGCCCACACCCTCGGCTCCCACCAGCGAGGCGCCCCAGCCGTGCTGGAAGACGGCGACCAGGATGCCGTACGCCGCACCGACCGACAGCAGGTTCAGCACGATCGACGTGATCGCGATGGTCAGCGAGCGGAACGACACGAGCATCAGCAGGAAGGCGAAGACCACGACGAACGCGAAGACCGGGACGACCGCGCCGACCAACTGGTCGTTGAAGTCCTTGTTGCCCGCGACCTGTCCGCTGATCGGCGCCTGCACGCCGTCGACCTTGCCGAGCGTGTCGGGCCGTACCTTGTCGCGCAGCAGGTCGAGGCTCTGACCCGCCTTGTCCTGGTCGGAGCCGCCCACGAGCGGCACGTACACGAAGGCGACGTTCTGCGCGTCGTGCAGCTTGATCTCGACAGGGCCGCGCGAGGCGCCCGAACTGATCGCCTCCGCACGGAAGTCGGCGAGCGCGGACTTCACCTCGGGGGCGTTGATGTCCTTCGCCTTGACGATCACCTCGGCGGGCTCGGAGCCGCCGGGGAAGGCGTCGTTGACGCGGTTGTATGTGCCCACGATCGGCAGCGAGTTGCCGAACTCCTGGTCCAGCGTGAGGTTCTGGGTCTTCATGCCCAGCGCGGGTGCCGCGATCGCCAGCAGCGCACCGCCCGCGACGACGAGCGAGACGGCGGGCTTGGCGAGGACGACCTTCAGGACGGCGCTCCAGAACCGGCTGCCGTCGTTGTTCCCGCGGGCGGCCTTGCTCTTCTTGCTGCGCTTGTCCGGGTGCAGGAACGGGATGCGCCCCTTCTCCACCCGCTCACCGAGCAGCGAGAGCAGTGCGGGCAGCACCGTCACGGAGCCGACCATGGCGACCGCCACGACGATCAGGGAGGCCAGGCCCATCGCCTTGAACGTGGCGAGCCCGGTGAACAGCATGCCCGCCATGGCCACGCAGACCGTGACGCCGGAGACGATCACGGCGCGGCCACTGGTGGCGGCGGCGATCCGCAGCGCGGTCCCCGCATCCCGGCCCGCAGCCCGTTCCTCGCGCTCACGGCGCAGGTAGAACAGGCAGTAGTCGACGCCGACGGCCAGACCGACCAGCAGCATCACGGAGCTCGACGAGTCGTCCATCGGCACCACATGGCTGACGATGGCCATCAGGCCGGTCGTCGCCATGATGGCGGTGAGCGCGAGTGCCACCGGCAGCAGCGCCGCGACCAGCGCGCCGAAGGCGATCAGCAGGATGCCGAGGGCCACGGGCACCGCGGAGTACTCGGCCTGCTTGAAGTCGTCGCCGAACGCGTCCTTGAACGTCTTCATCATGCTGGCGCCGCCGATCTCCTCGATCCGCAGCGAGGAGTGGTCCTTCTGGACGGCTTCGACGGCCTTGAGCACCGGTTCGACGCGCTCGTGCGCGGTGTCCGAGTCGCCGCGCATGTCGAACTGGACGAGCGCGCTGCGGCCGTCCTTGGAGATCGTCTTGGTGTCGTACGGCGACGTCACGTCCGTGACCTTGCCGGTCGCGTCGACGGCCTTCACGACCGCGGCGACGGCGGCGCGGAACTCGGCGTCCGTGGCCTTGAGCCGGCCGTCCTTGGCCTGGAGGAGGACGGTCTCGCTGGACGGCTCCTCGATCCCGGCGTCCTCGATGATCTTGGCGGCGGTGTGGGTCTCGCCCCCCAGCTGGTCGCTCTCCTTGACCTTGGCCGTGCCGGCGGCGGAGCCGATTCCCATCGCCAGCACGACGAACAGCACCCAGATTCCCACCGCCGCCCAGCGGTGACGGGCGCTCCAGCCGCCCGCCCGGGCGGCGATGCCGCGCACTCTCGTCTGTCCGTTCCCCATGCCGGCCAAGCCCCCTTGTGTGCGGTGACAGCCCCCTGCCGTCACCTCGCACTTAGAAGGTATGGGCTGGATAAGCACGTCTCGTCGTGCTGTTCGGTGAGTCGGAGGGCGCTCATCTCCTCCGCTCGGCCCCCGGGTTCTCCGCACTGCGGATGATGTTGGCCCCTTACATGTATCGGGACTTCTCCGGGATGTGGATCAGGGTGCCGACGCCCCCGACAAGCGTCTGTCCGATCTGTCGAACAGGGTCCTTTTTGTTATTACGAAAGCTTGTTGAGTAAGTCACAGCTGTATGTAGGTGTTGATCTGAGCCCGTCAATCGGCCAGGGTTTCGTGCCAACCGCCGGGTAACTTCCGTTGCCCAAAGGTTGAATCCCCCCACAAATCACCACGAGGAGACCCCTCTTCATGGCAACACACAAGCGTGCCCGCAGGATGAAGCTCACCGCGGCCATAGCCACCACCGCCACCGCGGTGGGCGTGACCGTCATCGCCATCTCCACCGCCGGAGCCTCCGCCCCGGCCGAGGGCAAGGTCTACGGACTCGACGCCAAGGGCGCCGTGTCCGGCAGTTACATCGTCCTGCTCGACGAGAAGACGAGCAGGAGCGCCAAGCAGGACCTCGCCCAGGAGTACGGCGGCGATCTCAAGCGCGCCTACTCCTCCGCGGTCAACGGCTTCTCCGCCTCCGGCCTTTCGGAGACCGAGGCCAAGCGGCTGGCCGCCGATCCGTCCGTCGCCAAGGTCGTCCAGAACAAGAAGTTCCACATCGACGCCACCCAGGACAACCCGCCGTCGTGGGGCCTGGACCGCATCGACCAGGCCGACACCGCGGGCGACGGGAAGTACACCTACCCCGACAGCGCCGGCGAGGGCGTCACCGCGTACGTCATCGACACCGGAGTCCGCACCAGCCACAGCGACTTCGGCGGCCGGGCCTCGTCCGGCTTCGACGCCATCGACAACGACGACAACGCGGACGACGGCAACGGACACGGCACCCACGTCGCCGGCACCATCGCGGGAACGGCGCACGGCGTCGCCAAGAAGGCGAAGATCGTCGCCGTCCGCGTGCTCGACAACTCCGGCTCGGGCACCACCGAGCAGGTCGTCGCGGGCATCGACTGGGTCACCGCCCACCACTCGGGCCCGTCGGTCGCCAACATGTCGCTCGGCGGCGGCGTGGACGAGGCCCTCGACACCGCGGTGAAGAAGGCCATCGCCTCCGGCGTCACCTTCGCCGTCGCGGCCGGCAACGAGAGCGCGGACGCGAGCACCAGCTCCCCGGCCCGCGTCCCCGAGGCCCTCACCGTCGCCTCCTCCACCAAGGACGACCAGCAGTCGGACTTCTCCAACTTCGGCGCGGGCGTGGACATCTACGCCCCCGGCTCGGACATCACCTCCGACTGGAACACCTCCGACTCGGCCACCAACACCATCTCCGGTACGTCGATGGCGACCCCGCACGTCACGGGCGCCGCCGCCGTCTACCTCGCGGGCCACCCCGACGCCACCCCGGCCCAGGTCGCCGAGGCGCTCACCGGCGGCGCGAACGCCGACAAGATCTCCAACCCGTCGGCGGGCACGCCGAACAAGCTCCTGAAGATCGTCGAGTAGCGCCGACACCAACAGACCGCGGCCGTCGTGCCCACCCCCACGGGGCACGACGGCCGCCTTATGGTGTCCGGATGACGATGTATGCGGCGCTGCTGCGCGGGATCAACGTGGGCGGCAGCAAGAAGGTGCCGATGGCCGAGCTGCGCACGCTGCTGGAGAGCCTCGGGTACGACTCCGTGGCCACCTATCTGCAGAGCGGCAACGCCGTCTTCGGCACCGACCACGGCGACGAGGACTCCCTCGCCGCGGAGTTGGAGCAGGCCATCGAGAAGCAGTTCGGCTTCGCCGTCAGCGTGCTCGTACGCGACCACGCCTACCTGAAGGCGGTACGCGAGGCGTGCCCGTTCCCGGCCGCCGAACTCGAGGCCAAGCAGCTGCACGTCACCTACTTCTCCGCGCCCGTCGACGCCGAGCGGTTCGCCACCGTCGACCCGGCCGCCTTCGCCCCCGAGGAGTTCCGCCTCGGCGACCGCGAGATGTATCTCTACGCCCCCGACGGCCTCGGCCGCTCCAAGCTGGCGGTGGCCCTGTCGAAGCCCCGGCTGCTGAAGGGCGTCGTCGCCACCACCCGCAACTGGAACACCGTCGTCAAGCTGGAGGAGCTGACCGGTGTCTGAGCACAACCCCGCCGTCGAGGCCGCCATCGAGGGCGAACTGCGCCTCCTCGACCCGGAGATCCGCCGCTCGCCCGAGCAGGTCGGGGCGCTCCTGCACCCCGACTTCTTCGAGTTCGGCGCCTCGGGCCGACGCTGGGACCGCGCCTCGATCGTCGCCTCCCTCGCCGCGACCACCGCACCCGGCGCCCGGGCCGGCATCACCTCCCACATGAAGGGCGTCCAACTGGCCCCCGACCTCGTCCACCTCACCTTCGACACGGACAACAACGGCCGCCGCGCACACCGGAGTTCACTGTGGCGGCGTACGGGGGAGGGGTGGCTGCTGTACTTCCACCAAGGGACGCTGTTCAGCCCTGGGGAAGCGTGACGCTGCGCAGGCCGAGATAGGTCGTGTTCGAGAGGATCTCGCGCGGTACGGCCAGCCGCGGGTCCGCGTGGAGGCGGCGGATGTCCTCGGGCGCGCGGGCCGCGGCCACGGCGTCGATGAGCGCGAAGTCGTCCTCGGTGAGCGAGTCGTAGCGCTGCAGGCCCGCCAGCCCCCATCCGTCCCACGGCAGCGGCTCCGTGCCGTTCAGTGCGGCGAGGTCCAGCACCACACTGTTGAGCACGAGCCACATCCCGCGCAGGCCGTCCGCGACCCACACCCCGAACGTCTCCGGGTCGGCCTCCCCGGCCCGGCACGCCCGCCATGCCTGGCCCGCCACGACGAAACGGTCCCTCGGTACGTCCAGCGGGTCGAAGGGTACGTCGTAGTGGCCGCCGTACACCTGCGGGTCGATCAGCCGCCAACTTCCGTCCGGCAGACGGTATTCGGTGACCCAGTGGTCGTCGTGGAATCCCTCTACGAAGTAGGTGGCGTAGCCGCCGCGGATGCGGGCCGGTGTTCCTGTCGCCCGCAGCAGCGAGCACAGCAGCAGGGCGAAGTCCCGGCAGGTGCCGACGAAGCGGTGGTCGGGGGTGCGGGGGTGGGGGAGCGGGGTGTCCGAGCGCTCCCTCAGGAGGCGGAGCAGTCCCGCTGTGTACCGGGTTTCGGCGTCCTCGTGGAGGCGCTGCGGAGGGATCTCCCATCCGAAGCGGTCGCCCTCGAGGCGGTGGATGATCAACCCCCTTACCAGGGCGGTCAGTTGGCCCGGGTCTCGCGGGAGATCGCCGGTGTCGAGGTCGCCGGGGTCGCTGTACGGGCTCTGCTTCAGGTAGAGGTCCATGGCGGCGAGGCTGGGGTCTGCCCTTGGGGGAAGGTCAACGGGGTGATGTCCCTACGGGGTTTCGCCCCCTCCGCCCCTGCCCTTCCCGTGTCCTGGGGGCTGCGCCCCCTTTCCCCCTGCATCGCGCTGACGCGCTCGTCCTCAAACGCCGGACGGGCTGGATATAGCCCCTCCGGCGTTTGAGGAGCGGAGGTTCGGGGGCGGAGCCCCCGAGGACGGGTCGGGTAGGGGCGGAGGGGGCGAAAACCCGTGGTCGGTACACCCGCCGTGCGAGGCTGGCCGTATGCGCTACATCATCATCGGGGCAGGCGCCGTAGGCGGAGCAATAGGTGGCCGTCTGGCCGGGGCCGGGCACGACGTCGTGCTGGTCGCGCGCGGCGCGCAGTACGCCGCGCTGCGCGACGGAGGCCTACGGTTCAGGACGCCGGACGGCGAGCACACACACCACCTCCCGGTGGTGGACGGACCAGCCGCGCTGGGCGAACTGCGCACCGACGACGTACTGGTACTGGCAGTCAAGACCCAGCACAGCGAGGCAGCCCTGGACACCTGGGCCCCGGCACCGGTGGCGGGCGGCACCCGCACCGCCGCCGAGCAACTGCCCCTCGTCTGCGCCCAGAACGGCGTGGAGAGCCAGCGCCTCGCGCTACGCCGCTTCCGCCGCGTGTACGGCGTCTGCGTCTGGCTGCCCGCCACGTTCGTGGAGCCGGGCGTCGTGTCCGCGGCCGGCGCCCCCCTCACCGGCATCCTGCACATCGGCCGCTTCCCGCACGGCACGGACGGGACGGACGGGACGGACGGGACGGACGGGACGGCCCGCCGTATCGCCGCGGATCTGGAGAGCTCCCGCTTCGAGGCGCCGGTCGTGCCCGACGTGACGCGCTGGCAGTACGCCAAGCTGCTCGGCAACCTCGCGAACTCGATCGAGGCGGTCAGCGGGGTGCTCACCAGCGAGGAGGGCCTGAAGCTCTACGAGCGGGTGCGCGCCGAGGGCGAGGCCGTACTCGCCGCGGCCGGGATCGCGTACGCGAGCGAGGAGGAGCAGAAGGAGGCCCGGGGCGACAAGATCCGGTTCGAGCCGTTCGACGGTTCCCAGCGCGGCGCGGGCTCCTCCTGGCAGTCCCTCAACCGCGGCACCGGCACCATCGAGGCCGATTACCTCAACGGCGAGATCGTGCTCCTCGGCAGGCTGCACGGCGTACCGACCCCGCTGAACGAGCTGCTCCAGCGCCTCGCGAACGCCTTCGCGCGCGAGCGCAGGGAGGCGGGATCGATGCCGGTCGCGGAACTCGTCCGCTTCGCCGACGAGGCTGCCGAGCCTGTCGCGTTTGTTCAAGAGGACCGGGCGCGGCGCTCCTAGCCTGGAACGCATGAACAACGCGTACAAGAACGCACATCCGTACATGGTGGAATGCGCAGCCGAGGCCGCCCGGGTGGCCCGCGGGGTCACGGCGGCGCAGCTGTCCGAGCCCACGCACTGCGGGGACTGGGACGTCCGCACTCTGGTGAACCACTGGGTCCTCTACACCTCGCACGGCCTGGAGCACCGCGCGCTGCGCAAGACGCTCCCGGAGGAGCTGACCGGACACGACTTCACGGCCGACCCGGACTGGGCGCAGGCGTACGCCGATCAGCTCGACCGCGCCGTCGCCGCCTGGGACGACCCGGCGGTGTGGGAGGGCGAGATCGACCTCGGCATGGCGAAGATGCCCGCCGCTGAGATCGCCTCGATGGTGGTGAAGGAGATGGCGGTCCACGGCTGGGACGTGGCCACGGCCACCGGCCAGGAGTTCCGCGTCTCGGACGCCGCCGCCCGCTTCGTCCGGGACGTGGTCGAGACGCACGCCGAGCTCTACCGGCAGTACGACGGCTTCGCCGACCCGGTGCCCGTACCCGACGACGCGCCCGTGTTCGAGCGTGCGCTGGCGGCGAGCGGACGGGACCCGCGACAGGCGGCTGTGGGGAAAGTGGACCACTGAATGACCATTCAATTGGACCGGGATTCTGTGCCATTCGGCGACTAGTGTCGAAGCCATGACGCATGCCGAGCCCACCGGATCACCCACCCGTGTCGACTTCTACTTCGACCCCGCCTGCCCCTTCGCCTGGATCACCTCCCGCTGGATCCTGGAGGTCGAGCGCAAGCGCCCGCTCGACCTCCGTTTCCACCCGATGAGCCTGTATCTGCACAACATCGGCAATGAACTCCCGGACTGGTACCGGGAGTTGGTCGACAAGTCGATCGGCCCGGTGCGGGTCGCCGTGGCCGCCGCCGAGCAGTACGGCACCAAGGTGCTGCGTGACCTGTACACGGCCTTCGGCACCCGTATCCACGAGCGGAAGACCGAGGACTTCGACGCGGTGATCGCCGAGTCGCTCGCCGAGGTCGGCCTCCCGGCCGAACTCGCCGCCGCGGCCCACGACTCCGCGTACGACGAGGCCGTACGCCGCAGTCACGACGCGGGCAAGGAGCCCGACTCGGACGGCTACGTGGGAACACCCACCATCCATGTCGACGGAACGGTGTGGTTCGGCCCCGTGCTGCGGGCCATCCCGCGCGGCGACAAGGCGGCGGAACTCTTCGACAGCTTCCGGGTGCTGGCCGCGCACCCCGACTTCTTCGAGCTGAAGCGGACGCGCACCGGAGGGCTGTCCTTCGACTGAACCCCGGCCAGCGATCTGAACGCTGATCGGATGAATTAAGAGAATTAAGGCGCCCGATGCCTCAGTTGCGCGCCATTCGTCGACGTTCTCGCCGCTTCCCTGTCCGATTCATTGACGGTGACCCTTCAGTGCTCCTACCTTTCCGGGATTGGGTACGGCTGATCCCATGGGAGGGAACATGCCCACGCGCCGAAGAGCCGCCGTGATCGCCCTGGTCTCCACGCTGCTGGCCCTGGGGGTCCCCGGCGCCGAGACCGCGACCGGGGCCTCCACATCCTCCGACCTCTATGTGTCCCCGTCCGGGGACGACCACGCGAACGGCACCGCCCCGCACCCCGTACGCACACTGGAACGCGCCCGCGACCTGGCCCGGGACCGCGTCGCCGAACTGAACGGCGACCTCACCGTCCACCTCGCCTCCGGCACCTACCGCCGTTCGAAGCCGCTCGTCCTCGATGCCAGGGACTCGGGCGCGAACGGGCACAAGGTCGTGTGGCAGGGCACCGGGAACACCGTCATCAGCGGCGGCCGCAAGGTCGCCGGCTGGCAGCAGGTCGAGGGCCGCCCCGGCCTCTGGTCGGCCCCCGCGCCCCAAGGGCTCACCGACACACGGCAGTTGTACGTCGACGGGGTGCGCGCCCAGCGGGCGCGCGGCGCCGTGCCCGTCACCCTCACCCAGACCGCCACCGGGTACACGGCGTCCTCCGACGCCCTCGCGCGCTGGAAGCACCCCGCCGACGCCGAGTTCGTCTACACCAGCGGTGAGGCCCTGTGGAACATCGAGCGCAACGGCCTCGGCCAGTGGACCGAGCCGCGCTGCCGTATCGCCGCCGCCGAGGGCACCACGATCACGATGGCCCAGCCGTGCTGGGACAACTCCAACAAGCGCGTGGAGTTTCCCGACATCCCCGGCCGGACGGTCAGCATGGTCGGGCCGGGCCATCTCACCAACAGCGGCAGGGCGACGTACATCGAGAACGCCTACGAACTCCTGGACCAGCCCGGCGAGTGGTACCTCGACCGCACCGCGCACCGTGTCTACTACCTGCCGCGCAAGGGCGAGAGCCTGGCCAGCGCGGACGTCGAGGCGGCGCAGGCCGAGAAGCTGGTCGACGGACGGGGGACCGCCTCCGCACCCGTCCGCGACATCGCCTTCCGCGGGCTGCAGTTCAGCTACGCCACCTGGCTCACGCCGTCACGGCCCGAGGGCTTCTCCGAGATCCAGGCGGGTTACACCATCACCGGGGAGAAGGGCTGGGCGACGCAGGGGCTGTGCCAGTACGTCGAGGGCGGCACCTGCCCGTTCGCGTCCTGGACCAAGATGCCGGGCAATGTGTCGTTCGCGTACGGGCAGCGCATCGGGTTCAGTGACGACGTCTTCGCGCATCTGGGCGCCTCCGGCCTCGACCTGGGTACCGGTTCCAAGGACTCGACCGTCGACGGCACCATCTTCACCGACATCTCCGGCAACGGCCTGGAGATCGGCGGAGTCGACGGCCAAACCCCCGCGTCCGGTGTGCAGGTGACGAACAATCACCTCTACGGTCTGCCCCGGGAGTTCCACGGCGGCGTCGCGATCCTCAACGGTCACACCCAGCACAACACCATCGCCCACAACCAGATCGACCACGTCGGCTACAGCGCGATCTCCCTGGGCTGGGGCGGCTGGCCCGACAAGATCGGCGACCCGGCGACGCCCAACCCCAGCCACGACAACGCCGTCCGCGACAACCTGATCTTCGACTACATGCAGATGCTCGACGACGGCGGCGGCATCTACACCCAGGGACTCACCGGCACCTCGATGGCCGACGGCGAGAAGGTCACCGGGAATGTCATCCACGACCAGTGGGGCCTGGGCAAGAGCGTCTACACCGACAACGGCTGCACCTACGAGACCGTCGAGGGCAACGTCCTCTACAACGCCGCCTATGCCAACGTCGCCTCCCGCCACACCGACTACCGCGACGACCTCGGCAACAACGACCCGACCCTCGTCAAGGACAACTGGTGGGAGGAGGGCACGTCCGACGGCGACAACAAGGGCCTGGTGACCAGCGGCAACAAGATCATGACGGGGATCTCCGACGTACCGTCAGAGATCATCGGCAGTGCGGGACTTGAGCCCGCGCATCGCAGACTGCTGGATCGAGCGGTCGGTGCCGAAGCCGCCCCTGAGGCGCCCTCCCGCGTCGGCACGAGCACGGCGGGCACCGGCTCGCTGTACGTCACCTTCAACCCGAGCTTCGTGGACGGCGGTTCGCAGGTGACGGGGTACACGGCGCGCGCCTACGACGCCTCCGGCCGACAGGTCGGCGAACAGGCCGTCACCGCCGCCGAGTTCAGGCGCACCGCGCTCGTCCGTATCGGCGGGCTCCCCTCGTCCGGCGGCCCCTTCACGGTCACCGTCACCGCGAGCAACGCCCACGGCACCAGTGCCCCGTCGCTCGCCTCGCTCCCGCTGACCCCCACCGCCGTGAGCGCGCTGCCCGGCGCACCCACAAGTCCCAAGCTCCGTAAGGCATCCGCCGCGGCCACCGTCGCCTGGACCCCGCCGACGGCGACAGGGGACGCCGAGGTCGTCGGCTACCGCGTCACCGTCTCCGACGGCCGTGACCCGATCGAGGTCGGAGGCCGGGACGTCCTTGTCGGCCAGCCCTCGGCGAAGGGAATGTTCCGGGTCGTCGGCGGTCTGCGGCCCGCCACCGCGTACACCGTCACGATCGCGGCCGTCACAGCGGCGGGCACCGGACCGGCAGTCACCGTCACGGCCACCACCAAGTCCGCCTAGGAGGCGGCCGGTTCGCCGCGCCACGCGTCCCGCTGTGCCCACCGCACGGCGGGACGCATGGCGAGACCCGCGACCGCGAACAGGACGCCGAGCAGAGCCCAGCCCGCCGAACCGTGCCGGATCGCCGTCACCGTGACCAGCGCCGGTCCCGCCATCATGCCCGCGGACATGCCCGAGCCGAAGACACCCTGGTAGACGCCATGGGCGCGGGCGTCGGCGAGTTCGTAGCCGAGCGTCCAGGCCCCGGCCGCCGACAGCACCTCGGCGAAGACATGCACCACCGAGCCCGCCGTCAGGGCCACCACCGCCCACACCGGGGACAGGCCCGCCGACAGGGCGTACACCGCGCAGGCGACGGCGAGCAGCAGTCCCGACCAGCCCATCGCCCGTACGGCGCTGGGCACTTGGGAGGCGTGCCGGGCCACTCGCACCTGGAGCAGCGCGACCAGGGCGCAGTTCACGATCATCAGCAGGGCCGCCGCCCAGCGCGGCGCGTCGGTCCGTTCCACGATCCACAGGGGCAACCCGACTTCGAGGAGCGTGTAGTGCACGACCAGGACCGCGTTCAGCACGGTCACCGCCAGATAGGGCAGATCGCGCACCGCACGCCAGCGGCTCCCGGCGGGCCCCTCGGGCTCGGCGGCCCGGTCCACGACATGCGCGGCGAGCGGCAGCGCCCGCACCATCAGCGCGGGCGCCGCGAAGGATGCCGCGTTCACCAGGATGACCACCACATACGCGCCGCGGGTGTCGATCTGCAGCGCCACCGCACCGCACGCCCCGCCCACGCCCATCGCCACGTTGACGATCATCCGCAGATAGGCGCGCGCCTCGACCCGGCTCGCGACGGGCAGCACCTCCGCGTACACCGCCCCCATGACGCCCCGGCTCGCCATCATCAGCCCGGTCACACAGACCACCGCGACCAGGAAGCCCGCGTACGAAGTGACCAGCGTGTACGCGGCGGTCGCGAGCCCGCAGCCGCCCCACAGCAGTGCCCCCACCCGGCGGGCGCCCCACCGGTCCGCGGCCCGCCCGGCCGGTACCCCCGCCGCCACCCCGACCAGGCCCGCCACCGTCATGCCGAGGCCCACCGAGGTCGTGTCGAGCCCGACGATCCGGGTGAAGTACAGGACGCCCAGCGGGAAGAACAGGCCGTTGCCGAAGGCGTTGAAGAGAGTGAGGACGGTCAGCCTGCGCAGCGCGGGCTCGACGGGCAGCAGCCCGCCGGCCCGGGTGACGGGTTGGTCGGTGAGTGTCATGCACCCAGCCAAACCCTGATGCGCCCGCCCCCGACAATGATTTAGCGTGGCGCTCAATGATCGAGTTCCGGTTCGCGATCGGCGACCTCGCCGACACCTCCTTCGCCTACTCGCCGCTGCAGGAGGCGGCGTTCTCGCTGCGCTGCCTGCACGACCCGGCCCGCTACCCGCACCACCGGCCGTGGCTGCGCCGCATCCGCCCCCGCCTGGACGACCTCGACGGCGAGCTGCTCACCGCCCTGATCGCTCCGTGGCTGTGGGTGCCGGATTTCCTCACCCCGCGCCCCGAACGGGCCCGCCCCACGTTCGCCGACCAGCTCGCACAGCTGCGCGCCACCCCACCGGACGTCGTGATCGCCGACTTCCGCGCCACCTACCGGACCGAGGAAGCGCTGCCGCCCCTCGTCGCCCGGGGACTTGCCCGGCCCGAGGCCTTCCTCGCCCGGCTCGCGGACGCGCTCGACGCCTACTGGCACACCTGTCTCGCCGCCGACTGGTGGCCGCGGGTGCAGAGCATCCTGGAGGCCGATCTCGCCCACCACGGGCGGGTGTTGGCGGAGCAGGGCGCGGCAGGGCTGTTCCCCCGACTCGACCACCGGCTCAGCTGGACGGGCAACGGCCTGCAGTTGTCCACCGATGACTTCACGGTCATGGCTCCGTGGACCGACATCAGCATCGACGGGCGCGGCCTGGTACTGCTGCCGACGATGTTCGCCCGCGGCGCCCAGCCCCTGATCGATCCCTCACATCCGCCGACGCTGATCTATCCGGCCCGCGGCCGCGGCACCCTCTCCGAGGGCCCGCCCCCGGTCACCGACCGCACCCTCGTCCGTCTGCTCGGCCGGGCCCGCGCCCGCCTGCTGCTTCTGCTCGCCGAACCCGCCTCCACCACCGAACTGGCCCACCGCCTCGACGTCACACCCGGCGCGGTCAGCCAGCACCTCGCCGTCCTCCACGACGCCGGGTTGCTCAGCCGCACCCGCAGCGGCCGGATCGTGCGGTACGCGCGTACGCCGCTGGGGGACGAACTCTGCAGGCCTTAGAGCCTGTGTGTCACATCCTCTTACGCACCGAGCGCCGCCAGCGCGGGCACCCGCGCCGCGTCGTACCGCTCCAGCAGCACCCGCGCCACCTCCGGCGCGGGCCCCAGCACATCGGCCAGTACGTCCGCCTCCGCCGCGCCCCGTGCGATGCGGTCCGGCAGGAAGCCGGGCGCGAGGACATAGGGGGATACGGCGACCCGGGCGCATCCGAGGGCGCGCAGCTCGCGCACGGCGTCCTCGGTGCGCGGAAGGGAAGCGGAGGCGAACGCAGGCCGCACGGCGCACCAACCGGTGTGCCGCCACTCCCGCGCGATGTCAGCGATCACTGCGATCGCCTCCGGGTCGGTGGACCCCGCCGAGGCCAGCACGACCCCGGTCGAGGACTTGTCGGCGGGGGTCAACCCCGCCTCGTACAACCGCCGTTCGAGCGCGGTCGTGAGCAGCGGCGAGGGGCCGAGGACCTCTGCCTGCCGGATGCGCAGCCGCGGCGGCGCGTCCCGCAGCACCGCCGGGATGTCGGCCTTCGCGTGGAAGGCGCGGGTCAGCAGCAACGGCAGCGCCACCACGTCCCGTACACCCTGCGCCGCCAGCGAATCCAACACCCCGTTCACCGAAGGGATGTTGAAGTCCAGGAAGCCGGTCTCCACGCGCATCCCGGGCCGCAGCGCCCGCACTCGCCGTACGAGAGCGTGCACCGTCGCGGCGTGCCGCGGGTCGCGGCTGCCGTGGGCGATGACGAGAAGGACCGGGGCGGGCATGGGAGTTCAGCTCTTCACGAGGAGGCCGCGCGTGCGCAGCACCCACCGCTCGACCGGGCTGAAGATCAGCAGGTCGATGGCGATGCCGACGAACAGGATGAGGAAGATGGCCAGGAAGACCATGGACATGGAGCTGGCGGTGCGGCCGTTCTCCAGCAACTGGCCGAGGCCGACGCCCAGTTCCGGAGAGGACGCGATGATCTCCGCCGCCATCAGTGAGCGCCAGGAGAACGCCCAGCCCTGCTTCAGACCCGCGACGTAACCGGGCAGGGACGCCGGCAGGACGATGTGCCAGGTGCCGCGCAGGCCCGTGGCCCCCATCGTCCGGCCCGCCCGCAGGAACAACGGGGGCACCTGGTCGACGCCCGACACCAGGCCGTTGGCGATCGACGGGACGGCGCCGAGCAGGATCACCGCGTACATCATGGAGGGTTCCAGGCCCAGCCAGATGACGGCCGGCGGTACCCACGCCACCGACGGCAGCGACTGGAGGCCCGACAGGATCGGACCGATCGCCGCGCGCACGAACTTCACCCGGGCCACCACCAGACCCAGCGGGGTACCGATGGCGAGCGCCAGCAGGAAGCCCAGCAGGCCCCGCTCGACACTGGTCCAGACGTAGCCGAGCAGCTTGCCTTCCAGCCAGGCGGCCTTGAGCTCGCCCCACACGTCCGCCGGTGAGGGCAGCTTGCTCGGGTCGTCGACGACCTTGAAGGTGATCAGCGCCTGCCACACCAGCCCCACCAGCGCGATGGCGACGAGAGGGGGCAGGATCTTCTGGACGAAGGTCTGCCGGAACGGCGTGCGCCCCGTCTGGACCGTCTCCAGCGCGTCGAGGCCGGCCTCCAGACCGGCCATGTCCTGGCCGTTTTTGCCGGTCGCGTCGGCCTTGGTCTCAGTGCTGGCCATGGCGGCGGATCTCCCCACGCAGTTGTTCGGTGATCTCGACGGACAGCTCCGCCACGGCGGCGTCCTCGATGCGGCGCGGCTGCGGAATGTCCACGGTCCACTCGTGCGCGATCCGCCCCGGGCGGGAGGAGAGCAGCACCACCCGCTCGGCGAGCCGCACCGCCTCGCGCACGTTGTGCGTGACGAAGAGGACCGACAGCTTCGTCTCGCGCCAGATCCGGGTCAGTTCGTCGTGCAGTACGTCCCGGGTGATCGCGTCGAGCGCGGCGAACGGCTCGTCCATCAGCAGCAGTCCGCTGTCCTGGGCGAGCGCCCGGGCCATCGCCACCCGCTGGCGCATACCGCCGGACAGCTCGTGCACGCGCTTGCCGTACGCGCCCTTCAGCCGGACGAGTTCGAGGAGTTCCTCGGCCCGGTCGCGGCGCTCCGACTTCGCCACGCCCCGCAGCCGCAGGGCGAGTTCGATGTTCTTGCCCGCGGTCAGCCACGGGAAGAGGGCGTGCTCCTGGAACATCAGGGCCGGGCGGCCGTGGGTGCTGATGCTGCCCGCACTCGGCCGGTCGAGCCCGGCGACCAGGTTCAGCAGCGTCGACTTGCCGCAGCCCGAGGCCCCCAGGAGGGTGACGAACTCGCCCGGTGCGACATCGAGGGTGATGTCGTCGAGGACGAGCTGCTGCCCGGCGGGTCCGGCGAAGGACTTCGAGACGTGCTCGATCCGTGCGGCGTGCTCCACCGACGTCGTGGCGTCGGCGGCCTTGGCGAAGGTTGTTGCCATGGTCGTCACCTCCTGGGAACTCATCGGTGTGCCGGGTTACTTGGCGCCGAGACCGGCGTCGGTGACCGTGCTCTCGCCCGCGGCCTTGAGGACCTTGTTGAGCAGGGTCAGGTCGTAGATCCCGTTCAGGTCGGGCTTGTCGAGGAGACCGGCCTTGACCGCGTGTGCCGCCTCGGTGTTGAGGGTGGAGGCCAGCGGGTCGTTGGTGATCTGGATGGACTTCCAGGCCGGGTCCAGCACGCCGGCCGGCAGTTCCTTGCCGGAGTCCGTCTTGAGCTGGGCGTTCGCGGCGGCCTTCGCCTCGTCCGGGTTGGCGTTGATCCACTTGTTGGTCTCGACGGAGCCCTTGAGGACGGCCTCGACGACCTTCGGGTGGGCCTTGAGGAACTTCTGCGACACGATGATGTTAGTGATCACGAACTTCTTGTCGGGCCACAGGGTCGACTCGTCGAGCAGCACCTTGCCGCCCTCGGCGACCAGCTTGGACGCGGTCGGCTCCGGCACCCAGGCGCCGTCGATGGAGCCGGACTTGTAGGCGTCCGGGGTGATCTTGTTGTCCGTGCGGACGACCGAGACGTCGCCCTTGCCGCTCTCCGCGTCGACCTTCCAGCCCTGCTCCGCGGCCCAGTTGAGGAACGCGACGTCCTGTGTGTTGCCGAGCTGCGGGGTCGCGATCTTCTTGCCCTTGACGTCCTTGAGGGACTTGATCTTCTTCGGGTTCACCACGAGCTTCACGCCGCCGGACGCCGAGCCGCCGATGATGCGCAGGTTCTTGCCGGCGGACTTGGTGTAGCCGTTGATCGCCGGGGAGGGGCCGATCCAGCCGATGTCGATCGAGTCGGAGTTCAGCGCCTCGATCTCGGAGGGGCCGGCGTTGAAGATCGAGTACTTGGCCTCGGTGGCGCCGAGCTCCTTCTGGAAGAAGCCCTTCTGGTTGCCGACCAGCGCCGTGGCGTGGGTGAGGTTGCCGAAGTAGCCGATCTTCACGGTGTCGAGACCGTCGATCTTCTTCGACCCGGCGGCGACCTTCGCCTTCGTGTCGTCCTTGGCCTCGGAGCCGTAGCTGCAGGCGGCGAGGACGAGCAGGGGCAGGGCTGCTATGACGGCGAGGCCGCGGCGTACGGCGGTGGAGCGGAGCGTGGCAGGCACGGGAGGGGTTCCTCTCGTTGGCCCGGCGGTCACGGTTTTCTCAGGCCGTGGCCGGGAGGTCGGCAGGTCTTCGTTTACGCAGGCGGTGGGGGGCGTGGGCGCGCAGGCGGTGCGCGTACGTCATCACGCACATCGCGCGACCCCGCCCTGCCCGCTGCCGAGGGCGCCGCTGCCGACGCGGCCGCCCTCCTTCGCGAACGTGGAGTAGAAGTCGGTGGAGTTCATGTCAGAAGTCCCACCCGTCGTCGTCGCCCTCGTCCTTCACCGGCTCCGGAGAGGCGAAGGACTCGCCGACCATGCCCGCGGTCAGGGTGGTGCCGTCGGCCGGGTCGATCAGGATGAACGAGCCGGTGCGGCGGGAGTCGGCGTACGCGTCGACCGGCAGCGGCTCGGCCGTGCGGATCTTGACGCGGCCGATGTCGTTGGCGACCAGCTGCCCGGGGTGCGGGTGCAGCGACAGGTCGTCGAGGGTCAGCCGGGACGGGATGTCCTTGACGATCGCCTTGACCGTGCGGGTGCCGTGCTTGAGCAGCACCCGGTGGCCGACGGTCAGCGGGGCGTCGGCGACGTGGCAGACGGTCGCCTCGACGTCCTGCGTGGTCGGCGGGGCGTCCTTGCTGGGCACGATCAGATCGCCGCGCGAGATGTCGATGTCGTCCTCCAGGAGAACGGTCACCGACTGCGTGGTCCAGGCGACGTCGACCGGCTCGCCGAGCAGGTCGATACCGGCGATCTTCGACGCGTGGCCGGAGGGCAGGACCGTCACGGACTCACCGACGCGGAAGGAACCGGCGGCGATCTGGCCCGCGTAGCCCCGGTAGTCCGGGTGCTCGGCGGTCTGCGGCCGGATCACGTACTGCACGGGAAGGCGGGCGTGGCAGTGGCTCAGGTCGTGGGTGACCGGAACCGTCTCCAGGTGCTCCAGGACGGTCGGGCCGCCGTACCAGTCCATGTTCGCGGACGGGTCGACCACGTTGTCCCCGGCGAGTGCCGAGATCGGGATCGCGGTGACCTCCGGGACGCCCAGTTCGAGCGCGTACGCCGTGAACTCCTCGGCGATCGCGGCGAAGACCGACTCCTTGTAGTCGACCAGGTCCATCTTGTTCACGGCGAGGACGACGTGCGGGACACGCAGCAGCGCCGCGAGGGCGGCATGCCGGCGGGTCTGCTCGACCACACCGTTGCGGGCGTCGATCAGGATCACCGTCAGCTCGGCCGTGGAGGCACCCGTCACCATGTTGCGGGTGTACTGCACGTGGCCGGGGGTGTCGGCGAGGATGAAGCGGCGCTTGGGGGTGGCGAAGTAGCGGTAGGCGACGTCGATGGTGATGCCCTGCTCGCGCTCGGCGCGCAGGCCGTCGGTGAGCAGCGCGAGGTCGGGGCCCTCGGCGCCGCGGCCGGCCGAAGCCCGTTCCACGGCCTCCAGTTGGTCGGTGAGGATCGACTTGGAGTCGTGCAGCAGGCGACCGACGAGGGTGGACTTGCCGTCGTCGACGGAGCCGGCGGTGGCGAACCGCAGGAGTGTGGTCTCGGAGAGTTCCGTGGTGGTGCTCATGCTTAGAAGTACCCCTCGCGCTTACGGTCTTCCATCGCGGCCTCGGACATCTTGTCGTCGGCGCGGGTCGCGCCCCGCTCGGTCAGCCGGGAGGCGGCGATCTCGACGATGACGTCGTCCAGCGTCACCGCGTCGGAGTCGACGGCACCCGTGCAGGACATGTCACCGACGGTCCGGTAGCGCACGAGACGCTTCTCGACGGTCTCCCCGTTCTTGGGGCCGCCCCACTCGCCGGCGGTCAGCCACATCCCGGCGCGTTGGAACACCTCACGCTCGTGCGCGAAGTAGATCTCGGGCAGCTCGATGCCCTCGCGGGCGATGTACTGCCACACGTCCAGCTCGGTCCAGTTGGAGAGCGGGAACACCCGGACGTGTTCACCGGGGGCGTGGCGGCCGTTGTAGAGGTTCCACAGTTCGGGGCGCTGGCGGCGGGGGTCCCACTGGGAGAACTCGTCCCGCAGCGAGAACACCCGCTCCTTGGCGCGGGCCTTCTCCTCGTCGCGGCGTCCGCCGCCGAAGACGGCGTCGAACTTCTCGGCCTGGATCTTCTCGGTGAGCGGGAGAGTCTGCAGGGGGTTGCGGGTGCCGTCGGGGCGTTCCTTGAGCACACCGCGGTCGATGTAGTCCTGGACGGAGGCCACATGGAGGCGCAGCCCATGGGTGGCCACCGCGCGGTCGCGGTACTCCAGCACCTCGGGGAAGTTGTGCCCGGTGTCCACGTGCAGCAGCGAGAAGGGGATCGCCGCGGGGGCGAAGGCCTTCAGGGCGAGGTGCAGCATGACGATGGAGTCCTTGCCGCCGGAGAAGAGGATCACCGGCCGCTCGAACTCGCCCGCGACCTCGCGGAAGATGTGCACCGCCTCGGACTCCAGCGCGTCCAGGTGGGAGAGGGCGTACGGAGCGTCCGTCTCGCCCCCCTGCACCTTGGCAACGGTCGTCGTCATGCGAGACCCCTCTCATTGAGCAGCCCGTGCAACGCGGCCGCGGACTCCTGCACGGTCTGGGTGTGCGACTCGATCCGCAGATCGGGCGACTCGGGCTCCTCGTACGGGTCGTCGACCCCGGTGAGCCCCTTCAGCTCGCCGGCGGCCTGCTTGGCGTACAGCCCCTTCACATCGCGTACGGAGCACACCTCGACCGGGGTCGCCACGTGCACCTCGATGTACGCGGCGCCGCTCTCCTGGTGGCGCTTGCGCACCGCCTCACGGCTGTCCGCGTACGGCGCGATCACCGGGACGAGCGCCTTGACGCCGTTACGGGCGAGCAGCTCGGCGAGGAAGCCGATGCGCTGCACATTGGTGTGCCGGTCCTCGCGGCTGAAGCCGAGGCCCGCCGAGATGAACTCGCGGATCTCGTCGCCGTCCAGCACCTCGACGAGGTGGCCCTCCTCGCGCAGCCGGCCCGCCAGCTCGTACGCGATGGTGGTCTTGCCGGCACTCGGCAGACCCGTGAGCCAGATGGTGGCTCCGGTCGTCACTTGGTTCTCCTGGTTCGAGGGGATCTCGGTCATGGTCAGCCGTGCAGCCCGCACTCGGTCTTGCCGCGGCCCGCCCAGCGTCCGGCGCGGGCGTCCTCGCCCTCCAGCACGCGGCGCGTGCAGGGCGCGCAGCCGACGGACGCGTAGCCGTCCATCAGCAAGGGGTTGGTGAGGACCCCGTGCTCTGCCACGTACTCGTCCACGTCGTCCTGCGTCCAACGGGCGATCGGCGAGATCTTGACCTTGCGGCGCTTCTCGTCCCAGCCGACGACCGGGGTGTTCGCCCGGGTCGGGGACTCGTCGCGGCGCAGACCGGTCGCCCAGGCGTCGTACGAAGTCAGGCCCTCTTCAAGGGGCTTGACCTTGCGCAGTGCGCAGCACAGGTCCGGGTCGCGGTCGTGCAGCTTCGGCCCGTACTCGGCGTCCTGCTCGGCGACCGTCTGGCGCGGGGTGAGCGTGATGACGTTGACGTCCATCACGGCCTCGACCGCGTCCCGGGTGCCGATGGTCTCCGGGAAGTGGTAGCCGGTGTCGAGGAAGACGACGTCCACGCCGGGGAAGGCGCGGGAGGCGAGGTGGGCGACCACCGCGTCCTCCATGGAGGAGGTCACGCAGAACTTCTTGCCGAAGGTGCCGGCGGCCCACTGGAGGATCTCCAGCGCGGAGGCGTCCTCCAGATCGCGTCCGGCCTGTTCGGCGAGCGCCTTGAGCTCGGCGTCGCGGCCGTCCGACGCCTCCGTGTCGCGGCCGGTCCCCGGCTTCGTATCGGCCGTGTCTGCCTGAGTGGTCGTCATATCTCGTCCCCTCCACCAGTGTTGTTCTGAAGGCCCCGGGCGAGCAGCCCGAGGAACTTCAACTGGAAGGCTCGATTGCACGCTCCGCATTCCCATGCGCCGTGGCCCTGCTCGCTGGGACGCAGGTCCTCGTCGCCGCAGTAGGGGCAGTAGAACGGCGCCGCACGCTCGCTCATGAGAGGGCCTCCTCGCTGGCGCGCGCGGCCCAGGTGGCGAACCGCTCGCCGTCCTCGCGCTCCTGCTGGAAGCGGGTGAGGACACGCTCGACGTAGTCGGGCAGCTCCTCCGAAGTGACCTTCAGACCACGGACCTTGCGGCCGAACCCGGCCTCCAGGCCGAGGGCGCCGCCCAGGTGTACCTGGAAGCCCTCGACCTGCTCACCCTGGTCGTTGAGAACCAGCTGGCCCTTGAGACCGATGTCCGCGACCTGGATACGGGCGCAGGCGTTCGGGCAGCCGTTGATGTTGATGGTGATCGGCTCGTCGAACTCCGGGATACGGCGCTCCAGTTCGTCGATCAGCGAGGCGCCGCGCACCTTGGTCTCGACGATGGCGAGCTTGCAGTACTCGATGCCGGTGCAGGCCATCGTGCCGCGCCGGAACGGGGAGGGGCTGACGGTGAGGTCGAGCGCCTCCAGGCCCTCGACCAGGGAGCCGACCTGGTCCTCCGCCACGTCGAGCACGATCATCTTCTGCTCGACGGTGGTGCGCAGCCGGCCCGAGCCGTGTGCCGCGGCCACTTCGGCGATCTTCGTGAGCGTCGCGCCGTCGATCCGGCCGACGCGCGGCGCGAAGCCGACGTAGAAGTTGCCGTCCTGCTGCCGGTGCACGCCGACGTGGTCGCGCCAGCGGGCGACCGGCTGGTCGGGGGCCGGGCCGTCGACGAGCTTGCGCTTCAGGTACTCGTCCTCTAGGACGTGGCGGAACTTCTCGACGCCCCAGTCGGCGACCAGGAACTTCAGACGGGCGCGGGTGCGCAGCCGCCGGTAGCCGTAGTCGCGGAAGATCGACAGGACGCCGACGTGCACGTCCGCGACCTCGTCGAGCGGCACCCAGGCACCGAGACGCTGGCCGATCTTCGGGTTGGTGGAGAGGCCGCCGCCGACCCAGAGGTCGAAGCCGGGGCCGTGCTCCGGGTGGTTCACGCCGACGAAGGCGACGTCGTTGATCTCGTGCGCCACGTCCAGCAGCGGCGAGCCGGAGATCGCGGTCTTGAACTTGCGGGGCAGGTTCGAGAACTCGGGGTTGCCGATGACGCGACGGTGGATCTCCTCGATGGCGGGCGTGCCGTCGATGATCTCGTCCTCGGCGATGCCGGCGACGGGCGAACCGAGGATGACGCGGGGCGTGTCACCGCAGGCCTCGGTCGTGGACAGGCCCACGGCCTCCAGCCGGTCCCAGATCTCCGGGACGTCCTCGATGCGGATCCAGTGGTACTGCACGTTCTGCCGGTCGGTGAGGTCGGCGGTGCCGCGCGCGAACTCCTGCGAGATCTCGCCGATGACGCGCAGCTGCTCGGTGGTCAGCCGGCCGCCGTCGATACGGACGCGCAGCATGAAGTACTTGTCGTCCAGCTCCTCCGGCTCCAGGATCGCGGTCTTGCCGCCGTCGATCCCGGGCTTGCGCTGGGTGTAGAGACCCCACCAGCGCATGCGGCCACGCAGGTCATTGGGGTCGATCGAGTCGAAACCCCGCTTGGAGTAGATCGTCTCAATGCGTGTCCGCACATTGAGACCGTCATCGTCCTTCTTGAACTGTTCGTTGCCGTTGAGCGGGGTGAAGTGACCCACGGCCCACTGACCCTCGCCGCGGTGACGGCTCACCTTGCGGCGGGGCGCGGCGGGATTCTGCGGGGTGGCGGCCATGGCTGTTACGTCCTTCGGGACTGCGGGACAGGTCTGAAAGCGGCTCTGACCTGCACATGCGGGCGCATACGGAAGTATGGGCGCGTCATTGCGCAAGGGTCACAAGAGAGCGGGGAAGCGGCGTTGCTGGACTGGTCAGCTCGCCGGACAGATGGCGCTGGACATGCGGCCGAGGTCGACGTGCCGCCGACTCACCAAGGCAATTCCAGTTCCAGACATGACGGAAGCGTGTCACGGGGATCTCGGGCCAGTCCACCATCGTCCACCATGCGGACATGTATGTCCCAAATCCTGGGACGCTGTGGTGTGCGTCACTGCGGCCCTGGTCAGAGCCCCGCGCCCGGGACTTCCGCCAGGTCGGGGACACGGGTGGGCCGCCCCTCGTATTCTGCCCTTCCGGCTACGGCGCGGCGGCGCGGGGGGCGTCCATGGGGGACCGATTGCATACGTGGCTGCCAGCCGCTGCCGCCTTCGTCCTGGGCGTCCTCGCCCTGAAACTGAAGGACGTGTTCAAGCGCCTCGTCGACCTGGCCGGCACCGCGCTCTACAACCGGCTCGCGGGCAGCGCGCTCCTCGCCCGCACCGCGCTGCGCCGTTACACGGTCAAGGTGTACGAACGCCATCACCGCTTCTCCGTCTCCTTCCGCCCGGAGGAGGCCCGAGCCCTGGATATGGCCTCGGTCTACGTCCCGCTGCGCACCGCGACCGGCTTCGGCGCCGCGGCCGAGGTGGGGGAGGCCGCCGTCACACTGGGGGATGCACGCCGGACCGTGGTGCTCGGCGTGCCCGGTGCGGGCAAGACGATGCTGCTGCGCCACACGGCGCTCGCCTGGGCCCGGCAGCGCTACCGGCCCGACCTGCTGCCCGAGCGCACCTGGTACGACCCGCGCCGCAGACACCGAGTCGACCTCGGGACACCGACCGACATCCCCGTCCTCCTCTCCCTGCGCTCCGTGGACCTGGCCGACGGCGATCTCGTCCACCACATCGTCGGGCACTTCGCCGAGCACGGCTTCCCCAAGGCCGACAAGTGGGTCGCGCGCGCCCTCGACGAGGGCCGGCTCGCCCTCTACTTCGACGGACTCGACGAGGTCCCGACCGGACAGCGCCCGCAGGTGGCCGCGGCGATCAGGACGTTCATGACCGTGTACGGCCAGTGCCGTGCCGTGGTCACCTGCCGCGTCGCCGTCTACCGGGGCGAGTTCAACGAGGAGACCGACCGGACCCTGCGCGTCGAGGAACTCGACGACCGGCTCGTCGGCCGCTTTCTGGGGGCCTGGCCCTGGCCGCCCACCCTGGAACCGGACACCGTGGACCAGCTCCTCGGCGCCCTGCGCGACACCCCGCAGCTCATGACGCTGGCCCGCA